>JACDHS010000067.1 GCA_013820875.1 Verrucomicrobiota bacterium | reverse complement strand
TTCGGAAACCGTCCGCACACGTTCCAGGCCACTTTCGGATCATTCGGAAACCGTCCACACACGTTCCAGGCCACTTTCGGATCATCCGGAAACCGTCCGCACACGTTCCAGGCCACTTTCGGATCATCCGAAAACCTTCCTAAACGCCTGAAAATCAGGCGATCCTCGCTATCGATTGCATCATCCCACGGGTGACGGTTGTTTCAATTGCTCCGCAGTTGAATCGTAGTTGCAAAGACAAACCTCGGTCCTTCTGATCGACACTTTTATCGAGTATCTGCCGTTTTTAGGTTCAAACAGAACCAAAAGTGGTCCAACCGTACGGCCGCGCTCCGAATTTGCGCAATCTCACCCGTTTAAAATCACACCCACTATTCACTCAAACCACCGATAAGCTCGGATTGCTCAGGGAAATCAGCACAAACTATAAGAGTGAAATCCACTTGTTCAGTGCAATCTCTCCATTCGTGCCGAATACGCTTCCAAAATTCTATTTGGCTGCTATTTCCTGGTTAATCACCCGCAGCCAATCAAACCTTGCAGTCGCACTTTCGCTCCCGCCGGCAGTCAGTGCAACCCGAACCCCACGATCCCACGGTGGGAGGAAATCACCAGATACATTCAGGTCCGCACCGATCTCAAGCCACTTGCCATCGGCCCATACAGCAAAGCTTAGTTTATGCCCGTCCGTCGCGGTCATTCGCAGGTATACCTTTTCGCTCTCCGGAATTTTTATCGAGGCGAGCGCTTCATCTTTGTTTCTGTGCCGCTTAATCAATTCCGCTTTGCCGCCGCCGAGAACGATGCCGATCGCATTGTGCCAATCGCCAAACGCAAACAGACCGGCTTTGCTCCCGTTCTGTAAATCAATGGTGTGGACCAGGGTGGTGGCAGCATAGTTTCCAGTGCTCGTTTGAACGGCAACAGCGGAACCGAAGAGGTTATCACCCCGGCCTTCGCCCGTGCGGAGGATCAGCTCGCCTTTCTCTATCTTGTAACTGGGCTCCATGATGTGCGGCCATTGCCAGTGAAGGCCTAGTTTCTCATTTGTAAAATCGTCCTCAAAATCCGTGCGCGGTTTTTGCGCTTTGCCAAAAGGGGATTTCGCCAGCGCACTGGTACCCCGGCCCTGGTTAATGCTCGGCCAACCGTCTGCACCCCATTTGATCTCATCCAGCACACCCTGGCGCCCGACGTAAACGGTGTCTTTAGCGTCGTAGGCATGATAAAGGAAAAAGTCGCGACCATCAGGGGTACTCACAATGGTTCCGTGTCCGGGGCAACGCCATTCGTCGTTGTGCGTCACGATCGGATTCTTTGCATATTTTTCGTAAGGTCCCAGCAAACTCTTCGAACGTGCTACACCTGTGCCGTAGCTGCATTGCTTGCCGCAGCATCCAGCTCCTGCATAAAACATGTAAAAATAATCGCCGCGCTTCAGCACGTCAGGACCTTCAATGAGTTTGCCTTCCCAGGGTTGGTCGTTGCGAATCAGTTGCTTCATTTCGCCAACCAGCTTCAACCCGTCTTCAGAAAGTTTCTGGGCGTAAATAAAAGTGGGTTCATTGCGGCTGTTGCCGTCGTTTTTCCAGAGCATGTAGCGATCGCCCTTCTCGTCGGTTTCAATGATGCCATCAATAGACCCATCTTCCTGCCCGATCATCGGTCCGTGATCAGTCCATGGACCAAGCGCATCCGGAGCCGTGGCGACAGCAATGTGGAGGCGGTTGTCCTTCGGGTTTCGACCGGTGTAGTAAACGAAGAATGTGCCTTTATGATATTCGAGTTCCGGCGCCCAGTAATTCTGCTTGGACCATGTGGGCTTCTCTGAAAAGACATGGCCTTTGAGTTCCCAGTTGATCAAATCGCGTGAATGAAGAATGGGGAATAAAGGCGCCCATTCGGAGGCGGTTGCAGTTGCCCAATAATCTTCGCCAACCCGAATCACGGAAGGATCTGGAAAATCGCCGCGGAGCACCGGGTTCTGGTAATCAACCGCGGTCGCGACCTGCGCGAGCAAAAGTGCGCAAAGCACTACGAATGAACGAGGTTTCAATTTCATGGATATAGAGACGTTTGCAGAGTTTAATTCTTTGGTCGAAGTTTTTTCGCCTGGATCCCTTTTTGCAGCAGGATAAAAAGGAGCAACAATCCGCCGACAACAATCTTCGTCCACCAGGAGCTAAGTGTGCCCTGGAAAATGATTGTGGTCTGGATGATCCCGAAGATCAGGACGCCAACAAAGGTTCCCGCCAGGTAGCCCACGCCACCGCTCAGGAGCGTTCCACCGATTACGGCAGCCGCAATCGCATCCAGCTCCAGACCCATGCCGGCGTTTGGATTGCCAGACGAAGTGTAAAGAGAGTAAGTGACCCCCGCGAGCGCTGCGCAGAAGCCGCTCAACGTGTAAACACCAACCCTTGTGCGGGCAACCGGCAGGCCCATGAGGGTTGCGGATTGTTCATTTCCTCCGACGGCATAAACGTTGCGACCGAACCGGGTGAAATGCGCGAGCCACAGTGCGAGCACAAAGGCGCCCAGGTAAATCAACGCCGAAGAAGGGAGCTGCAGCCCTGAACCAAGCGGCAGCGAAAGTGTGGAGTTGATTGAATCAACGTGCTTTGTGATCGGAACCGATTCGTACTGCAACACAAGCGCCATGCCACGCGCAAAGAACATTCCGGCCAGAGTGACCAGAAAGGCTGGCAGCGCAAAATAATGGACGAATACTCCCATCACCGTTCCCAATCCCGCACCCAAAAGCAGCACTAACGGAATGGCGATAACGGGAGGAGCCCCATGGTTTTCCATCAGGATCGCCAGCAGCACACTCACCAAACCAACCACACCACCAACCGATAGATCAATGCCCCCGGACAAAATCACAAACGTCATACCAATTGCAGCTATCCCCAGGAAGGCGTTGTCGTAGAAAAAATTGATGAAAACCCGAAGAGAAAAGAAATTTTCATCGTAGAACTGAACAGCGCCGAATACATACAACAACACGCAAACCACTGCCGTCGCCGCAAATGGAATATTCCGTTTTAAAACGCGTAGATTCATACCGTAACCTTTTTCCACCGCGGCAAAATGAACCGGCGAAACGTTTCAGATTGCAACAGGCAAACCGCTATGATCACCAACGCTTTTACCACAAGAGTCCATTGCACCGGAACGCCGCGCGTCAGAATGGTGGTGGTCAGGGCCTGGATCAAAGTTGCGCCGAGCAACGAGCCGGCGAAAAAGAAACGCCCTCCGGTTAGCGCCGTCCCCCCAATCACCACCGCGAGAATCGCATCCAACTCGATCCATTGCCCTGCGTTGTTCGCATCGGCTGCTTTGATATCAGTGGCCACAATCAGGCCAGCCAGTCCCGCCAGCAACGAGCAAATGGCATACACCAGCATCTTCACCACGTTTGTGTTCACCCCGGCGTAGGCGCTCGCTTTTTCGTTGTCTCCGGTTGCCTCAATGAATAGTCCTACCGCTGTTTTCTTCGTAAAAACTGTGAGAAGAATAAACGTAAAAAGCACCAGCCAGATGGTGAACGGTAAGCCGAGCAAAGCTCCTCGTCCGATGAACTCGAAAGCGCTGTTGTCGAATGTGACGATTTGGCCGTCGGTCAACAACTGCGCTATACCGCGTCCGGAGACCATCAAAATCAGCGTCGCAACAATCGGAGTAATCCCAAACAGACCAACCAATGTCCCGTTCCATACTCCAAACAAGAACGAGACTGCCAGGGAAATAATTATGACCATGGCGACGGGTTGCTCCGTCTTGGTAAGGAGCAGCGCGGCCACTGCCCCGGCGATCGCCATCACTGAACCGACCGACAAATCGATTCCCCCGGTGGCGATCACCAAAGTCATTCCCAACGAAATGAGCATGACCGGAGCGGCTCGATGGAGGATATCAATCAGGCTTCCATAGAGCCGGCCATTCTTGATCTCCACCTGGAAAAAGCCGCTGCTAAAAATGAAGTTAAACAGCAGCACCAGCGCTAGGGCGATGATCGGCCATTTCAGTTTGTGCCAGGTGTTCATTCGTTCAGCCAAAGACTCAGGGATGCAGATGCAATGCTTAAATCGTTACATGGTTGCATCGTTGAATTGGAGCACTTTTTCCGATTTTTCGGTTAACGATGCAATCATTCAACTTTCTGCTTTGGCAATGGCATGCATGATTGCCGATTCTGAAATTTCTCCCCCTTGCAGTTCACAAACTTTTTTCCGGTCGCGCAAGACAACCACCCTATGGCTGTTCCGCACCATTTCTTCGAGGTCAGAGGAGATGAAGAGAATAGCCATGCCCTCACCGGCCAGGCTCGCCACCAGTTTCTCGATCTCCAATTTTGCGCCGACATCGATGCCCCGCGTTGGTTCGTCCAAAATCAGGAGGCGCGGATGCGACGCCAACCAACGCGCGAGGATTACCTTTTGTTGATTGCCGCCGCTCAGGAGGCGAATGGGTTGTTCGGCGTGCGGCGTTTTAATGTTGAGCGCTTTGATGAATTTGTCCGCCAGTTCATTCTGTTTTGCTCGCGAGACGTAGCGCATCCATCCCTGGTTCACCTGCAACGCCAGCACGATGTTCTCACGCACGGAAAGATTTGGAATGATCGCTTCGGTCTTCCGGTCTTCCGGGCAAAAGCCGAATTTTCGCTCCATCGCCTGTCGTGGTGATTTGAGCTTAATCGGATTTCCATCAAGCCGGGTTGTGCCGCTGTCCGGTTGATCCACGCCAAAAAGGAGACGCGCCGTTTCCGTGCGCCCAGAGCCGAGCAGCCCGGACAATCCCAATACTTCGCCTTCGAAAATTTCCAGGTTCAGCGGCTTAAGCGAACCACGTCGGCCCACATTCTCAAGGTGCAGAAGTGGCGTCTCGCCGCGTTGATGTTCTTTGCGGTCGGCTGCTTTGAAATCGGCTTCGCTCAATTCTTTTCCCATCATTTTCGAGATCAGCTCGATCCGGGGAAGACTCGCCGCTTCGTACTCACCCACAAAATTGCCATTGCGCAAAACCGTAATCCGATCGGATACCGCGTAAACCTGGTCAAGAAAATGAGTGACGAAGACAATTCCAAGCCCTTCGTCTTTTAGTTTCCTCATAACGCCGAAGAGCCGTTCGACTTCTTTCTCGTCGAGGCTGGATGTCGGTTCATCCAAAATAAGAAGCTTCGCGTCTATATCCAGCGCGCGGGCAATCGCCACAAGTTGTTGAATGGCAATTGAACAATTCGCCACTGTTTCCGCGACATCCACTGCGATGCCGAGGCGAGCCATCGCTTTTTCCGCGCGACGCCGAATCTCGCGCCAGTTGAGAAAACCGAATTTACTCCGCTGCCGCCCCAGGCAGATATTTTCCGCGACAGACAAATGAGGAATCAGGTTAACCTCCTGGTAAACCGTGCTGATGCCGATTCTTTGTGCGTCCTGCGGAGTTTTCGGATTGATGTCGTGCGCGTCGAACAGCGCGGAGCCACCGTCCCGCTGATAAACACCAGTGAGCACTTTGATCAGTGTGGATTTCCCCGCGCCATTTTCGCCCATCAACGCATGCACCTCCCCACGGCGCACCGTGAAGTCCACTTCTGCAAGCGCCTTCACGCCGGGAAAGCTCTTGCTGATTCCACGGAGTTGGAGGAGCGGTAAATGCGTTGGATCGGACATGGCTGCCAGCGATTTACAGTTGTTTCGGTTGGCTTTTCAAATCCCAAATTGTTTTGTCGAAACTTATTCCGGCGCGATATCCATCTTTTCACCACTCATCTCGTAGATCCCAATGAGGTAACCGTTCTCCAGCATTTCTCCCACTCGCAGCTCGCCGTAAAGTGTCACCGGTTGGTCCATGACGGATTTCACCCCTTTGCCACTCATCTTGACGCTCACCCAGTCATTGATTCGCGGCTGCGCGCCGTAGCAGCACATGGACTGATCTTTCATGATCAACATTTCACTCACCAGGCCGTTATCAACTTTCAACGGCAACATAAACCCGGTGAGTGACACTTTCTTTTTGTTGAGGGCGCGGACATCGGCGGGAATCTGCTCGTTGCTTTTGCCTGTTTCATTTCCGGGCACGAGACCTTCCGGCACTTCGAAAGTGAAGTTTGCCAGCTTATCGAAACTCACATCCATGAACCCGGTTCTTTTTGGCTCCTGTGATTTGGGCGCCGTTGCTTTTGGTTCCACTGCCTTAACCTCCACAGCGCTGTCGGTTTTGGCAGGTCTCCGGATCGGTTCGCCCCGAATGGGTTTGCCGCGCACCTCGGAATCGGGACTTCCCTGCGCCACAGCTTTTTGCTGCGCGAATACGATCAGTGCCGCACCTAAGAAAACAACCAATGTTACGAAGAAATTCCGCATGCCACCGCAATCCTAATTGAAACCAACGCTTAATTCAATTCTACGCTGTTCTCCTTTTATCTCGACCCTAACCCGCCTCCAGTGAAGATTCGCTTCATGCTCGAACTAGAAGAGGCGGTCGAAAACATTCTCTCTCAAATTGAGCCTTTGCCGCCTGAAACCGTTTCGCTTTCGAATGCCCATGGTCGCTATTCAGCTCAGCCTTTTGTCTCCGGGGTGGATTTACCTCCTTTTGATAATTCCGCGATGGATGGCTATGCTGTTCTCGCGAGCGATGTTGTCGCCCCGACTTCAGATCACCCTGTTCTGCTTCGTTTGACCGGCAAAGTTGCGGCCGGTGAAACATTTGCCGGCACGATTACCCCCGGCACCTGTGTCCGGATTTTCACCGGTTCACCCCTGCCTCCCGGGGCCGATGCAGTCGTCATGCAGGAAGACACCAGGGTGGATACAAATGACACCGATAAAATCTGGATCACTGATTCCGTGAAACCGCTGGAAAATGTGCGGTTCCGCGGTGAAGATGTCCGCGCTGGAATGCCAATCCTACAGGCGGGCGAGAGACTCACAGGCCCCGTGTGCGGTTTGTTGGGCGCTACGGGGATTGCCTTTGCTTCCGTTTTTCGGCAACCGATCGTTGGGCTTCTCGCAACGGGAAGTGAACTGGTCGAACCCGGCCAGCCTTTGCGCCCGGGACAAATTTATGAAAGCAACCGCGTTGGCCTGTCTGGTTTCATCCAGAACTGTGGAGCGATTCCGAAAGTTTATCCGCTGATTGAAGACACGCTTGATGCAACGGTGTCCGCAATGGAGAAAGCGTTTTCGGAGTGCGATGCGGTGGTGACGAGCGGTGGTGTCTCCGTTGGAGAATTCGATTTTGTGAAAGCCGCTTTCGAACGGTTGGGCGGTGAACTCTCGTTCTGGAAGGTAGCCATAAAACCAGGCAAGCCGTTTGTTTTTGGCCGGCTGAATAATAAGTTTCTCTTCGGTGTTCCCGGCAACCCTGTCTCGGCTCTGGTCACTTTTTTCCTGCTCGCCCGTCCTGCTTTGCTCCGCCTCCAGGGAGCCGTGAAGGTTCGTCCTTTGTCACATCCTGCAATACTAACGATGCCCATCCACAATAAGGGAGACCGACGTCATTTCGTCCGTGTCGCAGTGGATGAGGAGGCCAACGCCCATCCGACAGGAATCCAGGCGTCACACATTTTGTCGAGTCTGGCTAAAGCGGATGGATTAGTGGATGTGCCTCCGAGAACGGAATTCCGGCAAGGCAGCGCGGTCCGGGTAATTCGCTGGGATCAATAACTGCCGGGACGCTTGAACAATTCGCCGGGACGAGTCGGAAACGGAAGAATAGCCGGTTGCGATTGCACGCGCGGTTGTTCCATTCTCGTGTTCAATGGCGATGAAGAATCCCTACCCAGAGCACGCGCATTCACATCATCGAAAACCGTGGTGCGCGAACCTGTCATCGGCATGTACCCGGTTTGATAGGAGTCGGAAACGCTGCTTTGAGAAGTGCGACTGCTGAAGTCAGTTGGCGCGGGAGCCAACAGGTTTGCCGGCTGTCCTCGTGCTGCTTCGTTCAATCCGGTAATTTGCTGAATCGTGGTGCTGCGTGGTTCAAAAATCTGTTGAAACTCAGCTCGCCGGATGTCCGCCTGTTCGGCAAAACGATCGGGATTCATTCCGGTTGTCTCTTTCCAGTAATCACTGAAGCTAAAGTTCTCTCTGCCGAATTTATCCGGATCTTTGTTAAAGTTCGGATCGGCAAAGGTAGATTGGATGCCGCTCCGATCCCGGCGCGAATAGTTAAAGGCCTCCTGCTGCTCCCCGGGTTTCTCGCGAAAATTTAGTGGCTGCGACTGTGCTTCCTGTCTTTCGACTTGTTCCACATAGCGGGCCAATCCACTTGCCCCAGGCTGTCTCTGCTCAGTTCCTCTTCGCTTGAACATGTCCTCCGCGCTCGGCACGCCATCCTCTGGTTTTGCAAAAATCCAATCTTTCTTGTCGTCAATATCCCGTTGTGGCGCCCGATTTTGAGGCTGCGGCATCGGCATGTGCAATCCGTCCGCGCCGCCGTTGCGAAATTTATCAAACAGGCTCGGCGAAGAATTGGGCAATGTCCGCTCTTCAGAAGCGACGCCCGATGACTGTGAAGGAGTGGAAAACTTTATCTTCTCAGAGGCTGTCCCCAGAACGGCTCCGCCGAAAACGCTGGCACAAACCAAAGCTAATATGATTCCTCGACGCTCCATTGTTGCTGACCTTTTTACCTTATTTTTGGCCTTTGGTCAAACCGGCATTCCTCTATCCCCCAAACGTTCGCGTCAACCAATGCACCACCGGCGCAACGATGAACAATCCAGTAAATGTGCCGAACACATTCCCGACAACCGCCATCAATAATCCAACCACCGCCAGGCTCGGCTGATGCGCGGCAGCAACGACCGGCGCTGACACTGGCCCACCGACATTTGCCTGGCTCGCTGTCACACCAAAGAAGAGTGGCGCGCGGAGAAGTTTGATCACTACTAATATAATCAGTCCGTGAACCAGCATCCAGACCACACCCATCAGCAGGTAGGCTGGAAATTCACGAATCACATTGAGGTTTCCCTGCGCCCCGATGCGCGCAAGCACAATATAAAGTAAAACATACCCCAGCTTGGAGGCTCCATATCCTTCCAGCTTCGCCACGGGAGTCATCGAAAAACCCAACCCTGCCACTGTCACCAGGACAATGGTGATCGCGTAAGCGCCAAAAATACTTTTCCAGACCGGATCCTGGATTCCCGCCGCAATCTTCGCGTTAAGCACTGCGCCAAGCTGCAAGCAGATGTAGGCCGTGACCAGCCCAAGGGCGAGCATGTAGAGAAACTTCGCCGTTGAGGCGTGGCGCGCCTGCCCTGCCGTCAACGTCTGCATCCGTTGGTTCACTTCATCGATCCGGGTGGTGTCCGCACGGAGCCAGCCATTGATCCGTTTCTGATGTGCCGCAAGCGCGACGAGCAAAGCCATCCATGGATAAGCGATGCAAACATCCACCGCTATCATTGCCGCAAAAATCTCCCGCTCCACCGGAGTCTTTTCCGGCCCGGTGAGACTTTCCCAGACAGCCGCCATGTTCGCGCTCCCCCCACTCCAGCTCCCGCTCAGCGCCGCCACCCCTTTCCAAAGGGATTCAAAATGTTCAGCCGGCAAAGCACCGCTTTTAAAGAAGGGAATCACCACCAGGACACCGCAAAAAGAACCCAGGACGATCGCTGCCATGGCGGCGAACATCACCAACAGGGTGCGCCTTCCCAGCTTGAACAATTCAGGAATGCTGACCGAAATAAATAGCAGGAACAAACTTGTCGGCAAAAAGTAGTCCCGAATAAACGTGAAGGTCGGCGATGATTCAGGGAAAAAACCGAAGGTCGCCAACAGCATCGGCACGAAGTAAACCCAAAATACGGTGGGCAGAATATCGAAGATCCGTCGAAAATGCTTCAGTTCGGACAACGCATAAATTCCGGCTACGATTGCCACCAGGGCGATAAACAGTGCGACTGGGTCATTTTCAAAGAAAATCCTTACGTCCTGAACTAACATGAGCTGGAGAGTGCCAACTTCATAAGCATGGTGGAATAGTTATTTCCGTTTGGTCCAATTGTATTGATAAGGTGCGCTTCCTTAATCCTACAGACCTCCCTGCGATGCAGCCCGTCAATCTACGCTTAAGACCGAATGAAGCAAAAAACCCTCTTTCTGCCCGAAACTTCTCGTGAAAAAGGCCGAAAGTAGCGAATCCCTGCTGTTTATCCATTTTTTCGTTCTGTTTTAGAACCCTGGTTGGCCAACTTGCCGTCAAAACAGAACGAAAAAGTAGCAGGGTTGGCCAACTAGGTATCTAAAACAGAACGAAAAAGTAGCAGGGTTGGCCAACCAGGTATCCAAAACGGAACGAAAAAGTAGGTGGGTTGGCCAACCAGGTATCCAAAACAGAACGAAAAAGTAGCAGGGTTGGCCAACTAGGTGTCCAAAACGGAACGAAAAAGTAGCAGGGTTGGCCAACCAGGTGTCCAAAACGGAACGAAAAAGTAGCAGGGTTGGCCAACCAGGTGTCCAAAACGGAACGAAAAAGTAGCAGGGTTGGCCAACTAGGTGTCCAAAACAGAACGAAAAGGAGGCTGGTTGGCCACCACCACCCGAAAAAACTCTCTTGCGTTCGATCGTCTTCCAAAACAAAAAATATCGCGCGCCCTGCGCCCTTTCCCCACACTGCGCGCACTATGGACGTTTTTGGTATTATTGCCGTTCTTCTGACTTTGGCGGCGGTATTCAGCTATATAAATTATCGGTTCCTTAAACTGCCGACCACCATTGGACTGATGGTGATCGCCCTGGTCATGTCTCTCGGTTTGATCATCGGGAGCGAGTTCGGATTCGATCTGGAATCAAAAGCCGAACGAATCATTGCCAGCATCGACTTCAACAAGACATTGATGCATGGCATGCTCAGCTTTCTTTTGTTTGCCGGCGCATTGCATGTAGATCTCGAAAGTCTCGCCAAACAAAAATGGGTTATCGGCACTTTCGCTACGATCGGAGTGATCTGTTCAACTTTTCTCATCGGCGGAATCATGTTTTATGTTTTCCGGTGGATGGGCCTGCCCCTTTCCTTCCTTTATTGCCTCCTGTTTGGCGCACTTATTTCGCCGACGGATCCGATTGCCGTCGTCGGTTTGTTGAAGCAGGCTAACGCGCCCAAATCTCTCGAAATCAAAATTGCCGGCGAGTCGTTGTTCAACGACGGCATTGGTGTTGTGGTTTTTATCATCCTTTTCGAGCTCGTCACCGGCGCCCACGTTTTTGAATGGAGCCACGTTGGCGTGTTGCTCGCCCAGGAAGCCATCGGTGGCATTGTGCTTGGTTTGTTTCTCGGCTGGATCACCTACCAAATGCTCCGGTCCGTCGAAAATTATCAGGTGGAGGTTCTGCTCACCCTGGCGCTGGTCACTGGCGGGTATGCACTGGCGACAGCTCTGCACACTTCCGGTCCGCTCGCCATTGTCGCGGCTGGGTTGTTGATTGGAAACCATGGCCGCCGCTTCGCCATGTCCGACAGCACACGGCAACATCTCGATATGTTTTGGGAACTTGTGGATGAAATCCTGAACGCTGTTTTGTTCGTGCTGATCGGGTTGGAGATTTTGATTCTTTCACTCGAAAAGAGCTACTTACTCGCTGGCTTGATTGCGATTCCAGTGGTGTTGATGGCCCGCTTCATCAGCGTCGGAACACCGATTTCCATCTTCCGTATGCGACGCGATTTCAGCCGTCACGCTGTGAAAATTATGACCTGGGGCGGTTTGCGTGGCGGGATTTCAGTGGCCCTGGCCCTCTCGCTGCCGGCGAGCCCTGAACGCGATCTCTTGCTGACCGTTACCTACGTCGTTGTTGTGTTCTCGATTATTGTCCAAGGCCTCACGTTGAAACCGTTGTTGAAAAAAGCGGTCGGGAGCAGTGCCCCGGAAGAATCGCCAGCGCGACATTGAATCAGGCCAGAACAAGTTGGCGATCAGCGGAGGCGATATGTGATTCGCCCTTTGGTAAGGTCGTAGGGTGACATTTCCAATTTGACGCGATCCCCCGCAGTGAGGCGGACAAAGTGTTTCCGCATTTTTCCGGAGATATGCGCAAGGATCTCGTGCTGATTGTCCAGTTTCACTCTGAACATCGTGCCAGGCAAAACCGTGGAGATGGTGCCTTCCAACTCTATATGCGGTTCACTCATTTGAATAAGCAAATTGAACCTAATCAAAACAAGCAGAACGATCAACAAATTCCCCCTGCTGAAAACCGATTTTTTCCTCCTCCGTCAATGTGACACCGTCAGAATCCATTTCATTGAATTGCGAAAGACTGCAATAGCTTGCAGACTTCCAACGTTGCTCGTGCTGCGGCTGATGCTTCGCACAAATTAGAACTATAGAAACAACAAACCGCTCTGCGGTTACGCCGCGCTCCGATTGCGCAACCTGGCGGGTTTCCGGCTCGACGGTTTGGAATCACGGTGTAGCATTATGATGCGATTGGATTATGACAGAATTGCGAAAAAAGTTACCCAGTGAGATGGAAGCGTTCGCCGGAGATTTTCACGGTTTGCTCGATCAAATCGGAATAGCTGGTGGTCGCGATTTTCTCCGGGATATAACGCCTTTCGAGCCAGTCACAGATCTGGCATCCCTGCAAAAATTCCTTCAAAACTACGCCACGACATTCCTTTACCCAATTGAACTGTCCGTCATCTGCAAAGCTTACTCTCATGCTGCGCGTTATGAATGCCGGGAATTGATCGCTCTGGATCAGGAGCTTTCGAACGATCCAAATCTGCAACGGTTTGGAAATGCCAGTTCACAAGTGGGCCGCACTCACCTGCTCAACCTGCGGCCGTTGCGTGAGAACAGGTTCGTGCAGCGCTACCTTGCAGCGCTGGATGCCGGCGACGCGCAGGCGTGGCACACACTGGTTTACGGTATTTCATTGTCGATTTACTCGGTCCCGCTCCGGCAGGGCCTCCTTGTTTACACACATCTGGTTCTCGACGGGTTCGCCCAGGTGGCCGGATCGCGGCTTTCTCTTTCACCCAAGGAAGTCCGCGCGGTAGTGGATGAAATCGCTGCTTTGGCTCCCAAAGAAATCGATTCCCTGCTCAATGCCGGAGAAAACCTTTTCAAAGCAGCTTAGTTTTTCCTCGCGTTGGGAGCTTTTGCTTCGTTAGAACTTGGTTCTAACTCGATGAGCACTTACTTCAATACTGCCGACTGGGCAGTCACAGTCATCTACCTCGTTGGCATTGTCCTGTTCGGTTTGTGGTGCGGTAGAGGTCTCAAGAACACCAAAGATTATTTCCTGGGGAGCAAAACCATCCCGTGGTGGGGTGTCGGCCTTTCCATTGTGGCGACGGAGACGAGCGCGTTGACTTTTATCGGCGTCCCGGCCATGGCTTACGGCAATAGCAATCTAACTTTCCTACAGATCATCATTGGTTACGTGATTGCCCGAGTGATTCTTTCGGTCATCATGGTTCCGCTTTATTTCAAAGGGGACATCTATTCGCCTTATCAACTGGTGGAAAACGCTTTTGGCTCTCCCGCTCGTAGAACGGCCGCCGGGTTCTTTCTGATAGCAGCAACCATTGCCGCTGGCGTTCGGGTTTACGTTACCGCCATTCCTCTTCGCTTAATGCTCGGCTTTGAAGCCAACCAAATTATTTATGTAATTCTTTTGTTCGTTCTTTTATCGCTCGCTTATACCTATGTCGGCGGAGTGAAAGCGGTCATCTGGACGGATGCGATCCAGTTTTTCCTCTTTCTTGCAGGTGGGCTATTCACGTTGTTTTACATTCCAACCCTGCTGGAAGGCGGCATCGGCGGGGCATTTTCACAAGCGGCCGAAGCTGGGAAGCTGCACTGGTTTAACGGGGGATTCAGCCTCGGCATGCCATTCAACATCTGGATGGGCGTTATCGGCGCGACGGTTATGGTAATGTCCACCCACGGAGCAGATCAGTTAATTGTGCAACGACTGCTAACCTGTAAATCTGTTGCAGAAGGTCGCAAAGCCTTGCTCTTCAGTGCGGTGCTCATTTTCCCTATGTTCATTCTCTTCCTGCTCACCGGGACGATGCTGTGGGTTTACTACACGCAATTTCCAGACATGCCGTTGCAAGCCGCCAAAGCGGATGAGATCTTCCCGATTTTCATCATGACCAACGTGCCCCATGTGCTGAAGGGTTTTCTGATTGTCGCAATTCTTTCTGCGGCGATGTCCTCGGTTAGCTCAGCGCTTTCTGCCCTCGCCTCCGTTTCCACCATGGATTTCTTCAAAGCGATAAGCAAAAAAGAACGAAGCGAAGCGTTCTATTTACGATTCAGTAAACATTCGACCGCTGCCTGGGGGATCGTTCTCATTGGGGTCGCTTATTACACTCAATTTCTAGAGCAAGGCATTCTCAGCGCAGCTTTGGGTTTAAACGGACTCACCAACGGTGCGATGCTTGGCGCAATGTTGCTGGTCTTGTTCTGGCGGAAAGGTTCTCCCTGGCCGGTGGTTTGCGGAATGATTATTTCCCTGTGTTGCATGATCGTCATTTACAACTTCCTTTCTAAGGAAATTGCCTGGCCCTGGTTCACGCTGATTGGTTGCATCATCACTCTCTCCGTCGCCACCGTTCTGCAGCAGGCTATCAATTTCCAAAACAACAAGGCGGTCAAGAAATAGGCATCGGAAGAGGTGGCTTTGTGGGAAGCATCAGTCCCAGTGGTCTTGGCTCTTGGTAAAAAATCAGGGCCTTGTTACCTCGTCTGGTACGAGGTATGTCGGAATCAGCCAGCTTTCAGGAAATAGTTCCGCTGCTTATCGCTGATGGGCTGATTTAGTTTTTCCAACACCTGGAGCATATCTTCCCATACCTTGCGTTTCTCGCTGATCGATTGGTTGCGCAATAAATAAGCCGGATGATAGGTCGGCATGACCGGTATGTTTTGAAAGCTCTGCCAGTTGCCACGAAGCTTCATAATACCCGCCGTTTTCCCGAACAATCCTTCAACCGCAGTGCCACCCAGGGCGACAATGGCCTTCGGTTTGATGATCTGAATCTGAGCGAGCAAATAGGGCAGACAGGTCTTCATTTCATCCGCGGTCGGCTTGCGGTTCCCACTCAACTGTCCGGGAGTATCAGGGCGACATTTCAGGATGTTCGCGATGTAAACCTTCTCGCGGTTGTATCCCATCACCTGGATAATCTTCGTCAACAACTGACCCGCCTTACCGACGAACGGTTCGCCTGCCGCATCCTCGTCGGCACCCGGGGCTTCGCCGACAAACATCAATTCCGTATGAATGTTGCCGGTTCCGAAGACGACGTTCTTGCGAGTAGATGCCAGACTTGGACATTTCTGACATTGCATCGCGCGGCAACGCAGTTCAGTCATGGCCGCTTCTTTCTCCTCCGCACTGAGCGGTTCCCTGGACATTTCAAACGCTGCAACCGGCGCTGCTGCAACTACCTCACCCTGGTGCTCGCGAGCGGTCACCATGGGGGTGACTTTCCGGGGGATGGGCTTGGCGAGAGTTTGCAGCGTGTCTGCCTCGATCCGAATGAACTGCACGCCAGTCCGCTTCAACGATTGCAATTGTTCAATTGTCGCGTTCAGAAGGGCTTCGTAGTCACTGCTCATTGACGAACACTTTACCGAGGAAAGCTTTTGTGACACGAAAATGTTGTTCTCGGTTATTCACAGGTTGTTGGGTTTGCCCCTTCGCTACGAAAAAATCGTTGCACCGGTTCCGATGCAACGATTTAACAATTCAACGATTCACCGACCCGATCAGGTCAATCTCATCGGCATAACGACATAGAGAAACGGGCCATTGATTTTCAACACCCCCGGACTTAATTCATCGATAATTTCGAGGAACACTTCGTCGGTATCGAGCGCGTTCAAAGGCTCGATCACGTAGGCTGGATTGAAAGCAATCGCAAACTCTTTTCCCTTGTAATTTACAGCCAGGCTCTCGCGCGCTTCTCCGACTTCCGGCGAGTTTGCTGTGATCGAAAGATTATTCTTCGTGAAGTGCAGTTTTACCGAATTGGATTTGTCGCTGGTCATGATTTCCGCGCGCTTCAATGCGTGCAAAAATTCGTCGCGAATCAGCGGGAGCCGTTCCTTCGTCTCGTTCGGTATGACCTGCCGATAATTCGGATAATTGCCTTCAACCAGTTTCGTTAAAATCAACAGCGACGAACCTTTTTCGTCCTTCAACGCGAAGGCGGCCTGGTTCTCATTGAAATTCACTTCCACATCACCTTTGTCCTGCAGCAAACGGCTCAGTTCATTAACCGCTTTGGTCGGAACAATGAATTCACCCTGGCTGGATTCGGGCACATCCATTTCCTCATCCACCAGCGCGAGACGACGACCGTCCGTGGCGACCATCGTCATTTTGTGATCTTTCAAGCTGATGAAAATGCCGTTCAAAACGTAACGGGATTCGTCTGTCGAAATGGCGAAAGAAGTTTTCTTCAGCATGCTTTTGAGCTTTTGCTGAGGCAGCGAAATTTTCTTGTTTTCTTTGAACGGCTGGAGCGGAGGAAATTCTTCAGCGGCCAATCCGTGAATCTTGTAGAACGATGCCCCTGAACGAACGCTGGTCGCATTCTTCTCATCCACTTCGATGTCAATTTCAGGACTGCTCAATTCACGGATGATGCTGAACAATTTCTTTACGGGAACAGTGGTCGCCCCGGCTTTCTTAACGTTCGCCTCCACCGTGCAGGTGATGGTCACATCCAGGTCGGTGGCAGTGAGTTCAAGACGGTTTTCTTCAGCGCGGATCAGGACATTGGAGAGTATCGGTAGAGTGGTCCGCGTGCTCACAACGTTCTGCACCGACTGCAAACCTTGAATGAGCTGATCCTTTGCGATGGAGAAATTCATGAGTTCCTTACTAAAAGAGTTTTTCTTTTAAAAAGTTATTAATATTAAGGGGTGTGAATAGTTGAAACAACTAGGTGTGTCAAGGAAAGGACAGGCTAAACACAGGCCTTCCGAGCATAGGGCGCACACCCGATAACTTGTTAAGTAAAATCCCGGATGTCTCGATTCTCCAAGTTATTAAAGTTGCACACGGGTTATTCACTGACATTTCCAAGGTTGTCGGCAGGGAGTCTGGATTTCGATAAAAAACAGGAATTGTCACCTTGAAGAAGAGTGGCCTTATTTCTTGCGGGTGACTTGTTGAACCCAAGCCTGGTTATTTAAATACCACAGAATCGTTTCGCGGATACCCGTTTCGAATGTGTGTGATGGAACCCAGCCCAGTTCCCGCTGAATTTTGCTGGCGTCAATCGCGTAACGCCGATCGTGACCAGCGCGATCCTTCACAAAAGCAATCAGCTTACGTGAATCTCCACCGAGTTGGGGGGCAAGTTCATCCATCAAATCACAGATCAGATGAACGATATGGATGTTCGCCCACTCATTGTGGCCGCCGACATTGTAAGTTTCACCGAGGGTTCCCTGGTTAATGACTGTCCAAAGAGCTTCTGCGTGATCTCGCACGTAGAGCCAGTCCCGCACATTCAAGCCATCGCCGTAAACAGGCAGCGCTTTGCGGGCGATGATGTTCTGGATGAGAACGGGGATGAGTTTCTCCGGAAACTGATACGGACCATAGTTGTTGGAGCAATTAGTCGTCACCACAGGCAGACCGTAGGTGTGATGATATGCACGCACTAAAAAGTCGCTGGAAGCCTTGCTGGCCGAATACGGAGAATTAGGGGCGTAAGGAGTTGTTTCTGTGAAAAGGCCAGTTTCTCCGAGGCTGCCGTAAACTTCATCGGTGGAAACGTGCAGGAACCGTTTTCCTTCAAGGTTCTCATTCCATAGCCCTCGACACGCTTCGAGCAGATTAAACGTTCCAACAATGTTCGTTTGAATGAAATCACCGGGCCCGGTGATCGAGCGATCCACATGGGATTCGGCCGCAAGATGCATGACATGCGTAATGCCATATCTCCGAACGATATCTGCAACCGCTTGTTTGTCGCGCAAATCGACTTGTTCAAACTGGTACTTAGGATTTTGAGCAACGGCGGTGAGATTTTCCGGGTGGCCCGCATATGTGAGGCAGTCGAGATTCACCAACACCTGGATCGAGGGTTGGTCGATTATGTGATGGATTAGATTGGAGCCAATGAATCCAGCGCCGCCGGTAACAAGAAGGTTCATGCTTGAGTGATGACTTTTAATTATTCCGCTTTCCAATGTTGAAGAGATTCAGCGAGCGCCTCTTCGACCGATCGCAATTTAACACCAGCAGAAATAAGCTTGTTGGTATCCATGATGCAGTTGGACCGTGGTGTCTTGGCGGCAACCTTGTAAAATTCTTCGTCACTCTCCCAGAACTCGAATCCTCGTGCTGGCTTCAAGACGTCCTGAATCATCTGCACGACCTGCCGAGTGGTGACGTAGCCGGGATTGGTGACGTTGTAGATGCCAAAAGGAGCTTTAACTTTCCATGTATCGAGGCAGGCGTTCACAAAGTCGGCCCGATGCGAGAGAGAGTTCACGTTGTCATAAACTTTGGCGTAGCGCTGAACTTTGCTGAGGTAATTTCGGGCGTTATCGAGATGGTCGAATGGGATGCGCAAACGCCAGATATAACTCCGGCCAACGTTCAGAATAGCCTCTTCACCCAGGGCTTTGGTGCCGCTGTAAAAGCTGCACGGCGGTTGGCGGAAACTGAAGTTTGGTTCATCCTCTTCTGTAAAACCAAAGAGCGCATTGTTTTTGCGTAGCGCCTTCAAATCTACCCGCGTTAGATCGCGTTCAACCCGAGTCATGCTGAAATCTGAGATCTTCGCGCCCGAATAGATGCAGCCAGACGATACGTGACCCCAGGGGACATCCAGCGCACTGCAGGCCTGAGCAACCGTTTGCGGGAACAATGTGTTTCCCTGCAAGGTGTCAGCCTTGAAGTTTTCGCAGGCATCCACATTCGGTTTCCCGGTATAACCGGCTGCGTTGATGATAAACGAAGGTTTATTCTTGCGCAGAAAATCCAGGAACAGATCGAATTGCGTGTAATCGAGTTGCTGCCGTGAAAGAGAGAGGAACTGTTCACCGCGTTGTTTCAGAGCGGTTTCGAAAGCCTGGCCTATATAGCCAGTGGCACCAAGAAGGACGATCATATTAGCTTTTATGGCGGACGATTTCTTCAACAGCACGAGTCAACGAATCACGATACTCGCAGTTCGGCATTTTCGCGATGAGAGTTTCAATTTGTGGCTGGGAAAGGAACCCGCTACGAAAGGCAGCCTCTTCAGGGCAACCGATCTTGATTCCCTGCCGTTTTTCAATCGTCTGCACGTAGGAAGAGGCATCATGCAAACTTGAACTTGTGCCGGCATCCAGCCAGGCAAAGCCGCGACTCAAACGATGGACCCGCAAAGCACCGCGCTTCATATACTCGACATTCACATCGGTGATTTCGAGTTCACCGCGCGGAGACGGTTTCAGATTGCGAGTGATTTCCAAAACCGAGTTGTCGTAGATGTAGAGACCTGGCACAGCATAATTGCTTTTGGCTGTTTTTGGCTTTTCCTCGATCGAAATGGCCCGGCCCTCGGAATCGAACTCCACCACGCCATAACGTTCTGGATCGTTCACGTGATAACCGAAGATGGTGGCACCGCTTGTGAACCCGGTAAACGCGCTGCGAAACGTGTCGGATCCGTAGAAAATGTTGTCACCCAGGACGAGCGTTACCGAGTCATTGCCGACAAACGATTCAGCAATCAGAAAGGCTTGTGCAATCCCTGCCGGTTTGGCCTGTTCACGATACTCAATGGAGATGCCCCATTGTTTGCCATCCCCGAGCAGTTGGTGAAAACGTGGCAGATCGTGAGGAGTTGAAATGAGGCAAAACTCACGGACCCCGTTTTCGATCAGCGTGGTCAATGGATAATAGACCATCGGCTTGTCGTAAACCGGTTGCAATTGCTTACTGGCGACCAGTGTTAATGGAAACAAACGCGAGCCCGCCCCGCCAGCCAGGATAATACCTTTCATTTTGGACAGGCTAAAAGCTGGAATGGAGAGAGAAAAGGCAAAAACCGAAAACGGCAAGATTTAGGGCGCATTCGATCACTTGCGGTCGTTGCTCTTCTCGTAATTAACCGCTAATCTGGGCGAACCATTGCTAATCCGAGAGGTTTGCTGGGAAAACAGCCAAAAAATGCCGCGCCACCTGGGAACCGCATCACCTCTTAAATGGTGTGGGTGGGATCATCCTTACCAACTTGCGCGCCTCATCAAAGGTAAGCACCGGCTTGGGTAAACGGATTAACATCCATTTCTCGGGAAAAGCATAATTCTGTTTGGGCGCGAGTTCGACTTCCGGGCTCAACGCCTGCAATTCCGCAACGTCCCGATCAAAGTAGAGTTCTGTTGTGTTGCCGCCATCGCTGTAATCGCCACTCGGAAAATAAGGGGTATATTTAACGAAGAGCAGGTCTTCATAAACATACGCCATCCATTCTGCAGAGCTGTCGGTGCCAAGTTTGGTGGGTTCAGAATCACAGTAAACCACCAGCACACCATCCATTTCCCGGACATGCAGGGAAACGTATTTCTCACCGTCGAAAACAAAGCTTCCGTTGTAAACGCTGTGAACCGTCCAACCTTTCTTGAATTGACTCTTCTTATTCAACGGCAGGAGAGCGTACCCACCCGGTTTACATGCCGTGCGACTCCACACTGAGTAACTCACATTCGTTTTACCAAGGTTAACCATGCGTTGGGTCAGCGCGAGAGCCCCGGTATCTCGGTCGAGCAGAATATCCTTCTCCATGGCCACACCGAGCGCGGGATCCGGATCCCCGAGTATCCGCACGGTGTAGGGTTTGTGTTGCCAACTGGTCTTGCCCATGAAGAGGGTTGGATGCGCTGGTAACTCCCGGATCTCAGGGCCGATGTCAGCCTGGTGGCCGCCCAGATGAAAATTCCCTTTTTCGCCAACTTGCGGCACATCAAGGAGAAGGTTTTTACCGCGCCAGCTATAATGAACGATGCGCCCTCCAAAATTCGGGGTGATGACTGCCTGCACGTCTGATTCAGATGAATACATGAAAACACTCTTGGGCCAGTTTGAGTAAGTGCCTGAGTGAACGCCCTTGCTGAGTTCCGTCCAAAGCTCCGTCTGGGCGAAGGTCTTTGCCGAAAACGTGCAGAGCAAAAAAAGCAGCCAAACCGGGATAACCACGAGAGGCAAATTGCGGGGAAATAAAAACATTTCAGGTTGAAGACGTCATCTACGCGTCAGGCGTTTATCTTGGCACATGATGAAGCAGTTTCCAAACACGGAGCGCTTCCGTCACTCCCCACGCTTGTGCATCGCAGCCGCGTTGAAAGTGAGGGGCATCGCCGTCGAGGATCTCGGGGATCTGGCCGACGCAAACATCCTTCATGATTCGTTCCATGCTGCCGAGATACGCTTTGGCAGCGGCAACCGATTCTGGTGAGAACTCCCACGCGCGCGCCAGGGCCTCGCAAAAGATTGGAAACGGCCACGTCCATGCCGTGCCATTGTGGTAAGCCGGTTTGCGTTGGGTGTCTTCGTCTCCGTAATAATGCCCGGCGTAAGGTTCATCTGGATTATTCACTAAACGGCCATGCGCATAAATGGGGAGGGGTGGTGAAATGGGCAGTGGCGCCAGCGTGCGCAATGCACCGGGCACAACCAGATATTTCTGCGCAGCTTCAACGCAGCGTCGGGCCTTTTCGCCAGTAACAAACCCAAAGGCAACGGCCAATAAATAATTACTGCGCAGTGTATCACTGACGGTCGCCTCGGCAGCCGCCTGGCCGCGGTGCGCAATGAGCAAATCGGAAAAATAACCGCGCCCTTCCAACCAAAACAATTTGTGCAACGACGCTTCGGCCCGATCCGAAATCAATCGCCACGGTTCTGTCTCCGGCTGAATGTGAAGATGTTCGAGGAGCCGAAGCAAACGAATCCAGAGCACCTGTATCTCCACAGGATAACCTTCGCGGGGCGATCCAGCGGGATGATTCGTATCCATCCAGGTGAAGTGAATCGGACTCCAGACGAGGCCCGACGCTTTATCCACCTGGATCCCGTTCGGTGTTCCGAGCAAATAGCCGACGGCAATTTCTCTCAGCACATCAGCAATTGTTCGGCCCCGGGCATCCACTTGCATTTGATACAAACCCAAGCCCATGAGAGCGGCAGTTTCTTCGGCCACAATTCCATACCAGAGCGGCGCATCAGATGTATTGCGGTTGGACGCGTTGTCGCCGTGGATGGTGTTCGGCATGGTGCCGTTCTCAACGAAGCGCCCGTAAGTAAGAAGTAAATCAGTCACATCCTGGATCAACCCAGCGCTGAGCAACCCGCGCGCTGCGATCATCGAATCGCGACCCCAATCCAGGAACCACGGGTAGCCAGCAATGACTGTTTTGCCGCCGTCTCGGCGGACGACGAATTGACGGGCCGCCAGGGCGAGTTGCAGTCCGAACGAATCTTCCGACGGAAGTTCGGACCGACTGGCAATCTGTTTTTTTTCCGAGAGGCGTGTGGCAGAGAGCTCTGCAATTAATGTAGGGCTCGGGTCCACCTTGTCAGCACTGAGCACCAGGGAAACAATTTCACTGTTCTTCAACGGCAAATCAAACCAGCCCGGGCTGAACGCATCGCCCGAACCCATCTGGCCGCGGCTTTGTTCGATTGGATGCGCGATGTGTTGGGTCCATTCCGGTTGATGATGATAAAATCCGAAATCGCTGAACACACGCAGTTGCCGATCCGGACCGGGCGAGAACACGAAACCGGCTCTTTCGCCGAGGGTGCGGGTATTGAGACCGAAATGATCCTCGGTTCCGCCGTTGAAAACTGTCTCGGTATGAAAGTTCCTATCCTCGATATCCACCCGAACGGTGAGGCGAACTTCAGAGATGCTTGAGCGACCCAGCAGCGGCAGGCTGAACCTGAACACCGTCGTGTTGCGGCCATCCAGCATATCGGCTGTCATCTGAATCCCGACCGTTCTTTCATCGCCGGCATTTGCCAAAAAATTCCACACCGCTGGTTGTCCGGTTTGGAACGACGCAAGATTCTGCAGGTTGAGTGGGGTGACAAATCCATCCGCGTTGACCCATATGCGAATGCGCTTGGCAAAGATATGACGGTCCACCGGCAAGTTTGCATGCAGGTTGGCCCCGAGGGCGCAATCGTACTTCGATTTAACTCGTCCAAGATCCACACACAGGCGAGCCATGCCACCAATCCCATTGGTTAATAGAACAAGTGAATCGTCGCTGACCTGTTCATTGGAAGAGAGGAGTGGTGAGAAGTGTGGCTCGGCAACGAGAAAGCGGACGGATGCCCTGAGTTCCTCCGGAGCTGAGGCAAAGCGTTCGACTATAAGCGTTGCGTCCGTGCCTGAGCGCTGGTCGCGTAAAGCTTGTGGGGGAGCGAAGAATGCGACATGACCATTCTGGACAGGAATCGATTCAACGTGTTCCTCGCTATCTCCCTCGGAAATCTTAAGAGTGGCACGAAACGGCGATTCTTCCTGGATCAGGAGCCAATGGTGGGGCGGAATCGGTGTGATGCGCCGAAGGTCGCTGTGGGTCCAAGCGATGACCTGGGGGAATTCTGAAGAGGCGGTCAACCGCGCCAGCAATTCGCCTTGAGCGTGCAGGCGTCTGGCCGAGTTCGGACTGCTGGCGGAGCGAAGATTCGAAACGGCGCCTAAGAATCGTTTGGGATCAGCAGCCACAAGCTTCGCTAGTTCCAGTGAAGGCAGGTTGCCGATCTCTTCGGGCATCAGAACTCTGCACAAAGCCGAAATGGCCCAGGCCGCCTGCGCTTTCGCCTTTCGGTAAGCATCCCCGCTCAGGCCCAGCGGCTCAGGAGTGCTCGCCAAACAGTATGCGCCACCGGGCGGCAGCTTCAGCACAATGCGAGAATCGTTGCGTTCCGGAGAGATAGAGGGTTGACCAAGCAGATCAATCAACGGCTCGCCAATCTCCTTGAAAATCTTTTCCCCGAGAGAAAACGCTTGTTCGTGGAGCGGGTCCGTATTGACCAGAACAAGTACCCGATCCTTGCCTTCCGCGGAAAGGCGTTCCAACGCGAAAACCGGCGCGGCATTGGCGCTGATTCGGGTCAGTTTCGCTCCGTCAAAGAAACAGGGATGAGTCGTGAGCAAATCGTTCAAGGCGGCGAGTTCTGGAACAATGTTCTCCTTCGCGCCCCAGTTCATACCACGGCTTTGATGTACCTCTAGTTTCTCATCTGCGAGCCATTCAACACCGCAAGTAAATGCGAATCCACCAGTAACACTCGTTAGCGCGCAAAGCCGATTCCGGAGCAGGGACCATTCACGCCCCTTTTTGGCCAGGCGATCATTGTCGTGGGTTTCACTATAATGAACATAAACACCCACGCTCTCGCTTTGGCGCAGGGCGTAGTCGAGATACCATTGCACTTCGCCAGCCGAGAAGTTTTGGAACAATTCGCTGTAAGCCCATTGCATCCCGCCCTCAGTCAGCAAGGTTTCTGTCGCTTCCCAGGATCCGCCGAGACCTTCCAGCAGAAAGACGGTGTCGGGAAATTCCCGGCGCACCCGAGCTTCGATATATTGCCAGACCGGCAACGGAACCTTATAACCGGCATCGCAACGGAAACCATCCACCCCGCGATGGCACCAGGTGAGGAACGCATCGGCGAAATGATCCCAGAGATCGGTGAAATGCGGATTCAATTCGACGAGATCTTCCCAAACAGTTCCCCAGGCCCCGGGGCTGGCGAACTTCCCATCCGGCTCCCGCAAAAACCATTCCGGATGATTCTCAAAAAGGGTCGATCCCCAGCCGGTGTGATTGATCACGACATCAAGAATGATTCGTCCACCCCGGGAATGAACGGCGTAGGACAACTCTTGAAACTGTTCGACCCCATTCGTCCGTTTGTCGAACTCCACCAGCGCCGGATCAATCGCCACAAGATCCTGGCAAGCGTATGGACTTCCGAAACGACCGAACCGCGCGTAGGTCGTTGGCACCGGATTCACCGGGAGCAAATGGAGAATTTTGCAACGAAGTGTGCCCATGATGTGCGGCAATTCCCGTTCAAGGTCGCGAAACGTTCCGGAGGCAGGAATGACCGAGTAACCACGTCGATCCAGTTCCCGCATTTTTTTGTCGAGCGCCGCGTCACGGGTGGAACGTTCCTTTTTGGACGCACCAAACATCCGGGTGAACGCGCAATAAATAGTGTTGCCGGTGCGATACGTATTCGGATGACAGCACAATCCGGCATCTGGTCCATCAGGCCAGGCTTGTTGGCCAAAGGAATCGACGAAGAACGCTTTCGCTTTGAAATAACCGGGCTCGGTAATCGGCAGTTCCAACGACCAACTGCCATCCGGTTGCGGTTCCATCGGGATGTCGCGCCAGAACGCCACCGAGAGGGGGCGTTTGCCGGCATGAGTTTCGATGATTTCTTTACGCAGCCGGGCGGCTTTACCGAGGTTCGTCCGCAACAGCGCTTTCCCACCGGGAATGAGCGCCGAAGTGGAATTCCGCAACGTGAAATGGACGATGTCACCGACAAAACGCAGAACGCGTTCGCCGGGCGCTGGTGTCATGACAGGCTTTTCCATGCAAATTTAAGGACAGGACACAATTCGTGCCTAACTTCTTTCCCGTGCTAGTGTGTACCAAAGGAGAAACTTTGCCACAGCCCAGTAGAGAACATAGAGAAATTTGCAGGAGAGCGGCGTGGTGTAAACTTTTACTTCTTTTTTGCTCAACCTTATTGGAAATCCCATTATGAACCGTCGCACTGTGCTGTTCCTCTGGTTGTCCGTCCTTCTTTTCACCTTTGGCAGCATCGCCCAGGAGAAGCCGACGGACCTCGTTGATGTGGAAAAGTTCATTCCCGGGGTGTACCTGGATATCCGTTACGCAACCACGAACAATTTTACCGGTCAAAAAGTTTATCCCGTCGCCAAATGTTATCTACGCCGTGCCACCGCCGAAAAACTGAAGCTGGTGTATGAAGAGCTTCAGAAACGGAAGCTTAGTCTCAAGATTTACGATGGTTACCGGCCGCTCTCGGTGCAAAAGAAATTCTGGGAGCTGGTTCCGGATGATCGATATGTGGCAAACCCGGCCAAAGGATCAAAACATAACCGAGGCGGTGCTGTGGATCTTACACTGGTAAACAGCCATGGAGTCGAGTTACCGATGCCAACTCCTTACGACGACTTCACGGAAAAAGCCCACCAGGACTACAACGATCTTCCAAAAGAGGTTATCCGCAATCGCGCATTGTTGCGGACGGTCATGGAAAAGCATGGGTTCAAAAACATCACCACCGAATGGTGGCACTTCGACGACACCGATTGGCAGAAATACAACCTGATGGATGTCTCGTTCGAAGAGTTGGCTAAGCAGTAATCGGGCGCTTGTAGCGCGGACTTTCAGTCTGCTGTATCGCGGATTCCCTAATCCGCTGGGCCTTGAATACGTCGAAATCTCCAGGTATCCCGACGGCAAGCAGATTAGAAATCCGCGATACAACAGGTAGGAAAACTCGCGCTACAGGAGCCGTCCTTGTCCTTCAACTTCTCGCAAACCTTTAACGATGGAACAGAGTCTACCCCCACCAGGCTCTGGAAGGATTGCCTAATTGTGAACAGGTCAAGCAGGGGGGACGTTTCAAGGTAGCCGCACACATATCTGCGCGGAACGAAAAGGAGATACATGAATCAAGACGAAAAGAAATTATCAAAAAAAACGACGAGAGATGCCAATCGCGATCCTATCACCGGCACACCTGGATCCCATCCGGTGGGCACCGGCATAGGGGCTGCGGCTGGTGGTGCAGCGGCTGGCGCAGCAGTAGGCAGTGTGGCTGGACCAGTTGGCACAGTGGCAGGCATAGCCGCTGGTGCAGTCATTGGTGGCCTGGCGGGTAAAGGAATCGCCGAAGCGGTCGATCCGACCGCCGAAGAGGCTTACTGGAGAGAACATCATTCCGAACAAACTTTCGTCCGAGATCGCGAATTTGACGAGTTTGGCGGTGCGTATCGGACGGGCTACGAAGGGTACCCGCGCTATGCAAAAGGCGGACGGACGTTCGAACAATCCGAAGCTGATCTGCAGCGCGATTACGAACGGAACCGCGGCACATCCACCCTCGCCTGGGCAGATGCGCGAGAAGCGGCGCGCGCCGCCTGGCATAAAGTTCATGGACGCTGGGAGGGGCTCGTGGGCCATGAAGTCCAGGACGAAACGGGCAATAAAATTGGAACCGTTAACAATTTGTGGATCGGCGAAAACGGACAAGCGACTTTCATCGGTGTGAAAACCGGTTGGGTATTCGGTAAGATCCATCTCGTTCCAGCGAACACCGCAATCGTCAATGATGATCAAAAAATCGTCCGGCTACCCTACAACGAGAAAAAAATCAAAGATGCCCCAACATTCGATGCCGACTACGTTTTGAGTGACGTAGATGAGCAAAGTATCTGGAGCTATTATGGTGTCGCCGGGGTGGACGCGGGCGCATCACGCTATGCCACAGATACCGGAGTGCCGCGGCAAGGAACTCCTCGCTACGAGCCGAAAGAGCGGGGTCGCAGCTAGTTAGGAGAAGGGCGAAAAACTCTTACTCAGTGAAGAAGCCCGGCCGGGCGGTGGAGCAAAGTCACCCTTTGTTTCACGTTTGACCGGCTGGGCTCTACCTCTATTTAGGGCGCAAAATGACGACAGTAAGGAATTTTGACAGTTCGGAGACTCTCTGGACGACCGAAATACCATATTTAGCCGGTCTGGAGACCATGCCAGAGGAGCCAAAACGGTTACGAAACCTTAAAACTTTCTTCTGCTCGCCCGGCAGTGACCGGGATACCGGTTTTCCTTTTCGGATCCCGGAAAAAGATCAGGAAGATGATCAGCACAGCGACCGAGCCCCAGGCGGGATAAATCCAAATGCCATACCAGTCGTGCGTGATGTCGCCGATCGGCGCCTTCAGTGTGTGCAAAGCCTGTGATTTTCCGGCAAGCATCGTTCCCACAAACGCGCCGACGCCCCACAAAATGAAGGCAATCAACCCTTGGCAGGCGCCGCGCATGCGTTCGTTCGCTTCTTCATCCACGTAGAGTTGCCCGGCGATGAAAAGGAAATCGTAGCACACGCCATGCAACAGGATGGCAGCGAAGATAAAGGTGACTTGCAATGAAGCCGCGTTCACGCTTCCAGCGAGCAGGAAATAACGCGCCGCCCAGGCGAGAATCCCGATGAAGATTGTTTTTTGGTAGCCGAGCTTCTTTAGCATCAGGGGCAATAGGAGCAGGAAGACGATGTCCGAAACCTGGGCGAGCGACATTTTAGCCGCCGTGTACCTCCAGCCCAGTTCGGTCACATACATGTTCATGTTCACGAAATAAAAGTAGAGCGGGATACAGATTAAAAACATGCAGCCTATGAAGATTGCGAACGACGGCTTCTTCAAGAGCGCCAGGGCGTCGAGGCCGAGAATTTCTCCGATGCGAACGTCTTTACCGGTTTTCATCGGTGGTGTGTGAGGCAGGGTTAGTGAGAATAGTCCCAACAGGATAGAGGCTGCTCCGGCGAGATAGAATTGCACCGCAGACTGCTCACCTTGGAAGACGAAACTCAGCGTCAGGCCTCCAGCAATCCAACCGACAGCAGAAAGCGTTTTGATGTGTGGAAAATCGCGTTTGGGATCGGCAAGATGATGCAGCGCCAACGAGTTCCCCAGGGCAAGCATCGGCACAAAGGTCGCGCAATAAATAATCAGCACGGAATAGAACGGGAGGAAGGTCGTGAGGCTAGGAAGCAGAAACAGCAGCCCGCCCCCCAGCATGCCGAGGAAAGCGAGGAGTTTTTCCGAAGCAAAATAGCGGTCAGCAATCAGCCCTACAAAAAAGGGCGAAATCATTGCGCCAATAGCGAATGCACCGTAAGCCGCACCGATTTGTCCACCCTCAAACCCGAGCGTCTTGCCGAGGTAAGTGGCCATGCTGACATACCACGATCCCCAAATGAAATATTGGAGAAACATGAACAGCGAAAGTTTGCCTTTGAGTTGCATTTGCATGGTGAAGTGGATTGGTATGACAGTAGGGATGTTCGTTGCAGGCGTGAAGCGAAATTTAGCTGGCGCAAAGCAAAAAGGATTTCCGCCAGGTCTTGGACTGTATAGACCGCCACGCGGTCCACCCGAAATTCCCGCGAGAATACCCAAAAGTAAGGAAAACGGGCTGTTTATCCATTTTTTCGTTCTGTTTTAGACACCTCGTTGGCCAACTTGCCGTCAAAACAGAACGAAAAAGTAGGTAGGTTGGCCAACGAGGTGTCCAAAACAGAACGAAAAAGTAGGTAGGTTGGCCAACGAGGTGTCCAAAACAGAACGAAAAAGTAGGTAGGTTGGCCAACGAGGTG
>JACDHS010000200.1 GCA_013820875.1 Verrucomicrobiota bacterium | reverse complement strand
TGGAAGGAATGGAGTAAAAGGGAAGGGGTTGCATCCGCTTCCTGCTCGGAGGCCCAAAGGGCCGCGATTCCTCAGCCCAGCCCATCCGGGCTGGGTTTGATAATTCCGTATTCCTGCGCACTGTTACGCAACCGCGTAAACACTGGAATCCCGTTCCGGATAACTTTCGTAGATGTGCTCGAAAAGGGTGGAGCACTTTTGCTCGTAAAGAGGTTTGTCGTAGGCCCGGGGCAATCCGGTATCCAGAACGTCTTCAATTGCGATTTTGAGTTTAGCACGGGCACCGGACTTTTGACGCCAGTTGAGCACGAGCAGCTCTTTCAAACGGGTGAGCAGATCCCGGGCGACCCGTTTCACCTCTGCACGTTCTTCCGGGCTCAGCTCCGGGGCAGGGCGGGTGAGGATGTCGAAGACGACCAACTCTTCCTCTGTCATCATTTCCCGAACATGCCGTTGCTGTTCCTCGCTCAAGTTTTGAGTGAGTTTCAATAGTTCTTCAAAAAGTTCTTCAATGTTGCGACTGCCCGCATTGTAACTCTCGATCAACTCTTCAAACTTATCTGCGAAGTTAGCCCGCGTTTTGTTAAGCCTAATCAGCTTTTCGATTTGAGCGCGAATAGCCGCTTTCAGAACTTCCAGGTCGGTGTTCTTTTGTTCGGATTTCTTGAATCGTTTGCTCAGTGCTTCGAAGTCGATCTTCGAAAGATCCATCAACGGAGCTGGTTTGCCGGGCATGTCTACGCCGAGGATGGAGGCATCGAGTAGATCAGCGATTTCGCCCAGCACTCCGCTGATGTCCACCGGGTTGGGATTTAGTTTTTCGCGAATGCCGTCGGCAATGGCCGAGAGGCAAGTGACTCTCTCGAAGAATTCCAATGCCGCCGGGTCCGGCTTCACCGCCTTGTAAAGAATCCCGACTATCCGCTCATGCGCGAAAAACTCCCGGCGAAGCGGATCAGGAGAAATCAATGCATTCACCGCGCTACCCAATTTCCCTGCCTTCTCAAAGTCTTTAGCTGATGCTTGCTCGATCGCGAGGAGGTCCACACCTTTGCCGAAACAAAAACGCGTGGCTTCGTCGATCGATTTTCGCAGGTCCGCCACCAGCTTTGCCTTGTCGCGCACCGGGTTGGCGCCGCCTTTGCCTGCCCCGTAGATCGCCAGTGCTTTTTCCAGCGACACGAACACATTGGCGTAATCAACAATCAACCCGCTGTGTTTACCGGGATACACACGGTTCGCCCGCGCAATCGTCTGCATCAACGTGTGATTGCGCATCGGTTTATCGAGGTAAACCGTTGAACAACTCGGCGCGTCGAAACCGGTCAACCACATCGCACAGACGAAGACAAGGCGAAGCGGGTCCTTCGAATCCTTGAACTTCTCATCCAGCGGCGGTTGCGATTCGTTGATGCGCTGCCGGTGCGGCACGATATCGAGCCCGAGCGCGCGCATCTGCTCGATCTCGTTCTGTCCCGGAGAAACTATCACCGCCATGTCCGTGGTCTTCAGCAGTTCGAGCCTGGCTTGCAGATCGCGAATGACTTCCGGGTTGGACTCCTTCGCTTTAAAGCTGGTGAGCTTCGCCAGTTCCTTCTCTACCCGACATTTCTCTGCGACCCATTCCTTCTGCACCTTGTCATGCATCCGGAGCGCGGTGGCTTTGTCGATTGAGACCACCATCGCTTTTCCCGCGAAGCCGCGTCCGAGGAAATGGCGCACGATGTCCTTTGCGACCGTTTCCAGCCGATCATCACGGGTGAGGATGTGGTATTGTTTGCTCAATTCCCGTTCCAGTTTCGCTTCCTGGTCAGGATCGAGTTCCGCGTCTTCGATCAGTTGATAAATGTCCTCGTTCAGGTCCGGGTTCACCAACTGCAGCTCGGGCGTGCGGTTTTCGTAAAAGAGGGGAACGGTCGCACCATCCTCCACCGATTGCTGGAAGTCGTAGATGGAAACGTAATCACCAAAGACCTCCTTCGTGCGTTCTTCCCCGGCGATCAATGGGGTGCCGGTGAACGCCATGAACATCGCTTTCGGCAATGCCGCCCGCATGTTGAGCGCGAGGGTGTCGTATTGGCTGCGATGCGCTTCGTCCGTGATGACGATCACGTCCGGGCGATCACAGAGCATCTCCGGCGTTTGAAACTTTTGCACCAGGGTGAAAACGTAGCGATGATTGCCGCGCAACAAATCGCGCAGGTGTTGCCCGTTTGATGCATGGCAGGCATCCCCTTCAGCCTTGCTCACCGCACCACTGGCTTTGAATGTCTTGGCAATCTGCTGATCCAGTTCCACGCGATCGGTCACCACGACAAAGGTCCAGTTGCCGACGACCTTGCGCAGCACCTTCTGCGCGAAGAACACCATGGAAAAACTTTTACCGCTCCCCTGGGTTTGCCAGAAGACACCGCCGCGACCATGCCCCTCTTTCCGCGCCTGCAGCATGGAAGCAATCGCGTTGTTTACGCCGAGGAACTGGTGATTTTGCCCGATGATTTTGATGACCCCGGCCTTCGCTTCAGAAAACAGCGTAAAGTTTTCGACCAGATCGAGCATTCGCGTCTTGTCGCAGGTGCCGCGAATCATCACCTCCAGCGACACCCGGCGCGGCTCATTCTCACTCGCGATCCGTTTCCATTCGAAGAATCGTTCCCAATCGGCCGTGATCGATCCCACCCGGCTTTCCGTGCCGTTGGAGGCAATCATCAGTGCGTTGTAAACGAAAAGCGACGGAATGCCGTTCTGTGGATGTTTATAGCTGGTAAGATTTTCGTCGAACGCCGCCCGCGCCGATACCCCTGGTTTCTTCAGTTCGATCACCAGCAGCGGCAATCCATTTACAAATCCGACGAGGTCAGGCCGACAGGTATAAAGCGCCCCGGTGACACTGAACTGGCTGACCAGCAGGAAATCATTATTCTCCGGATGCTCCCAATCGATCACCTGCACCCGTTCGGTTTTTTGGCCGCCCTTTCCTTCTCCGCTCTGGGGAGAAGGTGGCCGCAGGCCGGATGAGGTGTCCCCTTCATCTGCAAAGGAAACTTTAATCCCTTCTTTGAGCAGCAGGTAAACCTCGCGATTGGCCTGCTCCAGCAGCATCGCCGATCGATCGCGAGCCAGGATATCCATCGCCGCCTCGATCGCGCTGACCGGCAAGGTGGGATTCAATCGTTGCAGCGCAGACGACAATCGGGAAAGCAGAACAACATCACCCTTGGTCTCCCGGCACAACGAACCGCTCGGCCCAAAGGTTTCTTCCATCGCCGACACCGTTTTCCAACCAAGTTCGGCAAACAACCCGATAGCGGGTTGTTCGACCAGTTGGTCTTCGGTATAGCCGTGGTTGCTCATCAAGGGAAATGACCGTGTTGTTTATGACATGCCCTACTGATACTTGCAATGGCGACCGCATCCCAACGGAGCGGAAGCTCCCATCCAAAAAGCTGGTGAGGCATAGGTGCCCCTATGCCCTAACTTTTGCCTTCTCCGAAAGCATTGGCTTTGCTACAGCAGATGTGAATGTCAGACGATTCAATGCGTGAACCCGGTCGCAGAACACCTGCGAAAGGAGTGCATATCTTTTCAGGAAAGCCGACATGGGTGTTTCTCACAGTGAACATCTTCGAACGTGATCCCTGGCTTGCTCAAACGCGGGCGCAAAATGCCCTGCACGAAATCTGGGAAAAGAAAGCCAAGGCATGGCTTGTCAGTGATTACTTGTTGATGCCCGACCATTTACATCTCTTCTGTGTGCCATACGAGCTTAAGTTCACCATCGAACGCTGGATTGGTTATTGGAAAGATTGCTTTGCCAAGAAAGGTCTGGAACTCGGAAAATTTCAGGATGGAGGTTTTCATCATCGTCTGCGGGATGATGAAAGTTATGCTGAGAAGTGGCAGTATGTGCGACAAAACCCAGTCAGAGGTGGTTTGGTTAAAACACCTGAGGAGTGGCCATTTCGAGGCCGTGTCCACGATATCCGCTTTTGAGCATTGGTGCCGTTCAGTTAAGGCGAACCTCAGCGCCGCGGAGCGGAAGCTCCCATCCAAAAAAAGGTGGGGCATAGGTGCCCCTATGCCCTAACTTCTGCCTTTCCCCTTTTATTGACAGTGGGTATTTGGGTTATCCGGGCATCGTATGCAGTCATCAGCTCTGCTCTGCAATACCAACTCTTCTTGGGAAGAAAGGCAATATTAGGGCAAACCGGCAGGTTTGCCCCACCTTGGTTTGGCTGGGAGCTCCCGCTCCATGGATCCTCCAATTGCGGAAAAGGCAAATTTTAGGGCAAACAGAACTCAGCGCCGTGGAGCGGAAGCTCCTCGTCAAAAAAAGGTGGGGCATAGGTGCCCCTATGCCCTGACTTCTGCCTTTTCCCATTGAGTGGCAATCGGCATTCGGTCGGTTCACGCATTGTATGCTCTGACCATTAAATTCAGCTCCAGCAAAGCCAACCGTAATCAGAGAAAAGGCAATATTAGGGCATTGGGGCACCAATGCCTCACCTTGGTTTGGCTGGGAGCTCCCGCTCCACTCTACTTCCCACCGTTCACCGATATGTTCCCGAGACACTCTCGCAAGCGCACAGTCGAAATTGCAGGCTGTTGGTCCTTGATTCACGGTTGGATCGGCCACTCTAAACGCGAAGTCGATTCTGCCCAGGCTACTCACTAAGGGTGCAAGGTGCTGTGCCGCCTCCCCCTCTTTCGGGTGAAGCTCGAAGTTGGTAGCGTAGGCCGGAAAAGTTGTCATGCGGCTTCCGTTTCGAGTTCCACCTGCCCTGAGAGCAGACGGGGCAGCAGCAGGTCGCGCGTTCGGCGGAGATTATTGATCTGCCTTTGTAACACTTGGGACTGCCGTTCCAGACTATCAGCCAGGTCGCAGAATTTGCGTAGCAATGGCGACGGAGGAACGAGCACTTCCAGTGTGTAAGCTTGGTTGCGGCTTAAGCCTGGTACAGCTGCGTCACTGTTGATGAAATTTAAAGATGGCAAAACGTAAAAAAGAAAACGGAGAGGCAGTGACGATGTTACAAAGTACGCAGTATCAATCACAAAGAAGTCATCGTCACACCAAAAGACGCTGCCGACATTACCCTTTCGGCCCACTATGATTCCCGGACCTCGGACCAAAGAGCGGTCATGCATTCCAATGACTCCGCTTGAGCCATAAACACAAAACTGTCCCTCTCGTCTATCTTCTTTCTTCAATGCCTTGCCATAGTTCAACTCAAGAACGTCACCTAATTTCTTTACGTCCCAACCTTCTGGAATCTCGCCGAGTGGAGAACTCACTCTTGACTGCTTTTCGTGGCCGGGGAAGCGGAAGTGGACGAACCACTCGCGGTAGAGGGCGCGGGCCATCGACTCCAAAATCCGGATGCGCCGCTGACTGTTCTCTATCAGCTCGTCGTAGGCTGCCAGGATGCCTGCGATCCGGCGTTGGTCTGCCAAGGGCGGTACGATGACTTCAAAGTTTCGTAGGATTTCTAAATTTATATGCGGGACTCCTGCCGCAAAGGCCAAATTCTTGATCTTGCTTACGGTTTCAGCGTCGGAAAAGTAGTAATAGAGGAAGAGAGCGTCAGTCTGACTTTTGTCAGGTGTGAGCTTCATCTGACTCTGGGAGATCACGAACCGCTTAAAAGACGAATCAACTGGAATGAGCCCTACTTGCCCTATCGTACCACGCTGAGTGAAGATAAGGTCCCCAGGATGGGCGTTATTAGGTAGAAGCTCGTCCGCAGTTTCCTCCGAGACCCACACAAAATCTTCAAAGGAAAAGCGAGTTCCACCTGAGAGGTTAGTCCCTCGTATAACCGGAACTCCTGAATCTGAGTAATGCTTAGTACTTAGTTTCGAGCCGAATGGTCCCCCGTTCAACGCCCAACGTTTAGTGGCTGCCAAGTCAATTAGCTTCGCTCTGCGCCATTTTGTCATGTCAGTTCTCCAAAATCTCCGCCGCATTCTGCGCAATCGTCTGTTCCAACTCCCGCGCCTGTGCGATCAACCTTACGAGTTCCTCATTCAGTGCCTCGAACTGTTCCTTGAAATCCTCGTCGCTGACCGTTTCGCCGGGGGCGACGCCGACGTAGCGGCCGGGATTGAGGGACCAGCCCTGGGCTTCGATTTCCTTGAGCGTGGCGGCTTTGCAGAAGCCGGCGATGTCGCGGTATTGCAGCTTCGGGAAATGTTCGGCCAGTTTGGTTTCGGCAGCTTTTCCGCCGAGGGTGAAGTCGGGCTTTTCACCCCGATACAGGCGCACCACGTTGGCGAGGAAACTGATTTGTTCATCCGTCCAATCGCGGTGGGCGCGGTCTACCTGGCGGTAGATGTGGCGGGCGTCGAGGAATAGGATCGTTTCGGAACGATCTGGGACGGCCGAGCTGTTGCTCGGGCCGGTCTGATCAGGGCGGCGCGGCAACGCCGCCCCACCGGGATTGGTTTTGGATTTATCGAAGAACCACAGGGTGCAGGGGAGTGTCACCGTGTAGAACATGTTGGGGCCGACGGCGACGATCACATCCACGGCGCGGCTTTCGATCAGTTTCTGGCGGATCTCCTGTTCGGAGGAACGGGCGTCGGAAGCGGAGTTCGCCATCACGAATCCGGCGCGGCCACCGGGCGATTTGGCACCTGCTTCCTTCAGGGCAGAATAGAACAGTTGGATCCAGACATAATTGGCGTTGTCGGTGCGCGGCAGGCCGAAGGGGAAACGGCGTCCGGGACCGACCGAATCTTTCAGGCGTTCCTTGTCCACGGCATTCACGTTGAACGGTGGATTTGCGAGGACGAAATCGAATTTGCCGGTGGCCTGGTGGGGATCGTCGTAATAGCTGTTGACCTGACCGCCGTGGCGGATATCGCCTTCCAACCCGTGCACCGCGAGGTTCATGCGGCAGAGCCGACCGGTTTCATCGGTCTTTTCCACGCCATGAACTGCCAGCTCTGCGCTCGGGTTCTTTTTGTGTTCCGCCACAAACTTGGCCGAAGAAACAAACATGCCGCCGGAACCGCAGGCCGGATCGAGGATGCGTCCATGGAACGGCTCCAGGATTTCGACGAGTAACCGGACGATGCTGGAGGGGGTATAAAACTCGCCCCCTTTTTGGCCTTCCGTGCGGGCGAATTCGCCGAGGAAATATTCGTAAATGCGACCGAAGGCGTCGTAGTCCACCGTGGCCGGGATTTCGGAAACTTTCTTTAACAACTCCTTCAGCAGTGTGCTGGTGAAGAGATTGAAAGTCTTGGGCAGGACACCGGCGAGCTGCGGATTCTGCTTTTCAATCTCTCGCATTGCCTCATTGAGCTTGGCGCCGATGTTTTTTGCTTCCGGCAGATTGAGGAGGAAATCGAACCGGGCACTTTCAGGAAGGAAGATGATTCCAGCGGCGACGTAGGCATTGGGATCATCCACCCGGCTGCCGCGTCGGGAACCGGCGGCCTGCTTCTCCAGCTCGGCCCGTTGTTTGGCAAAACGGACTTCGGCGAAACGAAGAAAAATGATGCCGAGAATCGGCCCGGAATATTCCTGTGCTTTCAGCCCGGAATTGGCGCGGAACTGGTCGGCCGTACTCCAAAGATTGCGTTCCAGAGTGTCAGAAAGAGTGTCCTTTTCGGACGGGGCGATCCATTGCATTTGGTTGTGTTCCCGACATTTACGGCGGTGGTGCCCGTTTTTATAAGAGATACCCCGAGGTGGTGCAAGGGTAAGTGCAGTTTAGATAAATCCTCAAATTACAAGATAGTCACTGCCCGAGCTGCGGGCTGCCTTGCCCCAACTAAGGTGGGGCGGAGTTGCCGCTCCGCCTGTTCTATAACGGTTGCCAAAAGTAATTTTCGAAAAGAATGGTCAGAGAAATTATTGGCTCGCCCTCATCCTAACCTTCTCCCCCGAGGAGAAGGAACCAGACAGCCCGCCGTGCAATAAACGCTCGCGGTTGAACACCGGACGTTTCCGATGGAACTTGAAGTGCCT
>JACDHS010000066.1 GCA_013820875.1 Verrucomicrobiota bacterium | reverse complement strand
GAAAGGGAGTGATCGCGGCTTAACTAAATGGCAGTGACCTTCTCCCCCGAGGAGAAGGAACCAGACAGCCCGCCGTGCAATAAACGCTCGCGGTTGAACACCGGACGTTTCCGATCAAACTTGAGTGCCTATCCGGAAATTACTTTTGGTAATCGCTTTAGATCCACTCAAATCGCAACCTTACGGCTTCGGCCTGGCGACAATGCGGAGGAATTGAGTGGCGTTCGTCGCTGACAGGATACATTCCGACTCCGGAAAGCGGCCTGAAACGTTGGTGACGAGATTCAAACTGCCGACGTCCGTTCCTGACCAGATTTCGTAATCGAAATGCGGGCTGCCCGGCCAACTGGCGCGGAAGTAAGAAGAGTTCAAGCGCGAGAGATCGATTTGCAGCGGGGCGTTGGGTTGCAATGGATTCGTGCCGAGGATCTGTTCGCGAGCGTTGTTGTAACCATCTTTATCAGGATCATCGGTCGGGCCAAATGCGAGTGAACCGAATTGGGTCATTTCCCAGGAGTCATCCAGGCCATCGGCATCTGAATCCGTGATCGGAATGCCCGAGATAATCAGCTCCAGTTCTTCAATTGAACCGGCGCCCTCTGGAAATTCATCTGTGACGGCGACGGTCCAGGCGCCTGCGGTGCTTTCGTAGAAATGATGCGTGGAAAAGAATGTCCAACTCCCGGGGAACGCGTTGGTGTCGGTGTTGAGTTGCTGGAGGACGCTACGGGTGCCGTTCGGTGATGTCAGTGTAATGCGCAGATCGCCGCGCCACGGATGATCTGATTTCACGCGCAAGCCGATGTGTTCACAAACCAAAGTATTGGTCACCTGAAACGTGGAGATGGCACTGGTCAACTCCAGCTTTGTTTCAGCAGAGTTCGTCGCAATGAAATCGCGCAGTGCTTCACCTTCGATTTGCGGGATGAATACCGCCGGAATCGGAACGAAATCCGTGTTGCCCATCGTGAAAATTGGGTTGGTAGAATTATTATAAATGATTGCAAAGGCGGCGCCGGCTTGAGCGGCGTTGATGATCTTCTTGTCAAAATCATTGATGCCTCGCTGGATGAGTGCGGCTTTGTTCGTCAGGTTCAAGGAAATCGTAGTTGTCGCCAGCCCGACATCCACCACGGGCAGAACTTGGGTGGGCGAGTCCGGATGAATTCCGCGGCTCGGTGAAGCAACGATCAAATTGAGATTCGCCGGAAGATTATCTCCAGTGACATGCACGCGAAGCCCAGCGTCGGGAATGGCAGCCGGATTCGTATTTAAATAGCTGACAGTGGTGAGCGCAGGGCGGTTCTGCCAGTTCATGGCCAGCCTCACTGCTTCACCGGCATCCGGCAATCCAAAGCCAACATTGTGACTGACCAGAAACCCCGCGCCATTAGTCGATAGACCTGGATCAGCGAAATCAAAATGTTGTGACGAATGAACCAGGATTTGTTGCACGTCGCGATAGGTCAGGTTCGGGTTCGCAGACAAGAGCAATGCGACCAGGCCGGAAATCTGCGGAGCGGCCGCGGAGGTTCCTCCGAATCCTGCCGTTCCTAAACCTGTCGAAAAGAACCAGAAGGCGTAATCCCAGTAGTTGGAATCAGCCAGGGTGCGAAACGAAGTGTTGTAGCCGTTTGTGCCTTGTCGGTCCGTGGTAAACATATCCTGCCCCAGTTCCGCCCCGATGGCCGCCACCAACAGGCACGCTCCTGGATTGCTGTAGCTTGCTGCTCTTCCGTTGTAGGCAGTGGCGGCGACTGCGACGACACGCGGATCTGAGCGATAGCTGTTGTCGTTTGCGTTGTTGCCGCTCAATCGACCGTTGCCTCCTGAGCGAACCATTACGGTTCCCAACCCGTCGCGTCCGAATGCAATCGCATTGGAAATTCCGATGCGGGGCAGCAGGGCAGGACCGTCGAGGTGACTCCCCGGATGTCCCCAACTGTGATTCTGCACATGCACGGCATTCGATTGATACTGGAACATGTCCATGAGGCTTTCGTCATCCACGAGGAAGAGTCGTGACTGCAAAGCCTGGTTTGTGCCGATCATCACCCAGCTTGCCAGTTTGGCATCCGGCGCGGCTCCGACCAGGCCAACTCCGTTATTTGCCGCAGCCGCAAGGCCGGCAACTGCTGTGCCGTGAATTGCCGCGTTATTCGGCGGGGCGCCATTTGCTTCACCGGTTTCGAAATTAAAGTGCGGGCTGTTGAATGCATTCGCGATGAGCTCGGGGTGATCCAGTTCAAAACCAGTGTCTGCAATGGCGATTGTCACACCGGCGCCGCGTGCGTGTGGCCAGGCGCCGCGAATGTTCAGGTCGGCTCCAATTCGGTTTCCATCGATTGTGCGGTTCTCAAAATAATACTGGAATTTGAAGTAAGGATCCGTGGGAAGCGCTGCATAAACGGCGTCGAAAGTCGCGGGTCGCCTCATCACTGGATGACAGGTTGTCACACCTGGCAAACGACTGATCTGGTCCGCTTGCTGCATCGCGGTGAGAGCGTCGGGCGCTTGCAGGATCACGACGTTATCGCTGATCCGGCGAGCAATTGAAACGGGTCGCTTTGCAAGCACTCCCGTGAGTTTGGCCGGATTGTCGATCTGGAGCACAATGCGCGCGCCGATCTGGACGTGATTTGTAGGGCTGTTTTCAGGAACCGCAATGATCCATTGGCGGTTCGCAGCGATTGCACCCTCTTCGAATCGATACCGGGCAGGATTCGGTTCTCGAAAATGGAAGCTCGGTTGTTGAGGCGCGGCTTGAATCGTGCCGGTGAGCACAAGGACGGATAAGACCCAGAGTTTCATTCAGTTCCGGGTATTAAAGCGGATGGGCAATCTGCTGGATAGGAGAAAGGCGTTCCAGAAACGGGGTGACAAATTTAATCTATGGAATGGTTTGGTGTAATCCTCAAATGAGAAGGCTTCCTCAAAACAGGTCTGAACACTGAAAACTGAACACTGTTTCGCCCTGTTTCCCTTGATGTATCAGGTCAAACCTGAAAACCTTTCCGCACTTGAACCGCAACTCACGAAACCAAGGCTGATTTTCCATGGATAGCTTACTTATTAAGGGTGGTGTTCCACTTCACGGCGACGTCCACATTTCCGGGGCTAAAAATGCAGTGCTTCCTTTAATGGCGGCAACGCTTCTTACGGAGGAGGAATGCATCATCCACCGAGTGCCTGATTTGAGCGATGTAAAGTTCATGGGACAAATTCTTCAATCCCTCGGCGCAGAAGTAAAATTCGATGGCGGCACTGTCACGATCCGTGCCGCGAAAATAAAACCTCATGGCGATTATGAGCTGATTCGCAAGATGCGGGGTTCAATCTGTATTATGGGCCCGCTTTTGAGTCGAATGCGTAAGGCGACAGTTTCGTTGCCGGGCGGTTGCGTCATTGGGGCGCGACCGATTGATTTGCATTTGAAAGGTTTCGAAGCGCTCGGCACGAAGGTAGTGATTAATGGCGGTTACATCCATGCCACTGCACGGAAGTTGCGGGGCAACGAACTCTTTCTTGGTGGACGATCCGGTCCAACTGTTCTCGGCACCGCCAACGTCATGATGGCTGCGAGCCTTGCCGATGGAGTCACCATTATTGAAAGCGCCGCGTGCGAACCGGAAGTTATTGATCTCGCTAATTTCCTCAATGCGATGGGGGCCAAAGTCGTTGGCGCTGGAAGTCCGACCATCACCATCACTGGCGTGAAAGCTTTGCATGGCGCGGAACACGAAGTGATTCCAGACCGTATTGAAGCGGCTACATTTGCCATCGCGGCAGCGGCAACCAACGGGGATGTCACCATCCACGGCGCACGCGCGGATCACATGAATGCCGTTCTCGATAAGCTTCGTGAAGCGGGTGTGAAAGTGGAACGCAAAGGGCCAGCGTTGCGGGTGCGACGCAACGGCGCCTTGAAACCAGTGGACATCACGACGTTGCCATATTCCGGTTTTCCAACCGATGTGCAGGCGCAGATGATGCTATTGATGTGTTTGATTCCCGGGATCAGCATCATTACTGAGCGCATTTTTGAATCGCGCTTTATGCATGTGAGCGAACTGGCGCGGTTGGGTGCGGATATTTCGATTGAGGGGCCTAGCGCAATTGTAAAAGGTGGAAAACCTTTGAGCGGTGCGCCGGTAATGGCTTCTGATCTGCGCGCTTCGGCGGCATTGGTGCTGGCTGGGATGACCGCCAAAGGCACGACCGAGGTGAATCGTATTTATCATTTGGATCGTGGTTACGAAAAGATTGACAGCAAGTTGCGGAAGTTAGGGGCTCGGATTGAGCGGGTGAAAGAATCGTGAAAGCGTTAATTGTAATTTTTCTGGTTCTTGGGGCGGCGTTCATAGGGTGGAAACTCTACGAACAGTATGACGTGAAAGAGCCGGAGGTGGCGGAGGCTCCGACGCAGTTGGTAGGCACGCAGTTGCCGGGTTTGCCTCCCGCCTTGGAATACCCACTTTCTACCGCTCAACAACAGGGCGCGACTGGTCTCCGCAATTTCCTGGCGAAGTATGGAAAGGGGATCCGGGATCCGCGTCTGGCGTGGATCGAGCTGGATTACGCAGTGCTGATGATGCGAGAAAACCCGGCGGAAGCGAAAAGGATTTTTGCCCGCGTCAAAAAACGCACTCCGATCTCTTCTCCTGTATATCCTCGGATCAAGCAGCTTGAAAAGACATACGAGTAGTTCGTCCCGGATGACTTTTCGCTAGAGTTTCATCGTTCCAAAGCCTACTCTCGGTTTCAGAAAGCCGTTATTATGGACATCGTTTTTAAATGCACTTCATGCGATCAGGAATTGGAAGTGGATTCCGCGGGAGCCGGTTCCGAAATTCCATGCCCCACCTGCAACACACTGTTGGTCATCCCCGAGGCCACACCTGAGAACCTGGCCACCGCCAATCCAGTAGGGTCTGCCGCCGCGACGCGTATCGAAAAACATTTCGCCGTCCCACAACATTCCGCACCGGAAAGCCTAATCAAGAAGCCGAAGCCGACTCTCCAGGTCGCGGCAAAGGAAACGGATAAGAAACTCCGGATCAAGACAATCAAACACGGCGATTGTGTCGAGGTGGGTAAAAGCAAGTACGATGAAATTGTCACCGAATTTCTGCAACAGATCGGCGAGGAGAATATTGTCCAAATGCATCCGATTTCCTACAGTCACACCGACGCCGCGGGGCGCACGATGTATAACGACTTCGGGCTGATGATTATTTTTCGAGGCTAAGTTTTTTCTTTTCGGTTTTACTCACTCGAAACTGCTCGCTTCCGTGAGTGCGCCTGATATTGGTTTTGAAATACTTTGTGGGATGGTATTCCACCATTGCTACTCAATATGAAATCTCCCAAAGCCCAACTGGAAACCATTCTCTCCGATCCGAAACTGGGGCCGGAATCGCATCCGCAACTGTTCCGCCTGTTGCGCGAAAACATTCTGGTTTTCCTCCTGCCGTATCATCCCGAGATCATGGGCAAGTTCTCTCTCGCCAATGGCGATCCTTTGCCGAAGTTCGCGGTATGGAAAGGTGCCGAAGGACCGCAGATACCGGTCTTCAGTTCCATCGAACGCGCCAATGAAGCCTGCAAAAAAATCGGCGTCAAGGACGGCACCTATGCGCTGGCGGAATTAAACGGACAACAACTCTTCCATCTCCTCTCCTGCCAGACCCACATGGTCGTCATCAATCCGGCTTGCAAGATCGCTGCGACCTGCCTGGATATCAATGCGGTGAAGATGCTGGCTGATGGTTCAATCCTTCAACCGATTCCGCCGGGGGAAGAGAAGTCGGGGCAGGTTGTGATCGTGGAACCAGCCGATTACCCGACCGATTTTCTGCAACCACTCTTCCGATTCCTTCGCGAACGCAAAGAAATCAAGGCAGCCTGGCTTTTTCGCGAGGCTGATTTAACGCCTGAAGGTCAAGTTTCCTACGTATTCGTGCTCAAGAGTGAAGGGAACCAGAAACAGGTGTATCAAGACTTCAATATCGTTGCCAAATCGGCTTGCCCTCGCACGGCGACCTTCGGCACCACACCATGGGATGCGAACAATGCACCCCTGGTGGCAGTGACTTCGAAGTTCCCCGCGTTCTATTCCGCGCCAGATTACAAGGGGCCGAGTCCTTTGTGAGTCGTTGCTAAACTTTTTTGGGTTTGTGCGGAGCAACCGTGTGGGCACCTTCTCTGCATCAGTATCTTGCGTTGTCGCAGCGGTGTGGCTACTGTCGCGCCGCTATGAAATGGGTTATAAACAACACACTGGTCGTTCTTTGTCTCTTTGCGTTCACGGTTTCAGCCAAGGCTGTCGTTCATTACGTTGACATCTATCCAAACTCCTTTTCGCCCTCCACATTGACCATCAATGTTGGCGATTCAGTAATATGGGTGAATCAATACGATGATTTTCACACCGTCGCCAGCAGCACTGGGGCATTTGGCACGATGACTTTCATTGATGAAGGAGATATGTACGGTCATACGTTCCAAAGCGTCGGTACGTATTCCTACTTTGACCATTTCAGTTCAGCTACCGGAAGTATCACCGTGCAAGCAGGAGGCGGAGGCCCGGTGAATTCCCCGCCTTCGGTTAATATCGCCACTCCGATGAATAACGCGCTCTTTGGTGCGCCTGCGAACTTCACAGTGTCCGCCACTGCTGCAGATTTCGATGGTTCGGTGGCAAATGTGCAATTTTTCCTCGACGGGTTGGACCTGGGAACCGTCACATCAGATCCGTTCACCGTTGACGCAAGTAACATTCCTGCTGGAACCTACTCGTTGTCCGCCATCGCAACCGACAATGAGGGGGCTACCGCGTCAGACTCAATCATCGTTGTTGTGATGGACAGGCCTGCCATTACTGGACAGTCAGTTTCCGGTGGCCAATTCAGTTTCCAAATGAATGTTCCCTCCGGCCGCACCCATGTGGTGGAAGCATCCACCAACCTGGCCCAATGGACTCCAATCAGCACGAATTTTGTCGCCGGTTCAGTTTTCAGCTTCACTGACACCGATAGCAGTAACCAAAAACGCTTTTACCGCGTGGAAACCAGGTAAGGTGACGAGAAACAGTCTTGGATAACACATGGACCAGCCCCAGACGGACACCCGACGTCAATGTATGAAATTCGAGGCTTTGTCTCGCGCCTTTTACTTACCTGGCGTTCTGTAAGCTGGCTTGTAGGCGCCTAAAGGGAGGACATCGGCTCGTTCGGCCCAGGCATCCCATTCACGGGAGAGGTTCTCGACTTTTTTAGGTTCCCTGGCCGCCAGATTGTTCATTTCTGTGCGGTCTTTTTCCATGTCGTAGAGTTCCCAGGGTTGATCTTCCATCGCCACCAGTTTCCATTTTCCGTCGCGGATGGCGCGGTTGCCTTCGTGTTCCCAGTAGAGCGGGTTTTTTCGCTTCAAGGAACGACCTTTAAAAGCGTTATCCAGGGAGACACCTTCCATTGGTTTGATCTTGTTGCCGTTAAATTCTTTGGGATAGGTGACTCTGGAAAGATCGACACAAGTTGCCATGATATCAATAAGGTGCCCCGGTTGGTCTTCCAGCTTGCCGCGTTGTCTGGCGGAAATACCGGCGGGCCAATGAGCGATTAGCGGGGTGCTGATGCCCCCTTCGTGCACCCAATGTTTGTATTCACGGAAAGGAGTGTTCGCCACGTTGGCCCACGCTTCTCCATAACCAACATACGTATCCGCAGGGCCGGCCATCACGCCCGGACCCATTCTGACAGGGCGACCGTCTCGGGTCTGGTCCGGCACAGGTCGGGTTTGGAGTTCGTTTGGTCCCATCGGTTTCGGATTTTCCGGAACCTTGTGGGGACCTTGTCGTCCCATGCGTTCGGCGCAGGCGCCGTTGTCCTGGAGAAATAAAATAAGCGTGTTCTCAAAACGGCCATCTTTTTTCAGTTGGTCCACGATGCGTCCGATCCCCTGGTCCATGTTATCAATCATCGCGGCGTAAGCTTCCATGCAACGGGATTCCCAATTTTTCCGTTTCACAGAATCCCATTCGCCAATCGTCGGGGTCGTTTTCCATTTTGGATCCATCAAACCAAGCTTCTGCAATCGCTCCACCCGCGCCTGGCGGATTTCATCGTAACCGCCATCGAACTTGCCTTTGTACTTGGCGAGATCTTTTTCCAATGCGTGCAAAGGCCAATGTGCCGCGGTGTGCGCAACATACATGAAGAACGGTTTGTCTTTGCCCGCGTCCTGTTGCAGGAACCGGACGGCATTATCGTTGATCGCATCGGTGTAAAAGAATTGTTCGGGTTTGTATTCCGGATCATTCACCGGGGTGATGTAGGTGTTCTGGCGGCAGAGGGAAGCAGGATCATAGAAACTGCCAAAGCCCTGGATCGTTCCATAAAATTTTTCGAAGCCACGTTGCACCGGCCAATTGGAAGTGTCCTGCTTTGGATCGTGGTTTTTCGAAATGTGCCACTTGCCAGACATGTATGTGCGGTAACCTCCGGCTTTCAAGACTTCGGCAATCGTCACCGCCTCACGACTCAGATCGCCGGCGTAACCGGGATAATTTTTCACGGGCCGAATCATGTGCCCCACGCCTGCCTGGTGCGGATAAAGGCCAGTCAACAGGGAAGCGCGTGTTGGGCAACAACGGCTGGCGTTATAAAATTGGGTGAAACGAATTCCATCTTTGGCGAGTGCATCGAGATTGGGCGTTTGAATTTCGCCGCCATAACAGCCGAGGTCAGAAAATCCCATGTCATCGGACATGATCAAAAGAATATTCGGACGTTCAGCGCTGACGGCGATTCCAGAAGTGAAAAGGACAGCGAGTAAAGTCAGGCTGCGTTGAACGAGAGAGGAGAATGGCGGCATCATTAGTTCGTAAGTTCTTTTCTGCCAACGCAGACGCTCTTGCGTGCGCAATGGTTTCGAAGTTCGTTGATTCTAAACTAAACTGCGGATGTCGTGAAAAGTTTTTTGAGTTTGATCTTAGTGGAATGGAAAAGGGCGTTGGCGGGAAGAAAATTGAAAATTTGAGCGACCGGTTGGTCGAAGGGTCTGATTTTAGACGGGTGAGAATTGGCGATGCCTGTCCCCCACAACCTCACCTTATAAAATCACGCATGCGTTCAATTCAATTTGCATTTTTCAATTCTCATTTTTCAATTTGCAATTCCCCGACAAAAAGAGCCGCCCGGTTTCCCGGGCGGCTTTGGTTACCTGAACACGGATGAGTCTTACGCCGTTTGGAATATCACCACTGCGCTGCGGGGGCTTTCACCGCCGTTATTCAACGCCGAAACCGATAGTTCGAACTGAGCGTTCGACGCAAGGTTCTCCACCGCGAAGTTGTTATCGGCGGGACTGCCCACCGGCGTTGCCGCTTCGTTCACCGGCTTGGGCGGAGCCTGCTTGAGACCAGGCTGGTTCCGGCCAACGAATCCCAACGACTGTCCAATCCGCCGATCACCCGGTTGCGTTTCAGTTCAGGAGAGTAAAATGATCATCTTCCCAGCGGTGGTTCATGGCGCTCGAAAAACACGTATTTTTCGTCTTTTGTGAGTCACGGAGGTGATGAATTACGTAATTCAGTTGTTTTGCGGAACCAAAATTCCGTGAAATACGTATTTCACTGCTTTTGTGGATCACAAATTCCGTGAATTACGTAATTCACGTCGTCCGTGACTCACGGAGGTGCTGAAATACGTAATTCAGGTGTTCCGTGACTCACGGGAGTGGTGAATTACGTAATTGCGGTGTTTTGTGGATCACAAATTCCGTGAAATACGTATTTCACCACTTTTGCGGAGTCAAAATTCCGTGAATTCCGTAATTCACTACCTCCGTGACTCACAAATCTCGTGAATAACGTCGTTTACGCCGATGTAAGTTGGTGGGGAAGAGAAGTTTAAGGTTTTATGTTAGTAAGAATTTTAACCACGGATGGAAACCAGAACTAGAGGGTCAATGCCGCTCAGAGCGGCTACGGATTTTTTTAACCACGAATAAACACTAATGGACACGAATAGGAAGGGGCGCGAGCTAATGAACCGCCAGGGGCCAAAATCTCGTAGCAGCCGACGTGAGGAGGCTCATTTCTTGTTCGGACACGGACGAAGTTGAAGCTGGAATTATCGCGAGGCTGCATCGTTCGATGGGCGCCTGATTGCATAGGTAATAGCCGACTGGCAATAGCCGATGGCCGAGTGGAAGGACTTTACGCTTCGACGATTCAAATCCGCGCTTCAGGGGGCCACAGGGGCTAATCGATAAAAGCGGCGGTCGAGGTTGGTGCTGGCATCGTCAATGAATGTCAGGGGCGCATTGGTGAAGCTGAAGGTTAGAATTGCGTCCCAGTCGATCAGGTTGCTGGAGGCGGATAATTCAAAATCACGGGCGGGCGGGCCTTGCAGGCCGAGTTGGAAACGGCCGTCCGCCAACAATCCGTATTCCGCCAATGCGAGTGTCGGATCGTTGTCGATGACAGAAATTACATTCGTTGCCGAAACCAAATTAATGCCGCTGGCGGATAATGAAACGGGTGTCACCCAATCCGCGTTGGTGTCGTCCACAATGTTCAGATTGAAGTTCGCGTTCGTCTGGTTCGCCTGGACTGTGGCGGTGGCGGGAACCGTCAACTTCGCCGGCACGGAAGAGGTGAGATTGACCAGGATGGGGTGTGGAGGCGCCGCTGAGAGAGTCACCTGGGCGGCGATCGGCGAGGTGCCCTCATTCACCGATGCCGGCGTTTGCAACTTGAGGTTAACTGGCAGCAAATCGAAGAAGCCGCTCTTGCCGACATGTTCCAGGCCGTCATCGGCGGTGAGGAACACGTTGCTGCCTGAACCGCTGATGGTGACAAAGTTGGATTTCACCCCGGTGGCGAAGGCGGTGAAGTTGCTGGGTGAGATGGTGAAGACGTTCGTAATGTTGTCGTGGAACACCTGGATGTTATCCCACCAGGAGGTGGCGTTCTCAGTATTGGCGAGGTAGACGAAGTCCATACTCGTCGCGCCGGAGTGGAGGAATGTGACGTTGGTGATGGCCAGTGCGCCGTCGATGCGGCAGTCGATCTTCTGGGCCGGCCAGTCCAGGGTAAGTTCAACCTGGTACCAGCGGTTGCTTTCGTACGGCACGCCGCGGAAACCGAGCTGGCGATCCTGCAGTCCCATCTGTCCTTTATTGTTGAAGAAAAACTGAGCCGAGATCGCGGAACTGCTGCGGATCGCGACGAGCCGACCGGCGTTTTGATTGGTCCGGTCGGCACGGACGGCGAACGTGATCTTGTTGGGCTGGCTGTTGCTGATCGCGCGGCGCAGGCCGGCGAAAGTGTTGGCGGCGCTGCCGGTCAGCCGCAGCGATTTCAAACCTTGCGCAGCGGTTTCGTTTGTCACGAGCGCGGTGAGGGATGAATTGAAATTCGTCCACCCGATGGAATCACCGTCTTCGAAATCGTCGCGCAACCGTTCCAGCATTCCGTTCTCGGTCCGTGCGGTGACTGTGGCGCTGTCGACGCCGTTCGTTGCTGGGTTGCCAAGATAATCCAGCGCCCGGAGGGTCACGGGGAATGGCCAGGCGTTGTAGCGAGGCGAGGGGACGGCATCCCAGGCGAAATGATCGAGTCTGCCGGGCACCGCGTCGTCGTTGAGGATGGTCCCCACGGCCTGGGCGTTCGCGATGGTGGCGTTGGAGGGCAGGGTGAGATTCACGAAGAACGTTTCGTCCGACTCGTTCACCGTGTTGCCCAGCACGGGGACGGAGAAGGTTGCGTTGGTGCTCCCGACGGGGAACAGCACCGTCGCCACCGTGTGCGTGTAATCGTTGGCCGACGCGGTGTTGGTCGCGGTCGTGCATCGAACGGAGACGTCGAAGATTGCCGGTTTGGATAACGTGAGTTGGAAAACGGCGTCGGTCGTGCCGCTGTCACCTTCGACTACGGACGTGTCGGCAATCGTGATGGTTGGCGGAGGATCGTCGTCAAGCACGATGCCTTCGCCTGAGCCGTCGCTGATGATGGCATTCACCGCGTTGGTCAGTAGGACCGTGAACGAGCGATCCGGTTCGTCGAGAATATCATCAATCGCATACACCACGATGTTTGCGTTTGTGGCGCCCGGCGCAAACACGACTGTGCCGTTGGTGCCGATGTAATCGATTCCGCTCGTTGCCGTGCCATTCACGGTGAAGTAATCGACGGTGATGGTTTGTGCGCTGGGGCCGGAGAGTGTCGCTGCGAACACCATGCCAGTGGCGCTGGCAAACGCTTCGGTTCCGCTGGCGTTGCCGATGAAGAGCAACGGTGGATCGACGTGATTTGAGAGCGCAACGGAATTGTCGGCGAGGTTCAAGTCGAGCCAGGATGCCGAGGCATTGAACACATTCGTGAAATCGCCCGGAATATCCGCGCGGCAAACGAGCACGGCGGTGGCGTTGGAACTTTTCGCAAGTGAATCGAGCGTCCAGGTGACCACACCGTCGATGTTGGAGATCGAGCCCAGGAGGTTCGTGGCGGAAAGGAACGCGAGGTTCGGGGGCAGTGTGTATTCGACGACCGTGCCCATGGCGGCGGATGGCCCGCGATTCGTGATCGCGAGATTGAACTGGAGATTCATTCCCGTGCGTAACGGCGGCGTTCCCTGGATCTGCGACGAGGCGGCCAGACCGAGATCCACGGCCGGCTGGATGTCGAACGGATTTGAAAATCCTTTGTGCCCGTTGAAGTCGTTGGCGGTGAGCGTGGCGTTCGTTGCCGATTGCAGCGTGGCGACGGAGCCGGACCAGACGCCGTTGGTGAACGCGTTCGTCAGCAACGTCGGGGTGATGACGGGATAACTGATCTGGACGTCATCGGCATAAACCGCGAGGGCGTCGCCGAAATAGTGATTGCGGACGACCCGGATTTCGAGCGGATAGAACCCGTTCGTCGGCGGAGTGTAAACCAGCGACAATGTGTTGCGTGCGATCCCGGGCCCGTGGCAGATGCTGCTGGTGCCCCACCCGACGTTTGTCGTTCCTACGTGCAGGTAAATTGCCGCACCGAGGCATGACATGTCGTAGCCTTCCATGCTTTGCGCCACGTTGACCTTGAACGTGTAGGTGAAGCCGCCGCTCAGAAAAATATTTTGCGTGAGGCTATTCGTGCCGCCGCCGGCGATGACGCGGAAGGCGGTGGAAAACTGCCCGAGTCCGGCGACGTCGTAGACCGTTTGCTGAAACGATTTGTTGTGTGGTGTGTTGTCGAACGTGGTCCACGGCGCGAGGGACGGTTGCTCGAAATCCAGGTTGGCGGCGATTACGTTCGTCGTTTGGACGGAGAGTTGCACGAGGGCTGGCGGATTGGTCGCCGGATTGCCAAACGCATCCTTCGCCCGGATCGTGACCGGGAAGGGGATCGTCTGCGTTTGCAGGGCGCCGATGGGATCGATGTCGAAATGATGGATGCGGCCTGCGAAGCCGTCGTCGTTGACGATCGTGCCGGTCGCCTGCGCCACGGTGATCACGGCATTCTGCGCATTCGTCAAAATCAACTGGAGCGTTTCGTCCGGTTCGGGATCGAGATCGCCGATCACTGGCACCTGGATCGTTTTCAGCGTATCGCCGGGAGCGAACGTTACCGTGCCGGTGGCCGTGAGATAATCCGATCCCGCCTGCGCCGTCACGTCCCTGCTGAAATAATCCACGGTCACGGTGGTAAGGCTCTGCGCCGAAAGGGTGGCGTTGAAGATGAGGTTTCGCATGCCGGTGTCGTGTTCGGTCGCGGTCGCCGGCGCGATCGTGAGGTTTGGGATGGGGTCGTTGTCGAGGATGGTGCCCACGGCCGATGAACGCGCCATCCAGGCCTGAGTCGGAAATTTCAGCGACAGAGTGAGCGTCTCGTCCGGCTCGCGGACGAAGTCGCCGATGATCGGCACGAGGACGATTGCGCTGGTCTGGCCGGGTGAAAACGTGACCGTGCCGTTGGTGTTGGCAAAGTCTACGTTGGCCACGCCCCAATCCACCGTTCCCGCAGTGCCGCCGGCGGTCGCGAAATTCACGGTGACGGGCAGCGAAGAAGTTTTCGTAAGCCATAGTGTAAATTGCATCCAATTCGTGCCCGAATCGCCTTCGGCGACGGTGGTGTCACTCACACCGACGCCGGGCACATTGACCGCTCCGTTTAGGTCGTAGACTTCAGCGTTGGTCAGTGAGAAAGGATCATTGTCAGAGACCATGCCACCGGCCAGCAAGACGGTGCCATCGGGCAGCAGGCACGCGGAGTGATGCAGCCGCGTAGCTGTCAGGTTGGCCGTCCTGGTGAACGTGTCGGTGATGGGGTCGTAGAGCTCAGCGCTGAAGAGAGGGCCTGTGGTGGTACCCCAGGTTCCAGATCCGCCAGCCATCAGGACCTTGCCGTTCTGGAGCAGTGTGGCGGTGTGGTAGGCGCGAGGTTGAATAAAGCCGCTGGTCTCAACCGATGTGGAAGTGTTCGTGTCGTAGAGATAAGCGCGTCCATAACCGAAATAAAGAAACTTGCCGGTCGGCAGGTGGATTCCGTTGAAAGCGCATTGTTTGGTGGGAGCGAGGCTGAAGGTCTCGGTGACTGGATTGAATAACTGGTTCGTCGTCAAAGCGCCTCCGCACAGCACGACCGTGCCGTCGGGTTGCAGCGTCGCATAATGCCCGTAACTATAAACAAGCATGTCGCCGACTTGTCGGAACAATTGAGTGGCGGGGTTGTAAAGCTCGGCGGTTTTTGCGCCGGTGGAATTGCCGCCGCCTGCCAGAAGAACCAACCCATTGGCCAGCAGTGTCGCCGAACCGTTCTTATGCACACCCACCGCGGTTCCGATTGGGAGGGTGAATGTGCGCGAGGACATGTTGTACAGGTCCATAGTCTTGCCGAGATGCTCGCCTGCGACGAGCACCTGGTTGTTCGTCATCAGCGTCATCAGCGGTGTGCCGTAATAAGCGACGTGGGTGCTTCCTACCCCGAAAAACCTGGCGTCGGTAATCACTGTGGTGAAACTTGCCTCGCTGTTCGTAGAGTTCGGATCCGGTGTCGCGGAAGCGGCGATTGCGACGTTCGTGAACGACCCGGTGGCGATCGCCTTGAATTCCATTGTCAGCGTCGCGGATTGATAGGGTGGAAGGTCGCCCAATGCGCAGGTCACGATGCCCGCGCTTTCGCTGCAGGTGCCGCGGGAACTGGTCGCGGAAACAAATTCAAGGCCTGCTGGCAGCCAGTTTGTGATGGTTGAATTGGTCGCGGTTTCCCAGCCACCGTTATAAAGATTGATTGAGCATTTGAAGTATTGCCCGGTGCTCGCCGACAAGGCTGAGTTGTTGTTGAATGAGAGCGCCAGGTCCGCGTTGCCGGATTGGGCCGTCGCTGTGGATGCAATGGCTGCAGCCAGCAGGACCAGAAAGAAGCGGGGCCAAAAGGAAACGGGTTTCATGGCTTGAGCTTGCAAAGATTAGCTGGAAGGTCAATTGATGAGAAGCGGGGAATCCACGACGGATAAGCGATGCGTTGGGTTGGCCAGGGCACCATTGTCTCTTTGAATGCGGTATGAGAAAAAGGTCTGTTTAACCACGAATCAACCCAGCGCAGCGAAGCCGTAGCGCAGGTTTTCAACCTGCTGTATCGCGGATTTTAAATCCGCATCGCGTGCGAAGTATTTACCCCGGAATCACACCATCCGGAAAACCTTGATTGACAGAAAGCGTAGGACAGCTCAGGTTCCCACAGCTTCGGATGAGACAGTCAACTAAAGTAACCATGCAGGTAACGACAGGCAAATGCCTCGTCGGCGGCATGGCGTACATGGGTTGGCTCGTTAATAACCTGATTCGACGCACGCGCAAGCAGGGGAACTCCATCTAACTAATAATTTAAAAAAGTTTTGGAACCCCGCTTGCGAATCGCAAGCGGGGTTTTTTGTTTTATGCATACACCTCGCGACAGTCTCAGCACTCAATTGAAATCCTTGCCTCGATCGGCATGGATTCTTTTCGCCGGGACATTCATCAATCGTTTCGGGAGTTTCGTTATTCCCTTTCTCGCGCTCTACATGACGCGCCAGGGATTCACAACGGGCCAAGCGGGAATGGCGATTGCTGCTTACGGTGTGGGTCACCTCATTGCCTCGTTTTTGGGTGGGCATCTGGCCGATACGTTTGGCCGTCGCAAAACGATCGTGCTCTCCATGTTCTCGACTGCGGGAACGATGATGCTCCTGTCGCAGGCGCAGAGCCTGGAAGCGTTGGTTGGCATCACCTTTCTCGTGGGATTGAGTGCTGAGATTTATCGTCCGGCGAGCAGTGCGCTCCTGGCGGATATGATTCCAGCCGGACAACGGGTCGTGGCCTTTTCGGCCTATCGATGGGCTTTGAATGCGGGATGGGCATTGGGGCCGGCCACGGCTGGATTTCTGATGGAACGTTCCTTCTTTTGGTTGTTCGTGGGGAACGCCGTCACGGCAACGATCTACGGTGTGATCGCGTTGAAGGCCTTGCCCCGAGGTGTTTTCGTGACGAGCGCTTCTGGCGGGTGGGGTGCGACGTTCCGGGCAATCGGACGTGATGCTCGATTCATGAAGATGCTGGCGGCATCCCTTGTTGTTGCCATTATTTTTATGCAAATGACCTCAACGTTCAGCCTCGAAATCACGCGGCAAGGCTATGCTCCATCGGTGTATGGAATGCTGATATCGTTGAACGGGCTGTTGGTGATCGTGTTTGAGCTGCCGTTAATAACATTCACCCAACGTTTTGCGGCGCGCTCGGTGATTGCATACGGATACCTGCTCATTGGGGTTGGTTTTGCTTTAACCGGAGTGAGTCAAAGCATCGTGGCTTTTTCCTTCGTTGTGGTGGTATTCACAATTGGCGAGATGATCAGTTTCCCTGTGCTCAGTGCCTATGTGGCAGATCTCGCACCGCCGGAGTTCCGGGGACGATACATGGGAGCCTTTGGATTGAGTTGGGCTGTGGCGTTGATCGGCGGCCCGGCGGCTGGATTGCTCCTGTTCGGAAAGCATCCGATCTTCCTCTGGACCGCCTGCGGTTTCATGGGAGTGATCGCAGCCGTGATCGTTCTATCGTTGCCGCGACCTGTGCGGCAGTGATTCCCGGCGACACCATCATGCATTCTTGCCTCTCGCACGGTGAAATCGAATTCCTGCTGTAACATCTTTCAAGATTTGCTTCTGAGGGTTGTATATGAACAATGCCAGCGGGAACCCTGAGATGCCTGAGACCAACCAATGTCCCCAGTGCGGAACTCCGCTGAAAGGTAAGGCCCTGGCCGGCCTTTGTCCTGCCTGTCTGCTTGCCCAGGGCGCCACGGACGATACGGTTGCTGTCGGCCAACCGCAGGCGTTCATTCCACCCAGCCCGACAGAGCTTGCGGCATTCTTTCCACAGTTTGAAATTTTGGAATTGATCGGCCGAGGTGGAATGGGCGCGGTTTATAAGGCCCGTCAGAAGCAACTCGACCGGATTGTTGCGTTGAAGATTCTTCCGCCCGGAATCGGGAACGATCCTGCTTTTGCCGAACGGTTTACCCGTGAAGCAAAGGCGTTGGCGAAGTTGAATCATTCCGGGATTGTGACGATCCACGATTTCGGGGTGGCCCAATCGGACGCGCTGGATTCGCCGCGACTTTATTATTTCATCATGGAGTTTGTAGATGGTGTCACCCTGCGGCAGTTGCTCATCGGTGGACGTGTTTCCGCGCGGGAGGCGCTCGCGATTGTGCCGCAGATTTGTGATGCCCTCCAGTTTGCGCACGACCACGGGATCGTTCATCGGGATATCAAGCCGGAAAACATTCTGCTGGATCGCCGTGGGCGGGTGAAGGTGGCCGATTTTGGGTTGGTGAAATTGGTTGGGGGCGATGTAAGCGCAGGGGAGGGGAACACGGGACTGGAAAGTCCCGTGAACTGGCAGGCTGGAAAGCCTGCCCTACAGATCACGGAAGCCGACAAGGTCATGGGGACGCCAAACTACATGGCGCCCGAGCAGAAGGAGAAGCCCACGGAGGTGGATCATCGCGCGGATATTTACGCGCTGGGTGTGGTGTTCTACCAATTGCTCACGGGCGAGTTGCCCGGCAAACAGATCGAGCCCCCTTCGCGCAAAGTGCAGATAGACGTGCGCCTCGATGAGATCGTAATGCGCGCTCTGGAGAAGAATCCAGAACTCCGCTATGACCAGGCGAGCGAACTCAAGACGCAGGTGGAGTCGGTCTCCTCAACCCCTGGTAGCAGCCGACGTGAGGAGGCTCATTCTAAAAGCGAAGAACCCAAAGAAAACGAACGCAACCCACTGCCTCTAACGATTATCGGCGTTCTCTTTTTCCTAAGCGGATGCACAGCCGCATGGGATTTTGTAAATAGTATCCCGCATGGAATCTACTCCATCAACGTTGGCATTCTCGGTATTCCCATTGCCATTGGTCTGTTACGTCACCGCTCCTGGTGGCGTCGCACTGCTTTGGCTGGATTATTGTTCGCTTTAACTGGAACGCTTGCAGTTGCCGCGTTTGCTGTTGCTGGAGATTTCCTGCCAGGTGAAGTTTACTTTACATTTTTCGGACCCGAACTAACTGGTTTGGCGCGAGTCTGGATTGGCCTCGTTGCTGGTGGTCTGTTCTTTTGGATGTTTCGCGTGCTGATCCGTTCAGACGTAAAAGCACTCTTCCGTAAACGGGGTTTCAATCGTCCATGGATCGAATGGGCCGCGTTGGCTGGTGTGTTGTTGCTCTTGAGCGTTCCTGTGCTGATCCAAGGTTTTTCTTCTTCGGCGAACAGCGGAAGAAATAGTCATGCAAACGCGGGAACCAACACTTCACCACGCGTTGAGCCGACGAGCGTTCGCCAGTTAAACGGCGGGCCGTTCATCGCGTATTTGCCGGATGGTGGAAGCATTGAGTTGCTGGCGGTTCGCTCCCATCCATCCACCAATGGCACCTGGTGGTTACCCAATGGGGAAGCATCCAGTTATGATCCAGCAATCACTCTGGAACAAGAGGTCTACGTTGAACCGGGAGTCATCGGGCTGGCTCGCGTTGTTTGGCCGAGCGACAGGAGAGTCCTGAGCGATAAATTCATCACCATCAAGGCTGGTCGCCGCTTTGCGGTAAAAGATGGACGTCGTTTACCGATAGATGAATTTAGCATTATGTCGTTTCCCCTGGTGATCGATGAAAATGGCAAAACCACTTTGCCGGTCGATGTTGGCATTGGACCGTGGGAGACGCTGGGGAGGCAGAAGCCCGGATGGATTCCCGGATTGTTGGCCGGCGGACGTGCAAAGTATTGGAAATTCGAGGAGGGGGTGGACGGCAGCTTGAAGGTTATTATGGAACCAGTCATCATGGATCAGGGCATGGAATATCGACTGGTGGCAGAAGACATTGCTGGGAAGCTGCATACACCGTGGACCAGTGCAACGACAAAAAAGTCCACAGACGTGTGGTCGCGATATGAGGCCACGTTTGACGGATCAAATTACCGGGAAAAACTTCCTCTCAAACAACTCAAGGAAGCGCGTTGGCAAGGCCGTCCTTACAAGGCGGTACAATTCCGCAACGTTTCCCTTCGTCCCGGGCACAAGACGACAGTCGAGGTGCTGGATTTCGGTGAGCCAGCCAAAGCCACTTCGACAGGTGAAGGGAAAATTGAACCAACCAGTGATTTTGAAGAGTATATGGTAAACAAGACCTGGGCTGAATTGGCGAAACGGTCCGAACCAAACACACCTGAAGTTTTGCAGGCCAAAATTGCTATGCAGGTAATGGAAGGTGATCTGGCGACTGTACTCAACGAGTTGACCTGGGATGCTCCTCGGTGGCCTGCCGGTTCTGTCAGTGTCCGGCAAACGGAGAGCGAGAAAACGAAGACGCTCGAGACCAGAACAGTGAAGGTAATTACTTTTCAGGGAAACCTTGCAGCCATTATTTCGCGGCAACTCGATCAAGCAAATGAGGAGCGCTTCCTTACTCTCATCGCCGCCCAGCGCGATGGTTGTTGGAAACGTTTGTTGTTCCCGGAATTTCCAGAGTTCAAGACCCAACAGGAAGCTGAAAGCGCGTTTCGTGAAATGGCACGAGAGATACAGGAAATACATCAAAATCTCAGGATGGATCTACCCGATGCCTCAGCGGGGCTTGACGCACATAGCGCAATTTCCGAGATCCACCGCATCTCACAGAACCTCCTGGATCAAACTCTGGCTCAGGTTCAGCAGTTAACTGAAACGACGGAGAAAACGGCAGGCAAACTTGCTGTAACTGAGGTCAGTAATGGCTTTGGGGTTCTTCAATTTCGCTGGGTCGCGTCACAAGGGGATACCAACTCCCCGGTAGAACTGCTGCCTAATCCCTCCGGTGGGGAGCCATTACGTGTTGAAAAGACTGTGGCGATGAACGGCGATACAGTGGCGAAAGCAACTCTTGAAATGGAATCAATGCCAGGAAGTTCGCAGATAAGCCTCGAGTTTACGCCGGAAGGCAAAGTCCGGTTTGCCGAGATCACACGGAAGAACATCGGACGGCAGCTTGCGATTTTGCACAACAATCGCGTCCTGGCTGCTCCGATGATTGTGTCGGAAATACCCTTTGGCCGGGTTTTGATTACGGGGAATTTTTCAGAAGCAGAAGCTGCAGCGATCGTTGACCAGGTGAATAAACGTGTGTCGGACTGAACTTATGATCAAGGATGCTCACCGGGATTGAGCAAAACGAACTTTGACCACCGAGCATACAAATTCATCAACGGGAGCGGCGCGCGATATCTTCGCCACCACGCATTGGACAGTTGTTCTCGCTGCGGGGCAACGGCACACGCCGCAATCGGACACCGCACTGGAGGAGTTGTGCAACACCTACTGGTTCCCGCTTTACGCCTATGTTCGGCGGCGCGGGTATTCAAAGGAAGATGCCGAAGATCTTACCCAGGCTTTTTTCGCGCGGTTCCTGGAAAAGAATTATTTCGATGGACTCAGCGCGGAGCGGGGACGGTTTCGTGCCTTTCTACTCGCGTCACTGAAACATTTCCTGGCGAATGAATGGGATAAATCACAGCGTCAAAAACGGGGCGGGGGAGCAATGCATCTTTCACTCGACTGGCAGACAGCGGATACGCAGTTTCAAGTGGCGGCAAACGTGAGCAGTCCCGAGCAGGAGTTCGACCGCGAATGGGCGGTGGCCCTTTTGGAGAAAGTGATCGAACGGTTGCAGTCCGAGTGTCAAAGCGAAGGACGCGCCGGGCAGTTTGAATCGTTAAAAGTGTTTCTTACCGCTGGCAAGGGGGCGGTTCCCTACGCGGATGCCGCACGGACGCTGGGCATGGAAGAAACAGCCGTTCGCGTGGCCGTGCATCGTTTGCGCAAGCGTTACCGGCAATTGCTCACCGATGAAATTGCGCAGACCCTTTGTGATCCCGGGCAGGTGGATGAAGAAATGCGGGCGTTGTTTGCCGCTTTTGGCGGATGATACTTGGATTAAAGGCGTTCCGGGCTTGAATGAAAACATTTTTGAGTTCTTAATAGCGATTCTAGGCATTGGCCTTGAACATTTAGAGAACCCCCCTGTCAAAAACAAAACAACTGGAAACTTATGGGCATCAAATCCTTTCTTCTGCGACGGATTGGGAAAACACAACATTCCACGACTGCCTTCACTTTGATCGAACTCCTGGTGGTGATTGCCATCATCGGAATTTTGGCCGGACTGCTTCTGCCTTCGCTTGCCAAGAGTAAAGAACGCTCGAAAGAAACCATTTGCGTTAATAATCTCAGGCAGATTGGTCTCGCCGGAAGAATGATGTGGGACGACAACGGCGGAAGATACAGCGCCCTGCGCGGCGGTGTGGATGCTTTGCCAGGTTGTTTGACGGAGGTTTTTGATTATGCAACTAATCGCCCATTGTTTCAATATATGGGCAATTCCCAGTCTTTCCGCTGTCCACAAGACAAGGGGAAGCTCGAAGAATATTGCGATGATCCGAACGGTACCTTGATGCCCACTTGTTCGGGAACGCGCGGTTTCAGTTATGAATACAATAATGGAATGCCAAATGGCCTCAAACAATATTACAAACACGAGCCTGTAGGTTTGTTATTGGGTCAAAGAGAAGGTTGGATGCCAGATCCGGCCCGGTTCATCCTGATGTTCGAACCGCCTGCAAAGCCACACCCTTACAAGGCTGGTCCTGTCCTTTGGTATCAATGGCATCGCAGTCGTGCTTACACCTATTTTCTGGATCCGCGCATTGCCCCGCCTTTGTTTATTTCTCCTGTTCTTTTCGGTGATGGCCATGTGAAGGTTCACAATTTTACGAAGGCGCTGACGGAAGATCCATATTACCCATATGAAGAAACGCCAGATTGGATGTGGTATAAGCCGGTAAAAACCAACGACGTTTCGCTTTAATATGGAACCGCTCATCATTCGCGATCAGCATTTGGATTCTCTTGGCCGTTTCAGTGCCCGCCTAGCGGTTGCGCTTTCCAGAGGCGAGGCTGCGCCTGCTGAAGAACTGGCCGGTGCTCTCGTGGCCGAATGTGTGCAATGCGGGATGCAGGTGAACGGCTGTGAAATTCTTCAACTCTCTGAGCCGGTCGAGAAGGAAGAGGACACCAGCAAGGCGGGACGCCTCCGTTTCGCCTACTGCGCCCGAAAAGGATGCACCTCCTACTTTTATAAGCTGAAATTCTTTGCCCATCCGCAGTTCGATTGGACGAACATTCTCCTGCAGGTTGACAAAGCGCCCGACGAACAATCGCCGGAAGTGATTGCCAATCAGCAACTGCTTGAATCGATGAAGAAAGCAAGGCGCAAGCAGTTCGCATCGCGCCTGTGTACTGTCGTAGCATTGGTGGTGCTGATGTTTGTCTTGTTCCAGTGGTATAATGGCGGAACGATTCCCTTCCTCCGCGTGCCCGAGAAGTTCACAGTGGATATGGTTCCCCGGGTGTCTCATTTGGACATGGAAGAGCAGTAACCCGTTTGCAAAGCGTCCTGTATTGAACCCCGACAAACCACGAGGTTTATAGAAACTTCGGCTTTTTGACCGGGCGTCGTTCGAACTTCCCTTCGCCGCTGAGCACAATGTTCGTGCGCGTATTCCAGTGGACCTCTTCTTTATTGATGATCATGGTGCGCGGCATGAATTCCACTCCGTGGCTCCAGAAATTAAACGCGACAGTTCCGGGTAAAAATGTGGGATCCTGAAATACGATTTCACCGAATGGCGCATTTGTGGTTGGTCCATCGAAGCGCACGATTTGGGAGAGATTCTTTTCGGTCAACTGCTGGTCGGAGAAGGTGATTGTTTGGTTCTGAATGTTTAAAGTCTCCTGCGAGATCACCAGTTGAGGCGTTCCGTCGGGGTCGGTGCGGAATTCCACCACCCATGGGCCTTTGCTTTCGCGCCGGTGCTGGATCCAGGTAAAGCCGATCACATAAATGGCAATCGCCAGCACGAAGGTGATTAAAATAGGTTTACCCATGCCGTCTGATTTCATTCGGTTGCAAACTTGGCCAAGGGCAGGGGCGTGTCAAGGTTGCACCAAGGCAGATGAGCCAAAATGCCTTCGAGATTTGTGATCGCTCTGAATTGACGTTGTATTCCACTGTTAACTCGGCTTGCCGCCCCAGTTTCAAATTAGAGACCTCATTTTGGGCGCAAAATGGCAAAAGTACAGAATGGCCCCAAGAGGTTTAAACTGAATGGAACCGCTGGTTGTTGCCTTTCCCTTTGTTCTCCTTACTGTAATGAAAATAAATGAAATTTGGCGCACACATGTCCACAGGCGGTGGGGTTTGGAAGGCACTCGAACGCGGGGCGAGCATTGATTGCGAGATCGTGCAGATCTTCGTCAAAAACAACATGCAATGGCTCGGCAAACCGCCGGCGCCGAATGATATCGCACTCTACGCGGCGGAACTGGCTAAACAAAAATTCTCCTGTGTGTTCGGTCATACCGGTTACCTGATCAATCTTGGCGCGCCGGCTTCGGATAATCGCGACAAATCGCTGCAATCGTTGATCCAGGAAATCAATTTTGCCACGGCACTCGGCGTTCCGTTTTTGGTGATGCATCCGGGGGCGCATCTCGGAACGGGTGAAGAGAATTGTTTGAAACAGATTGTGAGTGGATTGGATGAAGCATTCGAGGCGACGAAAGATTCACCGGTGAAGATCGCGCTGGAAAACACGGCCGGGCAGGGGAGTTGTCTCGGACATAAGATTGCCCATCTCGCAGCGGTATTCGATGCTTCAAAGTATCCGAAGCGTCTCGGTGTCTGTTTGGACACCGCGCATTTCTTCGAAGCGGGTTATGATATTCGCACTCCGAAAGGTTGGGACGATGCCATCAAGGAAGTCGGTTCGTTGATCGGCTTGAAGAACGTGCTCGCGTTTCACCTGAACGATTCCAAAACCGACCTGAACTCCCGGGTGGATCGTCACGAACATATTGGTAAAGGGAAGATCGGCCTGGAGGCGTTCCGGCATATTGTGAACGATCCGCGGTTCAAAAAATATCCAGGCTGCCTCGAAACTCCGAAATCCAAAGACATGCACGAGGATGTCGAAAATCTCGCGGTGCTGCGGTCGCTGGTGGCGAAGTGATGGGAGGTGTTGCATTGTTGAAAAGTTGCATCGTTACATGGTGGAGACCAATTGCTTCTACCCATGCAACAATGCAACGATTCAACCATGTAACGCCCCCAACTGATTAATGGTTGAAAGCGTTTGTAGAATTCTCTAGGTTCACCCTCCGACTGTTCACTTATGAAAAAAGCACATGTTTTCCAGTATATTTTAGTCACGATTTTGGCTGTTGGGTTCTTCGGTTGTAAGCCGGCGGATGACGGTGACGTCATAAAGATCGGTGAATTTGCCTCGCTCACCGGAAGGGAAGCCACTTTCGGGCAATCTTCTCATGCCGGTACCGCTCTCGCGATTGAAGAGATCAATGCGCAAGGCGGGGTTCTCGGAAAGAAATTGGTGCTGATTACGCAAGACGACCAATCCAAAGCGGGTGAGCCTGCCACCGTCGTTCGCAAATTGATTTCGCGCGATAAAGTAGTCGCCGTTCTCGGCGAAGTCGCTTCTTCACGTTCGCTGGAAGCTGCGCCGATTTGCCAGAACGCCAAAATCCCGATGATTTCACCTTCCTCGACCAACCCTAAAGTGACTGAAACCGGGGATTACATTTTCCGCGTTTGTTTCATTGATCCATTCCAGGGAACAGTGATGGCGAACTTCGCAACCAAAACCTTGAAGCTGAAGAATGTGGCTGTGCTCACCGATGTGAAGAGCGATTACAGCGTGGGGTTGGCAAAGTTTTTCAAGGAAACGTTTGTGCAGAGCGGTGGCAAGATTGGTTCCGAAGCGAGCTACAGCGGTGGCGATCGCGATTTCAAAGCGCAACTGACTACGATCAAGGCAGCTAATCCGGAAGGGATTTTTATCCCGGGTTACTACACTGAAGTCGGCTTGATCGCGCAACAGGCTCGCCAACTCGGCATTACGGTTCCGCTATTCGGTGGCGACGGTTGGGAATCCTCCAAGCTCGTTGAAATCGGTGGGCAAGCCATTGAAGGCGCTTATTTTTCAACACATTATTCACCGGAACAGCAGACCCAGCAGAGCGTGCAGTTCGTCGAGAAGTATAAGGCCAAATACAATAGCCTGCCGGATGCGATGGCAGCTCTTGGTTACGAGTCCGCGCTGATTCTTGCCGATGCGATCAAACGCGCTGGCAGCACGGAAGGTTCGAAGATTCGTGATGCGCTCGCTGCCACTAGGGATTTCGAAGGAGTCACAGGAAAAACGAATATCGACGAGAACCGGAATGCCGAAAAACCAGCGGTGATTCTGACGATAAAGAACGGAGAGTTTAAATACGTCGAGACGGTCGAACCGTAAGGTGCAGGAGAGAGTTTGAGTGATCTCAACCTGACCGACCTCGCAACCAACGACGCCCAACTAAGTTGACCGAATTTCTCCAACAACTCATCAATGGCCTTGCGCTTGGCGCTATCTATGCCTTGATTGCCCTGGGTTACACGATGGTTTACGGGGTGTTGCGCTTCATCAACTTTGCCCATGGGGATGTCTTCATGCTGGGGGCCTTTTCCGGCTATTATCTGGCCCGCATATTTCCGCAGGAATCTTTCCTGGGAGCCGCGGGAGTGTTTGCTGGTTCCATGCTGATTTGCGCAATCATCGGGATCATCATTGAGCGCTTCGCGTATCGGCCTCTCCGTGACCGTCCGAAATTGACGGTGTTGATTACCGCGATCGGCGTTTCGCTCCTTATTGAATACACCGGGCAACATGAAAAAGTGTTTGGCGCCGCGCCGCGGACCTTTCCGAACCTCGTGCCTGATACCAATTTCGTCATTGCCGGTGTGAGTGTGAACAGTGACCAGATTTTGGTGTTGGTGGTGGCCGTAATCTTAATGATTGGATTGCAGTTGATCGTGTTGAAAACAAAGATTGGAACGGCGATGCGAGCCCTTTCGTTCAACGCCCAGGCTGCCGCGCTGATGGGGATCAACATCAACGTGGTGATTTCATTTACCTTTGGTCTGGGATCCGCGCTTGCCGCTGCCGGTGGGATTCTCTACGCGATGAACTACACCTCGATTGATCCGCTCATGGGGATTCTTCCCGGGTTGAAAGCTTTCGTTGCTGCTGTGCTTGGAGGCATTGGCAACATTCCAGGAGCCGCGCTCGGCGGGTTGATCATGGGCGTCGTTGAGACGTTCACTGCGGGTTACATTTCCTCCGCCTACCGCGATGCGGTTGCGTTTAGCATCTTGATTTTAATCCTGATCTTCAAACCATCCGGCCTGCTCGGAAAAACGCAGGTGGAGAAAGTTTAATGGCACGTTCACAAATCATATTGATCGTAGTAGTGCTCGTGAGCCTCGGCGTTTCGCTGGGGTCTGGTCGCATCGATCCCTACTTTCTGGACGTCATCATCGGCATCGGGATTAACATCATTCTCGCGGTCAGTTTGAATTTGATCAACGGTTACACTGGGCAGTTTTCCCTCGGTCATGCTGGCTTTATGGCGGTGGGCGCCTATACCGCCGCGATGATCACTCTGAACGTGAGTTCGCCCTGGATGTTTATCCCGGCGTTGTTTGTTGGCGGAATCTTTGCGGCGGTGACCGGGTTGATTGTCGGCATTCCTTCGCTGCGGTTGAAAGGGGATTACCTCGCTATCGTCACTCTGGGCTTCGGGGAGATCATCCGCGTCGTGCTGCAGAATATGGAATTCGTCGGTGCCGCGCTGGGGCTGAGAGGCATTCCGAGCTACACCACTTTCTTTTGGACATTCGGGCTGGCGGCGCTCTGCACGTATATCGTCGTCTGCCTCGTGAACTCCACTTATGGACGCGGTTTCCTGGCGGTGCGTGATGATGAAATCGCGGCGGAATCCATGGGGATCAACACGACGAAGTATAAAGTCACTGCGTTTGTGATCGGCGCGTTTTGGGCGGGAATCGCGGGCGGACTTTACGCCCACTTCAAACAGTTTATTACGCCGGAAGGTTTCAATTTCATGCGTTCTTTTGAGATCGTGGTGATGGTGATTCTCGGTGGAATGGGGAGAACCGCTGGTGTTATTGCGGCGGCGATCATTCTGACGATTCTTCCGGAAGTGCTGCGTGAAGTGGCTGAGTATCGAATGATTATCTATTCGTTGCTCCTGATTATTTTGATGCTGACTCGTCCGCAGGGAATCTTCGCCTGGGAACGCAAACGCAAACCGACCTTGAGCGCATGAATGGAACGCCTTTGTTGCAGCTCGATAAATGCACGATCCGTTTCGGCGGTCTGACGGCTGTGTCCAATCTCGATCTTCAGATTGGAGACAATGAACTGGTGGGTCTGATTGGCCCCAACGGGGCAGGGAAGACGACGGTGTTTAACTTAATCACTGGCGTTTACAAACCGACGGAAGGAAACATTACTTTCGCCGGGGGGAGCCTGGTCGGCAAAAAGCCTTATCAAATCACCAGTCACGGCATCGCGCGCACGTTTCAGAACATCCGGTTGTTTTCTTCATTGAGTGTTTTCGACAATGTGCGGGTCGGTTTCTATCTGCATTTGCGGCATGGGATCATTCACGCGCTGCTCCGTGGCAAAGCGTTTTTCAAGGAAGAAAAAGAGATCGAACAGCAGATCATGGATCTGCTGGATATTTTTAACCTCGGCAAATTCCGCGATGTTCCGGCAAAGAGTCTGCCTTACGGAGATCAGCGACGATTGGAAATCGTCCGTGCCCTCGCCACCAAACCCAAGCTCCTGTGCCTGGATGAACCGGCTGCCGGGATGAATCCGACGGAGAAGGTGGAGTTGATGAAGCTGATCCGGTTCATCGAAGATAAATTCAAAATTTCCATCTTGTTGGTGGAGCACGATATGAAAGTTGTGATGGGGATCTGCCGGAAAGTCGCAGTGCTCGATTACGGAGTGAAGATCGCCCAGGGCACACCGGAAGAAGTGCAAAAGAATCCGAAAGTGATCGAAGCCTACCTGGGTGAGGATCATGTTCCAAAAGACTAGCCGATGCTGGAAATCAAAAATCTGAGCGTAAACTACGGTGCGATTGGCGCGCTGCACGGCATCTCATTCGACGTCAAACAAGGCGACATCGTCACGCTTATTGGCGCGAACGGCGCAGGGAAGACGACAACGCTCAAAGCCATCTCCGGTCTGCTAAAGGTTCAGGGCGACATTTTATACGAGGGTAAGAACATCGCCAATATGCCGCCGCATAAGGTTGTGGCGCTCGGATTATCGCACGTTCCGGAAGGGCGCATGGTCTTTGCGAATCTGACGGTCTGGGAAAACTTGAAGATGGGCGCTTACCTGCAGAAGGACAAAGCGGTTATTGAAAAGGAACTCAACTACGTCTTCAGTATCTTCCCGCGACTCAAGGAACGTATCAAACAGTTGGCTGGAACCATGTCCGGTGGCGAACAGCAAATGCTGGCGATCGGACGCGCGCTGATGAGCAAACCGAAGTTTCTCATGTTGGACGAACCGTCGCTCGGCATTGCTCCGCTCCTCGTGAAGACAATTTTTGAGAAGATCGTGGAAATCAATCGGCAACATGGAATTACCATTTTGCTGGTCGAACAGAATGCGAATCTTGCGCTGGAAGTATCCAAGTTCGGCTATGTGCTGGAAACCGGCCAGATCCTTCTCAAAGGTGAATCGGCCAAACTCCGCCAGGATCCAAAGGTGAAGAGCGCCTACCTGGGTGGGTGAGCGGGTAATAACCACAGGGCTCAGTATAAATTCAGTCTGTTTTGAGAGCAGTGGCCGATTGTAATCAGAAGCCTCAATTAGGCAGCGTCGATGGGGATGGGCGTAACTCAGTTTCTTGCAGTGCGTCTTAATCCTGAACACTGGGCGGGACGCCCGGTGAACTCGCAGCCGAGACGGCTACGCTACGTTGGGGCGGCACCCCCGCCTGCTGGCTTAATCCGTGTATCCTAAGTAGATCACTTAGGATTCTAACTAATGTCCCGACCTCACAAGGGAAAATCCCTTTTGCGAACGGAATTTTCTCAGCGCAAATTCAGGACAATTCCTTCGAGCAATCAAAAATCACGTTCCTCCGGATTAAAAAAGCGGGGATTATAAGGGTTTATTGCCTCTGTGGTTCCCAAAACGTCGCCTACACAGTGTGTTGCCCACTTTGAAACCGCAGCAACGACGTCCGCACAGTGTGTTGTCCACTTTGAAACCGCAGCAACGACGACCGCACAGTGTGTTGTCC
>JACDHS010000199.1 GCA_013820875.1 Verrucomicrobiota bacterium | reverse complement strand
CCAGGATGGGTTCGCCAACCAGGCAGAAGTGGTGGCATCACTCTGGGCGTATGATGCATTGGCTCCGCAAGACACATTGCCTGGATTGAGCGGCGTGCTGATCGACTTCACTGAAGGCGACCTCGGCTCCTCATTCAATGGCACATGGGACGTGACGGTGAAGTCCACCTTCGCACCAATCAAAAACAACGTTTACGAGAACTTGGTGAAGGCAGCCCTGGTGCCCAAGACCGGTGTGTTCAAGGGAGTCTTTGACCATCCGTCGATCCCTGGCGTCAAGACCAAGTATCAAGGTGTGATGCTCCAGGATTCCCAGACAGGTGAAGGCGCCTTCCTCGGAACAGTTAATGGCGGCAAAGTAACTGTCAGCCCGGCTCCTGTAGCCCCATAAACGGCCTACATCTGAATATAAGATAAATCACAACTCCCTCAGGCTCGCGCCTGAGGGAGTTTTTTGTTAATCCCCTGTTGCCTCTCCCCTCACTTCTGTCTAGCTTCGCCACATGCTGCGGTTGCCGTTCGAAGCTTTTCTCGCACTTCGGTATTTGCGTCCTCGCCGGACTTTCGTCTCGGTCATCACTTTCATTTCCATCCTCGGCGTGACTCTCGGCGTCGCCGTTTTGATCATTGTTATCAGCGTAATGAGTGGTTTCGACCGCGAATGGCGTGATCGCATTCTTGGGTTTAATGCTCATTCCAAGGTGTATCAAGTGGATGCACTGGGACGTCAGGTGCCTCTCAAGGATTATTCCGCGGTCGTGAAGAGAATCGGCGCCAACGCGCACGTCGTCGGCGCGGCGCCGTTTGTGCGGGGGCAAGTGCTCGTTAAAACCCAGCCACAGGAGGGAGCCAGTCCTAGAGTGCTTGCGCCGCTGCTGCTGGGTATTGACCCGGAGCTGGAAGGTAAAGTCAGCATCCTGCCGACCAACATCGTGGCAGGAGAATTCGACGTGGAAGGAAACGGTTTGTTGGTTGGAATTGAGTTCGCGCGCGGCCTGGATTTGCGGGTGGGGGATCGGTTGGCCATTTATTCCCAATCGAAGCTTGAGCAACTGGAGAAGGCCTATCGCACTGACGAACAGGTCGCACCCATCGCCAGCGAATACAAGATACACGGTATTTTCGATGTCGGCTTTAGCGAATACAATTCGATGATTGTCGTTTCCTCCCTGGAAAATGCGCAGGAGCTTTATGAGTTTGAGGAGGATTCAGTTCATGGAGTGCAGGTGCGGTTGGATGATCCGTTCAACGCGGAACTGGTGCGCAAGCAGCTCCTGCCAATGCTGGGGCCTGACTACGCAATCGAGACCTGGCGCGAAGAGAACCCAAAAATCTTCGATGCGCTGCAGGTCGAGAAAAGCATGATGTTTTACCTGCTGTTCTTCATCATGATCGTCGCTGCGTTCGGGATTGTGAATAGCCAGATAACCTTCGTGGTGCAGAAGACGCGCGAGATCGGGATACTGAAAGCAATCGGGGCGACCAACCGGCAGGTTCTCTATCTGTTCATGAGCCAAAGCATTATCATTGGGGTATTCGGAGTCGCGTGCGGCTTTGGCCTCGCCATGCTGGCGGTGACCTATCGGAACGAATTCCTGCACTTTATGACGCGGGTTACCGGCTTTGAACTTCTTCCGGCGGCGATTTACCAGGTTTACGAATTGCCTGCCGACATTGTGGCAAATGATATTGCGCTCATTTGTGGAACGGCTTTTGTGACGTGTGTGTTGGCGGGCTTATTTCCGGCATGGAAAGCTTCGCGGTTACAACCAGTGGAAGCATTGCGCTATGAGTAACGGAATGGACCAAAGTTCCAGCAGCACTGACGCGACACCGCTCCTGACAGCGCGGGATGTGCATAAAACCTACACCATTGGCAAACGCAAGCTGGAGGTTTTGCAGGGAGTGGATCTGCAAATCGCGCGAGGCGAGTTTCTCGCGCTCCGCGGCGCGTCGGGAGCGGGCAAAAGCACATTGCTGCATTTGCTCGGCGGATTGGACCTGCCTGACACGGGAGATATTTCTTTCCTCGGCAACGATATAAAACGTTTGTCGAATTCCGCTTTGGCCCGGTGGCGTAATGAAAAGGTCGGATTGATTTTTCAGGCGTATCATCTGTTGCCCGAATTGACCGCGCTCGAAAACGTTTGCCTGCCAGCCCGGATGATCCGCAAGGATGTCGCCCAAGTGCGATCCAACGCCTGCGAATTATTGACGCGGGTTGGGCTTGGTGAACGGTTTGATCATCGGCCTTACGAACTTTCCGGCGGTGAACAGCAGCGCGTCGCGATTGCGCGGGCATTGATTAATAACCCTGAATTGATCCTCGCCGACGAGCCGACTGGCAATCTCGACTCCCATACCGGCGAAGAGATCCTCCAGATACTGACCAGCCTCCGCGCCGAAAGACAGACGACCCTGGTAATCGCCACGCATTCCTCCCAGGTCGCAGCACAAGCCCACCGCGTCATCCAACTGGTGGATGGGAAAATCGCCTAGCTAGTAGGATCATTTCCTCCGTCAAGGTTTGGTCACTGGCGAACGATGTTGGAATCAAAGTTTACGGTCTTCTGCGGCCTGTTTTGAATGGGATCATCGGGGAGACGGGTCCTTTCCCCCAACCTCAGTTAAACTCAAGCCTTCGATTCTTCCGGTTCGGCAGTCGGCTCGATTTCGGCCTCGTTGCTCTCCTCTGGCTCTTCCGCTTCTTTGGCCGATTCGCTCAACTTCATTCCGAGCGCAAATAATCCGGTAAACAAACCGCCGCTGAGCAGGGTGTTGCGGAGGAAAGTCCAGGTGTCCGGCCAGCCACCGGTTCCTTTGGTGAGTGCTAGAATCCAGGTGCCCAGGGTTTTGGCGAGATATTCGGGATTGCCAAAGGGGTTCAACAGCCAGGAAAGAGTATTGGTAACCAAATAGAACAGCAGTGCTCCCAAAACGCCGCCCCCCAGTAATCCTACAAACGATGACTTCGGTTTGAATCCGCGACCGAGCGCAATTAAGACGACATAACCTGCATAGTTGCCGAGCATGTAGAGCAGTGTCGGTAACGTGAAACAGTCAATGTCTTTTGTGAACTGATAATAACAATTCAGCGCAAGATCGGTGACCAACAAAGTGCCAAGAGGCAGCCACCAGGAAATTTTCCGAGGGAGAAAGACTCCCGCGCAGAACGCAAATGCATAGGCCGCACTGAAATTATCAGGCATCAATCCCGGCCAGCGGCTCAACGCGAAGATGAGCACGAAGATGAATGGGAGTAACTTGCCTTGCACGCCAGAAACAATACGCATCGGCAAGCTGGTGTCGAGAGGGGAACTGGAATCTGGATTTTAGATTCTCGATGCTGGATGCTGGAGCTGCGTTAAGCGTTAAGCCCCCCCTGCTGAAATGGAAAAGCTTTTTGATGTTGTTTTTGAAGATGCCGACCTGCTGGTGATCAACAAACCAGCCGGGTTGGTTTGTCATCCTACGAAAGGCGACCAGTATTCCAGCCTGATTAGTCGCACCCGTCTATACGCCAGCGAACAGTTCACGCCTTACATCGTTAATAGGTTGGACCGCGAAACGAGCGGCATCGTGGTTGTGGCGAAAAATGCAGCCACTGCCGGGGAACTCGGGAAAAAGTGGGAAGCCCGCGCCGTCCGAAAGGAATATCTTGCGATCGTTCACGGGGATGTGATCGAAGATCATGGAGTGATCCATGCGCCGCTCGGCAAAGATGAAAGTAGTCGTGTCGTGGTCAAGGATTGTGTTCGGCCCGATGGTTCCCCCGCCCAGACAGAATGGTTTGTGGAACGGCGGGTGAAAAATGAGTTGGGGAGTTTTTCGTTGTTAAGAGTGGTGCCGCTCAGCGGTCGCAAACATCAGATTCGAATTCACCTGCAATCCATCGGTCATCCGATAGTGGGGGACAAATTGTACGGCGGTGATGAAGATTGTTACCTGGCCCTGGTGGAGAACCGTTTAACAGAGGAGCAGCGGCGTAAATTAATTTTACCCCAACAAGCGCTCCATGCGGAAAAGGTGCAATTCACGTTCAGGGGCGCAGAAAAGAGCTTTTCCGCCGAACCGGAGGAGTGGTTCGTCTCCTTTGCGGCAGGCGGGTAGCCGGTAGCCAGTGTTCAGTTTCTCACGCAGCACGCAGCACGCAGGCATCCAGCATCCAGAATCGCCGCAAAGCACTGGAAACTGAAAACCGAATACTGAATACTGCCCCATGTCCGAGATTCCAAAGACGATGCGCGCAGTGGTTTACCGGGGAGTAAACGATCTCCGCGTGGAGACAGTTCCCGTTCCTCAAATCCGGAAAGGCGAACTGCTCATCAAAGTCGCAGTCTGCGGCGTTTGTCCGACCGACATCAAAAAGATTCATTACGGCACTGTTCCGCCGCCGCGCATATTCGGACATGAAACGGCTGGCACCATTGTGCGTGTCGGTTCCGCAGTGCAAAAGTGGCGGGTGGGTGATCGTGTGGGATTACATCATCATGTGCCTTGCCTGGATTGTCATTTTTGTCGTCACCGGGCGTTCGCGCAATGTGAGACCTATAAGAAAACCGGAATTACCGCCGGGTTCGAACCGGCAGGCGGGGGTTACGCCGAGTATGTTCGCGTGATGGATTTTTGTCTGCCCGGCGTGGTGAAGATTCCGGCAAAGAATTCTTTCGAAGAAGGCGCGATGCTGGAGCCGGTCAACACTGTTTTAAAAGGAATAGAGAAGCTTTCCCTGCTGGCAGGAGACCGGGTGCTGGTGGTCGGGCAGGGGCCGATAGGTCTAATGTTCACGAAGATTCTGAGCCTCCAAAAAATGAAAGTGGCAGTGTCCGATTTGCTTCCGAACCGTTTGCAGTTGGCGCGACGGTTTGGTTCGAATCGTGAATTGGATCCCGGCAGTTCCGGGTTTCAGCAAGAGGCCAGGAAATTTGCTCCACACGGTTTTGATGCCGTTATTGTAGCTGTTCCGGTGAACAGCGCAGTGACTCAAGCGATGGAGTTGGTGCGCGGCGCGGGAAAGGTTCTCCTCTTTGCGCACACAAAACGAGGTGACGCCATGCCGGTGGATCTTTCGCAAGTGTGTGTTAATGAGAAAGATCTGGTCGGCAGCTATTCATCAGATTTTTTGCTGCAACGCAAAGTGGCGCACCTGGTGTTCTCTGGAGAATTGAATGTTCGCAAATTGATTACTCACCGCTTTCCTTTGGAGAAAACAGCGGAAGCGATTGCATTGGCTTCCCGGCCGACGTCTGAATCGCTGAAGATTGTGACTGTCATTTCTTCATAAGCAATGGACGCAGCGTCAGCTCTTTCCTAAACTTCATCTCATCATGAAATCCACGCGCCGCGAATTCTTGAAACAAACAGGGGTTGGATTGGCTGGATTTTCGCTGTTGAACAGCAATGCATGGAGTGCCAACACATCGGCGAAGCTGGTGAGTATCCCGCCGCACTTATCCATGCTCGTTCCGGCGGTGCATGGTTACGTTGACCAAATCAGCGCCCCGGCAGGTGGAAAACTAAACTTCCACATCAGCAGCACCGTTCCTTATAAACTTTCCATTTATCGTCTTGGCCATGATCCCGATTCCCCTGCGGAAGATGAACTGGTCCATCAATTCAAAATGAGCGAACCGACTCCGCAGCCAATTCATCCCGGCTCGTATGTGCAGGTTGAAAAGAAGATCGGTGGATCGCTGAAAGCTTTGACTCTCGAATGCTGGGTGCGTCCCTGGAAACTGGGAGGGTGGAGAGGATTGGTTACGCAACATGATTATCATGACAACTGCGGTTTCGGCTTGTTCCTGAGTTCAGAAAACGGCGTGTCTTTTTACCTCGGCAACGGTGGTGGTTTTGAACGAGCCAATTCCCATTCCACGGAAAAAAGCCGGATCAAAACCAAACGTTGGCAGCACGTGGTCGCAACGTGGGATGGTAAAGAAAAAAGTATTTGGATCGATGGTGAACTCGCGGGTAAATGGAAGTTTGCGGGTGTTGTGAAGGGTGGCGTAGCTCCCCTGCGGTTGGGGGCCTATGGTGCAAAGGGGGTTGCAGATAACTTCTTTGACGGCGATCTGGCTATGACGGCTGTCTATGATCGCGCACTTTCACCGGGCGAAATTAAGGCGCGTTTTGCGGAAAAAGGGTTAATTCCTGCAAAAGGCAAAGACGTCCTGGGCTGCTGGAGTTTCGCGGAACAGAACGGTGACCGGGTTGCTGACTCCACGCCACACAAACGTCACGGCAGGATTATCAATCACGGCACCCGGATGATTGGCGGGCCGGGGTTTGAGCACGAAGTATTGCGCTTCGCCGATTACACGCCGGAAAAGGATGAACGCCGGGGTTATGGGCTGCGGCTTTGCTCCGATGATCTCTACGATTGCCGTTGGAAGCCCACACATGAATATCGCATTCCCGGAGCGGTAAAATCGGGAATGTACGTCGGCAGAATCGAATATGAATGGGAGGGAAAACCGCATCTTTATCACATCACATTCGTGGTGCGAAAAGGAGGCCGCCAAAAGAAAGCGCCCATCGCTGTGCTTGCTTCATCGAACACATGGCTGGCTTACAATTCGACAGCTTTCGCCAAGCCTCAACAAGTTGTGAAACGCGTTGCCTCGACGAAAGGGATGGCGAACTCCGAAAACAATCCGCCGGCGTTTTCATTTTACCGCAGGCACAGTGGCGGGCAGGGAACTTATCAAGTTGGATTCCGCATGCCTTTCCCCGGCTCGGATCCTTATTTGCTTTATGGCGGGCCAACCAGTTACAGCCATCTCGCCCGCGCCGAACGTTTCGCGCAAATCTGGCTTGAGAAAAGCGGTTACCAGTATGATCTCATCACTGACACCGATCTGCATCGTGATCCAAACATCTTGCGCGGCTACAAGGTTTTACTCATCAATGGTCATAGCGAGTATTGGTCTATCCCGGCGTACCAGGGCCTTGAGAATTTCTTGAAGAACGATGGCAACGCGATCGTGCTTTCCGGTAATTCGCTCTTCTGGCGGGTTAGCTATAGTGAGGACGGTTCCGTCCTCGAATGCCGGAAAGTGGATGCGCCTGGTGAACAAATGCTTCCGCAGGAACGTGGTGAATCATGGCATTCTCACGATGCGAAGAGGGGCGGACTGTTGCGGGAGGCAGGTTATCCGGGATGGCGTTTGATCGGTCTGGAAACGCTTGGCTGGTCAGGTGTTTCAAATTACGAATCATTCGGCCCCTATGCCGTGGAAGACTCCGCTCATTTCTTGTTTAACTTCCCGGAAAAAGTTGAACTTCAACCGGGCGAAAAATTTGGTTTCAATGAGGAGGGCGTTTCGCTCGCGAACGGGCACGAGTTTGACATTCGTCTTTCCACGTTGGCTGCGATGCAGGAGGGGGCGTCACCTGCTGGCGCATCCGTGCCGAATGATCCCGCGGGCAAATGGAGCCTGGTTGCCAATGGCATTATGCCGTGGTCAAAGGGCGGCAGTGGATTCGATTATTTCTTTCGCCGCATCAAACCAAAAAATGAACAGGGCGGAGAAATGGTTTATTGGGAACGCGCCGAGGGTGGCCGGGTGTTCAACGCTGGCTCAATCGGCGCAGGCTGGGGCATTTATCATGACAAAAAATTCCAGGCGTTGATGCGCAATGTGCTTTTCCATTTCGGCGTTCAAGCGGTGTGAACCTAAAAACCGCAGTTTATCCGCTAATCTGCGCTAATGGAGAAGCGGTTACGCGAGACAAGGAGATTCCTCGCTGTTTTCAGTAGAATGGTGTTCTTGTGAAACAGGAATGCCGATGATGGTCTTTGTCCCGAAGGGACACCTGACAATAGCCCAATGTTTCAACATTGGGTACAAGGATAGATACAGTTGTAGTCCCGAAAGGGACGGCTGAGAAATGCCATTGATTGCAAGCAGTCAGGAATTAGCGCGCAACCAGTCAGCCGTTCCTTCGGAACTGATTCAACTCACCCACTTCGAACCCAATGTTGAAACATTGGGCTATTCTCAAGTGTTCCTCCGGAACAGGAATTCACCGAT
>JACDHS010000065.1 GCA_013820875.1 Verrucomicrobiota bacterium | reverse complement strand
ACGAGTTTCACACCAGTGCGGATGCACGGAACGCCGCATTTATGCGGCAGCAGACTCCCGAACCCCAAAACGGTGCCCAGAACAACTGCCGCGTTCGGAACAGATTCACGTTCCTGCCGGATAAATCCGGCGTTCCGGTGCATTTTCAACTGAATCGTTCCGGCCAAGGAGAGGGCGAGCCAATCCAGTCGTTGTAAATAAAAACCGTTTGGTGCTTACACCGACAAACGTCCGAAACGTGTTCCCTCTCCTGGAGGAGAGTATGTGTTTAGCGTCCCGAGGCCCAAAAGGCTGGCAATTCTTCAGCCCAGCCCATCGGGCCACTGCTATTTAGTAAGACATAGAGATGAAAAATTGACGGAAGGAAGGCAAAAATTAGGGCAAACCGGCAGGTTTGCCCCACCTTGGTGGGGCGGAGTTGCCGCTCCGCCCCGACTTCTGCCTTCGATTTGGTCCTTAACTAAATACTCCGAATCGCTCCCCTTTTCTTTTTCCCCGGTGTTCATGAATTAAATTTATTTTATCACTTGATGAATCGGGGAGATCGACGGGAGCCGATCTTCACGGATCATCGGTGCTTCATCAAAACACTCGGAGAGGTTTGTGATAGGATGGTTTTGCATCGGCGGAGTCGCTCTCTTCGACGCGAAACGGGGTCTGTTCCAAGTTGAAACGAACATTTTTCCGCGGAACGGGGTCTGTTCCAAGTTGAAACGAACATTTTTCCGCGGAACGGGGTCTGTTCCAAGTTGAAACGAACAATTTTCCGCGGAACGGGGTCTGTTCCAAGCTGGAACGAACAATTTTCTGCGGAACGGAGTCTATTCCAAGCTGGAACGAACAATTTTCTGCGGAACGGAGTCCATTCCAAGCTGGAACAAACATTTTTCCGCGGAAAAGAAGTCCGTTCCAAGTTGGAACAGAGGGCGTTTTTTGGTGTTGGATCTTTGTAAGTCGCTGCGGGAATGCCGTTTGTGGGTTTTAAGGGGGCAGTTACTGGATTTATGGAAAGAGGGCAGTCACTCGCCCAGGTTGCGATTGAGCAGTTCCGACAGCTTCACCGGGGAAAGAACTGTGATGTTTTTTCCGGTCACTTCGATCAGTGCCAATTCGCGGAACTTGCCGAGGGTCCGAGAGAACGTTTCACTGCAAGTTCCCAGTTCAGCCGCCAACACCCGTTTTGTTGTAGTCAGCATGATGGACGTCGGTTTTTGGCTTGCGCGATCCGGGCAGCGCCTGACCAGCCAGTTAGCCAGTCGCGTTTCCACATCCCGCGTGGTGAGATCCTGTATCTGTCCGACCAAAGCGCGAAGGTGCAGACTCATCGCCCCCAACATGCGCAAGGCAAGTTCAGGTTGACGCTTCAAGAGCGTGATGAACCCCGCTTTTTGAATCAGCAGCACCTGGGAAGATTCGACGGCACGCGCATCGGCCGGATAACCGGTATCGGTGGCGAGGCTGCCTTCGGCGAACGATTCGCCTGCGCGGAAGATGTAGATGGTCTGCTCTTTGCCAATCGCGGTGACCCGATGAATATTTATCGCGCCACGTTGCACGATGTAAAAACCGAAAGAATGGTCGCCTTCGCGGAAGAGGTATTCACCTTTCTCCAATGGTTTCGAAATCGCGATCTCCGCGATATTCTTCAAATCCTGTGGAGGAACGCCTGCAAAAAGCTGGCAACCGCGGAGTGCGTTGGTGATCGCAGTTTGGCGCAGTTCAGTCGGGTCAAAGTGCACAGTCTTATGCGAGTCTAGCAAAAGCATGGCAACAAAATCGGTTTTATTGAAGTTTCCAGCTAACCGCAAATTGCCGCGACCTGCACATTTGTTGTCAAAAATGCGAACACAATTACGTCCCGCGATCGGCTGATAGACGGCTTGAGTTGAGACTGAAATTTCGCGCCACGATGTTGCGCCACAAACATCGTTTGTTCATCACCCATGCTTCGCGGTTTATTACAAAATTGTAATGTTGCTGAAAGATGCTGGTCATTGCGGAGTGCGAAGGTGTCGGCACATATGAAACAAAGAATTGCACAATTTACCAGGCATCTGCGGATTGGATTGCTGGCGGGATCGTTGGTGGTTGCCGGGGCCACGATGGCGTTCACTTCGCGAGATAACGGAAATCAGGCGAGGATCACCCCGGTTCGCCTTGTGGTGGATGATTCTTCGCCGGAACGCAATGGCCAGTTCACGACCAGCTTCGCGCCGGTGGTGAAGAAGGTGGCGCCGAGCGTCGTGCAGGTTAACGTCAGTTCCAAAGCCAGGATTGCCGAACATCCTGACCTGCCGTTTAACGATCCGTTGTTCCGCAGATTTTTCGGTGACCAATTCCATGGCCAGCAGCGCCGGGGAACTCAACAAGCTCCCCGCCGTGGCCAGGGCTCGGGGGTGGTCGTGACGAAGGAAGGCTATATCCTGACCAACAATCACGTGGTGGATGGGGCTGATGAGGTGACAGTCGTCCTGCACGATCGCCGTGAATTCAACGCCAGGGTGATCGGCAAAGATCCCAAGACCGATATTGCTGTTCTGAAGATTGAAGCGGATAACCTCCCTTACCTGCCGCTGGCGAACAGTGACAAAATCGAGATCGGCGACATCGTCCTCGCGGTTGGCAATCCGTTTGGCATCGGCCAGACGGTGACGATGGGAATCATTAGTGCAACGGGTCGCGGCAACATGGGGATTGATTACGAAGATTTCATTCAGACCGATGCCGCGATTAATCCTGGCAATTCAGGTGGCGCGCTCGTGGATGCGCAGGGTCGGTTGATCGGAATCAATACAGCGATCCTCAGTCGCTCTGGCGGAAACCAGGGCATTGGTTTCTCGGTTCCCGTGAATCTTGCCCGCAACGTCATGGAAAGTTTGGTTCAAGATGGACGCGTCGTGCGCGGTTACGTGGGTATCGCCATCCAGGATTTGAACCCGGCTTTAGCCGAGCAATTCAACGTGAAGCAAACCTCTGGCGCATTGATCTCCGAGGTGAAAGAAAATGCGCCTGCCGCCAAGGCCGGATTGCAGATAGGCGATGTCGTGGTGCAATGGAACGGAGCCGACATCCGGGATAGTCGCCAGTTGAAATTGCAGGTTGCTCAAACGCGTCCGAACCAGAAGGCCACCGTCAAGGTAATGCGCGATGGGAAAGCGAAGACCGTGAGCATTACGCCGAAAGAATTGCCCGGCTCGGAAGTGGCATCGAAGTCCAGCAGCCGCGAGGATTCCTCCGCCAATACGCTGCGGGGTGTGGAGGTGGGTGATATCGATATTGCTGCGAGGAGTCACCTTCGTTTGCCTGCCAATATGAAAGGTGCGCTGGTGACGGTTGTGGATGGGGATTCCGCCGCTTTTGCCGCCGGTCTGCGGGACAATGACGTGATTCTTGAGATCAATCGGAAAGCGGTGAAGAGCGCTGCGGAAGCGATTGACCTCGGCAAAACGGTGAAAACGAGCAAGGTTTTGCTGCGTGTTTGGAGCAATGGCGGCACGCGCTATATAGCGGTGGATGAAAGCAACACTGCTGACAAATTAGGCTGACTCAAACGGCCTGTGTGCGAGCAGGCTGAATGAATGAGCGAAACGGCTGCCGACGAGGCAGCCGTTCTTTTTGGGTGGCACAGCCAATTTGGCTGTGATCGGCGGCAAGCTGCCGCCGGGGATTTGGGCGTCTGGTGGGTTGTTATATTATGTGTGTTGCCGCTGCTGGGGACCGGCGGGCTGGTAGCCCGCCGGGACGGGCAGGTTGCCCGTTCCACCTGGAACTGCCACCCGGACTGCCACCTGGAACTGATAGGAAACTTGTTACCAAGAAGTGGTGGAACAATTCTTTCAACAAGGTCAAAGTGAATCTATGCGCGTGCTGGTCGTGGAAGATGATAACAAGATCGCTTCATTCGTGGTGAAGGGTTTGAAGCAAAGCGGGTTCGCTGTGGACCATTGTGCCGATGGCGAACTCGGTCTCACGTTTGCCCAAAGCACTCCTTACGACGCCGCCGTGGTGGATGTCATGCTGCCGAAGGTCGATGGATTGAGCCTGATCCGGAAACTGCGCGAAAAAGGTGTCCGCATTCCGGTCATTATCCTGAGTGCGAAAGCTTCAGTGGATGATCGTGTGCGCGGATTGCAGGCTGGCGGCGACGACTATCTGACAAAGCCTTTTGCCTTCTCCGAATTGCTGGCGCGCATCCAGGCATTGATTCGTCGTTCCACCAATGCCGTCGAGCCGACGCGGTTGAGTGTCGGTGATCTCACGCTTGATCTTCTGGCCCGCGAAGTGCAACGGGGCGGTCAACCGATTGAACTGCAATCGCGCGAGTTTTCGCTGCTCGAATATCTTATGCGCAACGCGGGACGTGTGGTGACGAAGACCATGATTCTCGAGCACATTTGGGATTACAGCTTTGATCCGCAAACCAACGTTGTAGATGTCCTGGTGCATCGATTGCGCAGTAAAGTGGATAAGGATTTTGCGAAGAAAATGATCCAGACGATTCGAGGCGTTGGTTATGTCATTAAGCCGGTTTAAAAGAATTCATCATACGCTCAGCTTCCGGCTGACGCTCTGGTATGCAGTCCTGTTCACTGCCAGTGCGGGGGTTCTGTTTTTGATTTCGTATGTCCTGTTGAGTGTGTCGATTGAGCGGAAGGATCGCGAGATAGTGGAGGCGCGCGCCAAGGAGTATGCCGCCATTTATCAAAGCGGCGGGGTTCCCGGACTGCAACGCTGGCTCGCGGGAACGGAAGATTCGCAAAAGCCTTTTGTCCGGTTAGTTAGTCCGATCAATACGGTGCTCTTCCTTTCCGCGCCGCAAGAGTGGATTGAGCTGGATCCGGATTATCTGAAGTTCGGAATTCAACGGGGATGGGTCCGGATTCCGAAGGATGCAGAGCGCGATCTTACGATGGCTTCGATCATGTTGTTTGATGGCGCTGTCTTGCAGGCAGGTCGGGTGACGAACAGTCGAGAAGTGTTGCTCGAACCGTTTCGGCGGGCGTTTTTTATGACGGCTTTCCCGTTGTTGCTCCTGGCGGTTATTGGCGGGGCGGCGTTCGCTTATCGTGCCACCCGGCCGATCCGGCAAATGGTGGCGACTGCCAGTTCGATTATTCAAACCGGCGATCTGAGCGAACGCGTGCCGGTGCAGCGAAGCGAGGATGAATTTGCTGAATTGGCGGAGTTGTTCAATCGCTTGCTCGAGAAGAACCAGGGTTTGATCCGTGGCATGCGCGAGTCCCTCGATAACGTGGCGCATGATCTTCGCACGCCATTGACGCGGTTGCGCGGCATCGCGGAAATCGCGTTGCGCGAACATCCGGAGCACGACGCGGCACAGGAAGCGTTGGCCGATTGCGTGGAGGAATCGGATCGGGTGCTGACGATGCTGAAGACATTGTTGGATGTGGCCGAAGCGGAAACGGGTGTCATGAAGTTGGCGCGGGAGAATGTGGAGTTAAGGCAGATCCTCAGTGAAGTGATTGAGCTTTACGAAATGGTTGCCGAGGAAAAGGGGATCAGGGTCACGGCAAAGCTTCCCGAGAACTGCGAGGCATCGGTGGATGCTGTGCGAATCCGCCAGGCATTTGCCAACCTGCTGGACAATGCCATCAAATATACCGAACCGGGCGGGGAAGTCTCAATCGAGGCGACAACCAATGAAAAGGAGGTGCTCGTTTTGTTCCGCGATACTGGCATCGGCATCGCACCAGGTGAACAGAACAAAATTTGGGAACGGTTGTATCGGGGCGACAAAAGCCGCTCGCAAAGGGGGCTTGGTTTGGGCTTAAGTTTCGTAAAAGCCATCGTGGAAGCGCACGGCGGAACGGTAAGTGTCCAGAGCACTGGTGATTCCGGCGCGACATTCATAGTCGCGCTGCCGCGATGATGATATTTATTTTTGGTTAACTCTTCCGTGTGTTCCGTGGGCAAGATTTTTATTCTTTTTCAGTTTCAGTTTTCGCAGATTGAATGGCGGTGCGGAGTTCTTCTCCGACGTTCGGACCAGCACCGACGGAAACACTTTGGATGCGACCATCCGGGCCGATCACCACAGTTTGAGGAATGGCTTCTACATTGTAGAGTTTCGCGATACTCCCGTCTTTATCGAGGAGCACCGGGATATCAAGGTTCTGTTTATCGAGGAACGCTTCCACCTTCTGTTTGTCCTCGCGCAGGTTTACCGCGAAGACTTTAACCTGTTTGTCTTTATTCTCCTGGTAAACCTGGGCCACGATCGGTAACGACTTCACACAAGGCGGACACCATGTGGCCCAGAAATCGAGCACCACCACCTGACCTTTCATATCAGCGAGAGAAACCTTTTTTCCGTCCAGATCTGGCAGGGTGAAATCAGGCGCAACTTTTCCCGTCATCGTCTGTTTGGCTTCGGTTGGGCGTTGGGCGCCGGCGGCTTCCCGCAGATCCATCGCGTCTTTGGGCGGGGTCCATGCGAAATGGTTCTCGGCGAAATTCTGTTGCGTATTAATCCTGGAGTAATCAACTACAACATTGGCGGCTTTAACATCCGTCGCGCCGCTTTCTTCGAGGGACGATTTGAAATCAATTGTAAACTGGCGGACCAGGTGAGTTTCGGGATCGACCCGCATCACCATCCTGCCGCGGTTTTCTTCGGACGTAAACTCCAGCCCAGGATAGGCTTTGCCGCCGATCTTTTCGTCCTCAAGTTTCTTCACTCTGCCGAAAGACTCAGCCACCTCCTGCACCGAATTGGTGCTTAATGCGAAGAGGAGCGATGGGTTCTGAGTTTGCAGTATTTGGGGAATGACGGCAGGCAATTCCTGCATGGAACCTTTTTCATCGGGGGTATCCAGCCACGCGTAGGAATTGGCTGTTTCATTGAACACATAGGCTTTATCGCCGTTGGATCCCACCGTGAGAGCGCCTTCGGCATCGTGTCGGAATTTGTTCGGCGCCTGGAAGGAACTGGTGAACTGTTGGTTGGTTTTTTCCTGCATGCTGGCTGCATCAATGTTCACGGATACCTGTCCGGAAAGTTCCGCTGCCTTTAAATTGTTGTAGGCTTGCTGGACATTTTGCAGAAGCTCTTTGGCTGCGGGATCGATCTGCGCTTCCTTTTTTGCTGTTGGGCCTTCGGCTTCGCTTTGACTGGCCCCTGGCTTTGCGTCTTTCGGCAGATTCTGCTGCTGTGCCACGCCCGTCACATGCAACAACGTGAGACTGAGAATGGAAATGCCGACTCCTTTGAGAATAGAAAAAGTTTTCATAATTCCTCTTTGCGCTAAACCTAAGGTGCGCAGTTCGGTTCTCAATGAAGCCATCTCGCCTTTTTACATTGCAGAAAAAGTCGAAGGGGAAATGAGGAGAACGAGTGTAGCTCAATAGAGCGATTGCTGGGGGGAAGGGGGAAGAAACCACGGATGGACGCAGGGGCGAGTCGCATCAACGAACCGCTCTGCGGTTGCGCCGCGCTCCGTTGACCCAACTCCGTTAACCCAAAAACGCCGCATGCACCGCTTTCATCGCCTGTTCACCCTTATCGAGGGCGATGACGACGGAAATCTTAATTTCGCTGGTGGAAATCATCTCGATGTTTACACCTTCATTGGAAAGTGTTTCAAACATCTTTGCGGCGACTCCTGGATGACTCCGCATGCCGACGCCGACGACGGAAAGCTTTCCAATCTTTTCATCGGCCAGGACTTCTTTGTAGCCGATCTCACTTTTTAAGTTCTCGATGACTGTGGTGGCCTTCAGCAAATCCGGTTTGTCCACGGTGAACGAAAGATCTGTTGCAGGCACGCCAGCGTTATGGCTGATGTTCTGCACGATCATATCCACGTTCAGATTGGCATCGGCAATGGCTTTGAACACGCGCGAGGCGACACCCGGTTTGTCGGGCACTTCAATGAGAGTGACTTTGGCCTGGTTCTTATCGAGGGAAACGCCGCGAATCACGACGCCTTCCATGCTGAGAGTTTCTTCTTTCACAATGGTTCCTGGGTTGTCGTTCAAACTGGAGCGGACTTCAAAAATAACACCGAACTTTTTAGCAAATTCAACGGAGCGTGACTGCATGACTTTGGCGCCGAGCCCGGCAAGCTCGAGCATTTCGTCATAGGAAATTTCCGACAGTTTTTTGGCAGTCGGCACAATGCGGGGATCAGCGGTGTAAACACCATCCACATCGGTATAAATCTGGCAAAGGTCGGCTTTCAAAGCGGATGCGAGCGCAATGGCTGTCAGATCGGAACCGCCACGACCGAGAGTCGTAATCTGGCCCTCCATGGTTTGCCCCTGGAAACCGGCGACGATCACAACGTTGCCTTCATCCAGCAATTGATGAACGTGTTTCGGTGTGATGTTGCGAATCTTTGCTTTCGAGTGAACGCCATCAGTGACAATTCCAGCCTGTGCGCCCGTCATGGAACAAGCGGGAACACCGAGCGCATGAAGGGCAATCGCGGTGAGTGCGATGGTGGTTTGCTCGCCAGTTGCGAGCAACATGTCCATCTCGCGTTCGCTCGGGAGCGGCATGATTTCGCGCGCCATCCTGATGAGATTATCGGTGACACCGCTCATGGCCGAGACGACCACAACGATTTGATCCCCTTGCCCGTGATACTTTGCGACGCGGGCAGCGACATTCTTGATCCGGTCGGGATTTGCAACCGAGGAGCCACCAAATTTTTGGACGATTAAGGCCATTATTTACACGAAATCAGCGGTTCAGCCGCCGATAAAGGGGCACAACCTAAGAATTTCGCTGGAGGTTTGCAATATTGCTTTGGTTTTTATCTGGCTCTGGGTGTGATTAGAAGTGGATGAGATGGGCGTAGGAAACGGAGCGCGGCGCAACCGCAGAGCGGTTCGTTGTTTCTATAGTTCTGATTTGTGCGAAGCATCAGCCGCAGTGAGATTGGAATTAAAGTGTTTGGAGTCCCAATATCGCTCTCAAAAATAACGTGCTGCGGCTGATTCCTACGGACAAGCCAGAACTATAAATGAGACGAACCGCTCTGCGGTTACGCCGCGCTCCGTTCCTTCGGAAATCTCTCCCACTTTTGATCACACCCATCTGTGGTTTCCCTTCAACTGCCGGATTTAAGGTTAATCCTCCACCGGCACAACCAGGTTCTGCATGATGTAATCTTTGCGGTCCGGCGTGTTTTTGCCCATGTAGAAACTCAGGATGCCGGAAGCATCATGTTTCGACGCGAATTCCACCTGGCTGATCCGCATGCCTTTGCCGATAAATTGCTTGAATTCGCTCGGGCTGATTTCACCCAGACCTTTGAACCGGGTGATTTCCGGTTTGCCGCCCAGCTTCTTCGATGCGACATCGCGCTCCGCTTCGCTGTAGCAGTAAATCGTTTCCTGTTTGTTGCGAACTCGGAACAGCGGTGTTTCCAACACGTAGAGATGTTCTGCCTGCACCAGCCCATCAAAGAATTTGAAGAAATAGGTGATCAGCAGATTGCGAATGTGCAACCCGTCCACGTCGGCATCGGTGGCGAGAATGACCTTGTTATAGCGCAGGTTCTCCACGTTGTCCTCGATGTCGAGCGCCCGCATCAGGTTATACATTTCATCGTTCCGGTAAACGATGTCGCGCTTGAGATCCCAGACATTCAGCGGTTTCCCCTTGAGGGTAAAAACAGCCTGAGTGTTCACATCGCGGCAACTCGTGATAGAGCCGCTCGCTGATTGACCTTCGCAGATGAAAATCATCGAGCCATCGCCTTTATCTTTTTTATCGCCGAGGTGGACCTTGCAATCTTTGAGCTGCGGGATGCGGAATGTGATCGCCTTGGCGCGTTCCCGCGCGAGCTTCTTCACATTCTGTAGTTCCTTGCGGAGTTGCTGGGTGTCCTGGACTTTCGCGATGATCTGTCCGGCAACATCCTTGTTGCGACTGAAAAAGCGCAGGAGTTCTTCGCGTACCGTGTTGACCAATTCAGAACGAATTTCGGTGTTGCCGAGCTTGTTCTTCGTTTGTGACTCGAACATCGGATCTTTCAAACGAATGGCCACCGCGCCGATCATGCATTCGCGGACGTCGTCGCCTTCGAATTTGGATTTGCCATACTCGTTCACCGCCTTGAGCAGGCCTTCGCGAAACGCGCTCAAATGCGTGCCGCCATCGCTGGTGTATTGACCGTTGACGAAGGAGAAAAACGTTTCGCCATAACGACTGTTCGTGTGGGTGAAACAGAATTCCAGCGTCTTGCTGGTGTAATGCAGTGGCGGATAAATCGGTTCAGCGCCGTCGTTGGCCAAATCTTCCAGCACCAGGTCCATCAAGCCGCGGCGCGACTGGAAGGTCTTGCCGTTGAACTGCAGCTTCAGGCCGGTGTTGAGATAGCTGTAATGTCGAAGGCGCTTTTCGATGTAATCGCCGCGGAACTCGGTTTTTTTAAAAATCTCCGGATCCGGTTCGAACCGAATAAATGTTCCATTCGGTTCAGTGGCAGCTTTGCCGCTCTTTTCCGTCTTCAGCTTACCCTGTTTAAAAGTCGCCTCAGCGTATTCGCCATCGCGATGGCTGCGGACGAGGAAATCTTTGGAAAGAGCATTAACGGCTTTGGTCCCGACACCGTTCAAACCGACGGAGAACTGGAAGACCTCGTCGTTATATTTCGCGCCCGTGTTGATCTTGGAAACGCAATCCACGACTTTGCCCAGCGGAATGCCGCGTCCGAAGTCGCGCACGGTCACGATGTTCTCTTCGACGGAAATCTGCACTTCCTTGCCGTTGCCCATGATGAATTCGTCGATCGTGTTATCGATGACTTCCTTCAGCAGAATGTAACAGCCATCGTCGTAATGGGAGCCATCGCCGATGCGCCCGATGTACATGCCTGTGCGCAAGCGGATGTGTTCCAGGGAGGAAAGAGTCTTGATTTTACTCTCGTCGTAGATCTGCGGTTTACCTTCGGCCATAATTTAGCAGCATGAAATAATTGCAAACATGCCGGATTGCCAATCACGAAATCAGCTTTTCCGGAAGTTTTGGACTAAAACAGGTAAGCCGAAATCGGGGAAATGCAATGGGGAGAATGAAATGGAACGAGTGGTGGCTACTTTTTTTCCTGAGAGTTCCTTTTGCCGCTGCCCCGATTGTTGGGGTGAATCGGTAGGGTTACAGTAAGTTATGAACGCAGCACTCAACCTTTGGCCGATGATTGGCCTTGTCGTTGCGGTCCTGATTACAGGAATGATGTTCTGGCAGTTTTCCAGACAATGACCTGGCTACCAGCAGGACGGACTTGCTGGGCCGTTAAACTTCCCTGCGTTCCACTTTGAACCGGCACCAGGAGAGCAGGGCGGCAATCCAGATTGCCGAGAGCACCAGCACCCACTTCCCAAGATGCGCCGACCAAAGCAAAACGATTTTGTTTTCGCCCGGCACGGTGAATGGAATTTCCTCCAGCGAAAATAGCGCCGAGATGCGAACGGCATCGAGTGGGTTCGCTAGAAGGAATGAAAGCCACAAGGCGGGCGATTGTTGGACAAAAGTAAACTGCGCCGCGAAGTAAGCCAGCAAGTCGTAACCAATCACCAGCAGCAGCCAGATCAAGAGCGCATAAATTAACCCGCGTCCGCGATCAGACGTTGAAAAGCCCACCGCCAGTCCGATTCCGACAAAAATACCAGCCAGGCACAGGGACTTGCCCCAGAGCAAAAATAGCTTCGCCGCCGCCGGTGCGGTGAGTAGTGCTGGAAGAAACGCCAGAAACAGAACCGCCGATGAGGCGATCCAGAGCGCTGTCCATTTGCCCGCGACTAATGTGAAGCGGCAGATCGGTTGACTGAACAGAAACGGATGTTCCTCCAATTCGCCATGCGCCGAACTGACGGCAATCAGCACCGCGAATAGCGGCACCAGGTAAAGCGCTAATTGCAGCAATATAAAAGGCGTCGCCGCCGCTGAGGGCGCCAGGCCGACGGCCGCCCAGCCTGCCAGCAGCGCGAGTGTGGAGAAGACCTGGAGAAAACGATTGCGCAATACCGTCCGCAGTTCGCGCGCAATGAAGCTGCGCACCATCGCCAGTTCAGGTTGAAAAGGAATACTCATTGGCTCACAAGCGATTGAACGTTTCCGGGTGACTAAAGCGATGGCCGTTGATGCGCGGAGTTGAATGGAGGGGAACGCACTCCGCCTCCTCAACAATGGTTCCGTTTTCGCAGACGAGGGTGACATCCGCGCAATCGTCCCACTCCGCCAGGAGGTGGGTCGTGATGAGGACGGTTTTTCCTCGTTCTGCTTCCGCTTTCAGGATTTGTCGCAACTCTTCCCGCCAGGCTGGATCAAGGCTGATGCCGGGTTCATCAAGGATGAGCACCGGCGCATCGGGCAGGAGCAACAGTGCAAGGCCAAGCCGCTGCACCATGCCGCCAGAAAGTTTGCGCACAGCCTTGTCACGCGCGTTCAGTAAACCGACTTTCGCCAACATTACTTCGGCTCGACTCTTTGGAACGCCGCGCAGTCCGGCATAAAAGTTCATGAGATGCCAGGGGGTCATCGCGGGTTGAAAGGACGTGCCTTGCGGAAGAAACGACAGTCGTGCCTGGGCTTTTCGCCGGTCTTGCAAAATGCTTATACCGTCGATTTCCGCCACTCCCGCATCGGGTGAAACCAGCCCGGCTAGAATCCTCAGCGTCGTTGTCTTGCCTGCGCCATTGTCGCCGGTCAGCAGAACAACTTGTCCCGGCGATGCGGTGAGGCTGGCGCCGTTCAGGATTGGAACGCCGTCGTATTTTTTGAAAAGTTTTTGGGCGATAATCATTTCGATCCTCCGACTTTGGGAGGCGCGATCAGTGGACGCTGATCGGTGATGTATGGGGTGTTTGGAATGGGAGCGCGCTGCAGGGCGAATTGCAGAACTTTCATTCCAGGACTGCCAGAGAGAAATGCGACAGTGGGAAATTCCTTGCGCAGACTTCCAAACAAATCCACCTCGCGATGCGGAATCTCGCTCACGCCGTCCTGCGTCAGGTCCAGGGTTGTCGCGCCTTGCCAGAAGTTGCCCGCGCCATTCTCATCCCAGTGATTCCCGACGCTTCGTCCCGACAAATCGATGTTGTGCAGGTTGTCGGCAATGGTGTTTCGCGCGAAGGTATTGTCCATCGAACTCGAGGTGAGCCGAATCCCGATGTAATTTTGGGACAGTTGATTGCGGCGCGCGATGTTGCCGTAACTGTTCTGCACATAAAGACCGGTTGTATTTCCCTGGATCCTGTTGTTCTCCAGCACCGAGCGATCAACCGACTGCATTACCATTCCGAACGCGCGTTGGCCGCGATGATGCATGAAATCGTTGTCCCGCATGATGATTTCCTTCGAATACATCAATGCCGCTCCGGCCGCGTTTTCATAAAAACGGTTGTTCGAAAAATAATTGTGGTGGGAATACATGTAGTGCAGTCCGTAACGCGCCTTGAAAATGCGGTTGTTCTCCACGCGGGTTTCGTTGGTGAAGGAGAAGTAAATGCCATCGCGCGTTTCCGAGATTTCATTCCCGCTGATGGCGTTTCCTTTTGAGTTCCAGAAATGAATACCGTTGCCGCGGCGATCCTGTGAAAGCCCCGACGCGCAGAGTTCGCCCGCGCCGAACGTGGACATCGGGTCGGGAGGATTCTCTGCTTCATCGGCATCCATGCCGCGAATCACGTTGTTCTCGATGCGCACATGGGAGGCGCCGCGCACGTAAATTCCGTGTAACGAACGCGTGATCCGATTCTCACGAATGAGGGTGTAATCGCCGGTTGTGTGAATGGCAGCGTGGTCGGCAGAAAGGTTCACCCCGGAACCGCGAATGCGAAAACCTTCGATCGCCACATTGGACGCAGTGATCTGGATGACGTTTGTCGTTCCATCACCACGAAGGATTGGCTGGCCGATCCCCCGCAATGTGATGGGGCGATCAATCACGAGGTTTCCGAGATGCTCGCCGCCTTGCACCAGAACAGTGTCTCCGTCTGCCGCGCGATAGATGCGTTCCTGCAATGTTTCACCGCTCGCAACATTCAACGCGAATAGAGCCATGAGAATTGGAGTGATCTGTTTCATTCGACCAGCGTCTTCTCCTTCCGCGAAAGCCATGCAGCGAAAAGGAGAACCAGGACAAATCCCAGGAAGAGATAGGAACCGGTCATCGGGTAGCTGTATTGAGTGAAGTTCGCGATTTGGTTTTTGCCGATGATGACCGGCACGAACGGTTCGATTGTCATTGCTGCCTTCGGATCGAGATCATGGCCATAGGTGTAAAGGCGATAGTAAAAGTTAGCCATCGAGAACAGGCCGAAATAGCTGAACAACATGAACAGATCCACCAGGTTGCCCATGCGCCCGAAAACCGTCGCGCGCAACGTCAGCAACACAAACAGCCCGACGGCAAATGGAATCCAGGTCATCTCGACGAAATCAGCCTGCTGAATGGGCTTCATGCCGATGTAATGATTGAGCAGGTTAATTTCATCGAGATGCTGGCCATTGTTGCCGGCGCGCAGTTCGTAGGAATAAACTTTCAACTCAAGGCCATCCCGGTATTGCGGCGCCACCAGGCGGATTTGCCACAACGGGAAGAAAAACGAGCCGATCAGAAAGGCGACTCCAAGCAGGAGCACCAACCGCGATGCCAGGTTCAGCGGTCGCGCCAGGAAGAGCCGTTCACGCCGCAGAAAGCGCCGTGTAGCGGGCTCTTCGGCTGTGGAATGGTGCGCCCGTGTCTCGGGCGCACCATCGTCTTTGCCAGTTTTAGAGGCTTGGTTCAACACTCTCCTTCTCCACCGCCGCTGTTTTGGAAGCAGGCTTCACAGCAAGATACCCTTGCATCTCCTGGTGCAGCGCCGAACAAAAGACCGTGCAATAGAACGGGAATATTCCCGGCTCTGTGAGTTTCATGGTGAACGTTTTCGTTTCACCCGGATCGACAACGACATTCATGTTTAACTCATTCACGCCGATGCCATGCGACATGCCGCGTGTTTGTTCAACATTGGTGATGTGAAACGTGATGGTGTCGCCCACTTGCGCTTCGACAATGTCCGGAACGAACCGGCTGCGGACGGCAATCATGTTAACTTTGACCTGGTCGCCCTGGCGGGTGGCCTTCGCGTCAGTCATGCTCCAGACGGCTTCGGGATGTTTGTTCTCTGCCTTCGGATACACCTCAATGGTCGAGAGTTTGTCGGCGCGAATGATTTGTGCGAAGTGCGGCTCCTTATCGGTGAACGCCTCGGAGATCATGCGCATTTTGTCGCCGCGAATGTCAATCAACTGGCTGGTCTCCGGCAGACCGGGGCCGGTGGGAATGTGGCGTCCAGCGGAAAGCTTGTTCATCGCCACGAGCCAGTCGCCATAAGGCTCACGGGTGTCGCTGCCGCCGATGACGAGATGGCCGATGTTGTAATGGACGTCAATCTTGTCGAGCACCACTTTTTCGAGATTGGCTTTTTCTTCCGCCGTCCAGGGCGGCAGTTTCCATTTGGCCACAACGGATTCGATGTAGAGCGAGGTGTAGGCATTCCCGCGTCCGTCATATTGCGTGTGCAATGGGCCAAGGCCGACCGGCACTTCCCCTTCAACAACGCTTGTGTAACGCAGAATCGGAACGCCGCGGTTTTCACCTTCGAAATCTTTCTTTTCGACTGCGACGAGAACTTTCTCGAAATCCACAACGGTGGTGGAGGGTTGCAGTTTTCCACTGCCGACAATCCATCGTCCGGATGGATCGGTATCAATGCCGTGCGGAGACTTTCCAATCGGCAGGTAATACAAAACACCCGGCGCCTTGGATGGGTCTATGACTGGCACGCCGTCGAGCAGTTCGAATTTGTTCTCGGCAACAGCGCGTTCCGCCGCGCGCCAGTTCACGAACGCGGCGAGGTCGCGGTCCAACTGGCTGGAGTTCACTTCCATCATCGTGTGCGCCATTTCGGTGTTGTAGGAGGTAAAGAACGCCCAGTCGCGGCTGGGGCCTTTGCCTGTGGACGCGAGATCCCAATTGAAAGGCGGCGTGAGAATCTGCCATGCCACGGTCATCTCTCCGGTTTCAGGATGCACTTTAATGCCCGTCAACATGCCGGTGTATTCTTCCTTGTATTCGCTGGGGTGCGCATAGCGGCCTTTGGGCAGTGGAATGGAAAACCGTGTTCCAACCAATACGTATTCACTGCTTTCCGTGACGAATGAAGAGCCATGGTTCCCGCTGGTATTGGGAATCGGGCCGAGGATTTGTTTGGTCTTGAAATCGCGCAAACTGACACGGGCCAGGCGGTTGTTCGCGTTGTCGTTGACGAACAGCCAGCGACCGTCATACATGCCATCCTTCTTCGAAAGCGCGGGATGATGCACGTCCCCCCAGGTGTAAGCACCCAGCATCGCCCGCGTCGTGTCGTCGAATCCGTAACCTTTGCCAGGGAACGGAGCGAATACAGGAATTGTTACGATGTGGCGCATTGAAGGGAGGCCGGAGACATAGATCTGCCCGGAATGGCCGCCGGAGTAGAAGAGGTAATACTCATCCATTTCGCCCGGTGCGACGTAGGCTTGCTCGGCGGCGCTTTTGCGGTCCTGCGCCCCGCTTGGATCGTGTTTGTTGCACCCGGCGGCTCCAAGGAGCAGAAAGCTCCCAAGAATTGCTGGAACTGTGGTTTTGATGATACGTAATTTCATGGATTTGAGTTGGATGCTGCGAGTTGACTGTCTTCGACGAGAGTGATTTTACCGGTCATGTTCAGGACGGCGTGCGGGTCGCAAACGTAGTTGTATTCGCCCGGGGGATATTCGTTTGTAAAATGAATTTCATAAACCTGCCCCGGCGCGGCCAGCATCGCACCGAGTAACTTGCGGCGGTTTTCCAGCAGGACGCGCGCGCCTTGCGGGAATTCCCGGCCGGTGAAATTAACGTTGTGCGGCGCGCCATCCACCATTTTCCAGCGGACGAGGTCGCCACGTTGGATCGTGAGTTCCTTCGGTTCGAAGAAGAATCCAGTGACATCTCCGCGCATTGCTATTTCGTGAGTTGTTCCGATGGGAGCCGAAGATTGCGCGGATTGATCCTTTGCCGATGTGGCATTCGAATTGTTGGCGTCCTGGCCTGGGCCGCAACCGGTTGCGAACAACAAGAGAGGCAGTGCCAGCATTGCGAGGTTTCTGAGATAATATGTGTTCATAGAGGCATTTAATTTCATTCGAGTGGCCATTAGTTGCTTTGATATGTGTCAATGTTTGACTGGTCTTTAATTAGATTGCGCTGAGCGCTCTGCTTTCACTGAAGGACGCAAGGCTTCGAAAATTTCCCCGGGCTTCCAGCCGTTGCCACGCCAGAATTGCGCCACACGCCCGTCGGGCGTGATGTGGGCCGTCACCAATCCGTGAAGGATCGTTCCGGCCTCCGGTTCGACATAAACTGAGAAGCGCGCGGTCAATTCATCGATTTCACCGGCACTGCCGGTCGCAAAGACCCATTGACTCGTGTCCTGCGTATAACGCGCCGCGTAGTCCCGCAACACTTCCGGCGTGTCGAATTCGGGATCAATCGTGATGCTGAGCAGGCGCGCGTCACTCCCGTTGCCGGATGCGTTGAGTTGTTCCTGAAGCTTGCGGAAGTTCTCCGACATCAAAGGACAGAACGTTGGAACGGGACAACGGACAAAGATGAACGTCAGCACGACGTCTTTCCCGGCAAAGTCGCTAAACTGAAAACGTTCTCCGTTCTGGTCGGTGAGGCGAAAGTTGGGAACCACATCCCCAATTTCCAGCGCGGGAATCCGTCCGGCTGCGCTGGATTTTTTTGCCTGTTCTCCAGCGGGGGATCTGGCCACTGAGTCGTCCGATACTTTGCGCACCTGTTCGATCCAGAAATCATCCTCGGTGGCGACAAATCGAAATGCGATGGCGTCGCCCGGTTGGAGCGCTTTCATTTCATCGGGATTTTTTACCGTAAACGGCATCGTCATCGCCGGCATGTAACTGGGAATCGTCTCGTGTTCGATCACAGCGGTCTGGCGATCGGCGGTGATGCTCTTCAGGCGCCCCTTGACCTCGAACACCTTCATGTCGGCATCCGCCTGGGCGACCGGTTTATCGGAACTGACAGTGGATTGGGATGAGCAACCCATGAGAAGCGCAAGCGAGAGCGACGCTGCTATGACTGAGGTGCGGTATATTCTCTGCATGCCAACACTGTGGAGGGTTTCCTCGGGATGACCAAAACGTTGGTTGGCAAGAGCTGCCCCTATTTTGTTGTCTGGAGAGCAGTTTGTGAGCGGTGGCGGCAGCTACGGTGTAGGAAATATCCTAAAAACCGGTCAAACCGCTAATCTGCGCTAATAATCGCTAATGGAGAAAGCGGTTATGGGACGAGAACTTCACACAACCATCGGTTCGTCTTTCAAGGTGCCACCCCCGCAAACCTCCCCGGATTCAGTTAATCAACTAAATCCGGGGGCCTGTGCAATGGACTGCGTGATTCGACTGAAATTGCCGCAGGAACGGAGCGCGGCTGTGTCCGAAGGATCAGCCGCAGCGCGTGAGATTGTTCGAGCGTCATAAAAGGCCCAGCAGCGCCACCATTGAGTGCTGCGGTTGATGCTTCGCACAAACCAGAACTATAGAAATGACGAACCGCTTTGCAGTTACGCCGCGCTCCAACCCATCTCACCCTTTTAATCACACCGGCAATGACTGCGTGAAAAACGCTCTTATTTACTCATAATTGTGATTCCTAACCAGAGTGCTCGTTTGTCTTACCCGCCTACACTGGCGAGTTCGGCGTTATTCGAGACATTCACAATCTTGAACTGTTCGGCGTGGAAGCTTGGTTCCGCGCGGAAGGAGAGTTTTCCGAAATAACGTTTCTCCATCTCAATGAGCAATTTTTCGTCTTCTGTGCGCAAACGCTCGAGCACAGTCGGATGAACAACGATGCGGAGTTCGAAATCTGATTCGTCGCGATGACGTTTTTTCAGGATTTCATTGAGCTTGCGCTGGATCTCCACGCTCATGGTGATCGTGCTCTTCACTTTGCCGCGGCCTTTGCAATACGGACAATCATGATAAACCGCGGAGCGCACACTTTCGCTATGGCGCTGGCGAGTCATTTCCATCAGGCCAAGTTGTGAAATGGGCAGGATGTGTGTCTTGGCCTTATCCCGGCGCAAACCATCTTTCATGCGCTGATACACCGCCTGCTGGTCGCGGCGTTGTTTCATATCAATGAAATCGAGCACGATGAGGCCACCGATATTGCGGAGGCGCAGTTGGCGACAAATTTCTTCCGCCGATTCCAGGTTCACTCTGACGATGGTGGAATCCTGGTCTTTGACGCTGCTCTTGTGCTTGCCGGTATTTACGTCAATTGCGACGAGCGCTTCGGTTTCATCGATCACAATGTAACCACCGCTTTTCAAATGTACCTGCCGGGAGAAGGTGCTCTCGAGTTGCTTGGTGATATTGAACCGGTCAAAGATGGATTGAGATTCGGTGTAAAGCTTCACCTTTTCAGCAGAACGTTTCGAGATTTTCGAAATCATCTCGCGCATCCGGTCGTAAGCCCTCGGATTGTCGGTGACGATGCGTTCGACATCTTCAGTCAAAAAGTCGCGCACAGTGCGTGCGATCAGGTCTGGTTCTTCAAAAACGCAGGTGGCAGAAGGTTGATTCTTGATCTTGTCCTGAATCTCTTTCCATTCTTCGAGCAACAGTGCCATATCGCGCACAAAATAACGGAGTTGCTGGCCTTCGCCGACGGTGCGGATGATGACTCCCATTCCTTCGGGAATGGTGAGAGCGCGCAGGATTTTCTTGAGCCGATGGCGTTCTTCCTGGTTTTCGATCTTTCGCGAAATACCGCATTGATCAGAGTTCGGGAGCAGGACGAGGTAACGTCCGGGGAGAACAATGTTCGTGGTGACACGCGGACCTTTAGTGCCGATCGGGCCCTTGGTCACCTGGATGATGATGTCGCTTCCGGGAGGATAAACCCGTGGGATATCCTTCTGCGTGATCTTAGGCTTCTCACGTTTGCGTCCACCTTCGCGTTCGACGATTTCAACCGAGCTATCGAAGTTGCTTGGAACAATGTCCCAGTAATGCAGGAACGCATTCTTCTCGAAACCGATGTCCACGAAAGCGGCTTTCAAACCGTCTTCGAGGTTGCGGACTTTTCCTTTGAAAATACTGCCAACGAGGCGCTCTTCGGTCGTGCGTTCGATGGTAAATTCCTCGAGCTTGCCTTCTTCCATGACGGCGACGCGCGTTTCGAGTGATTCAGCATTGATGACGATTTCTTTATGGCTTTGCTTCTTCGGCTTGAAGAGGCGTTGCACCTTTTGAATCACCTTGTTCGCCAGGGACTTGATGCTTTCGACGATGCCTTGCGGTTCCTGCTCCTTGATGGTTACCGGTTCGTAAGGTTGATCGGGCACGCGCGGCGGAGGCGGCGTCCTGGGTGCAGGATGTTTGTGCTTCGGTTCCTGGACGTTTGGGGCGGCTTTCGGTGTTCCATCTGGAGGTAAACCGGACGCGACATTTTGAGCGCGTTCGATCTCACTTTCGTGGCGGCCTTCGTAAACAGGTTCGGTTCCTCCGACCTTTTCGCCGATGACATGTGCGCGTGCTTCCTGGGCGCCCTTGTCGTTTTTAGGGGTGCTTATCCCGCCCGGTGGGCGGAACCTCATCCCGCCGCGACCACCGCGACGGCGTGAAAAATTTCTATCACTCATACTCAGTATGACCTTCGATACATATAAACGTTTTGCAAAATGCCGATTGCGATTAACGAGCAGAGCACTGAGGACCCGCCATAACTAAGTAGCGGCAGTGGGATACCCGTTACGGGCATTAAGCGAATATTCATCCCGATGTTGATGAATACATGGCTGAAGAGCATCGCAATTACGCCTGCAGCCAGTAGTTTGCCGAGGCGATCCCGCGCCTGACCGGCAATTTTGATTCCACTAAACAGAATCACTGTATAGAGCACTATTACAAATGCGCTCCCTACAAAACCTTTCTCCTCGGCAATGACCGAGAAAATGAAGTCGTTATGTGCCACCGCACGGGGCAGGAAACCGAGGGAATACTGCGTTCCCTGCCGCCAGCCTTTGCCGGTCAATCCACCTGAACCAACCGAGATCAGCGCTTGTTCAACGTTGTAGGACTTCGCACGTTGCAGCGCGTCTGCTTTCTTCTTTTGCTCCGGGGTGGCGTCTTTCGGAGCAAATGAAATTCCAAAATAGGTCAATAACCGATGCCGCTGGTATTCTTCCAATTTGATCTGCCATTGGGGCGGTGCGAATAAGATGTCCACCAGCAGCAGGGCAATCACAATGCTTGTCCCGCCGATCAGCTTCACCAGGAAACTTTTCGGGACACCAGCCACGAACATCATGACGAAAGTAATCGGAAAGAGCACCAGGGCGGATCCCAAATCGGGCTCAAGCAGAATGAAAACGAACGGAATGGCTGTCATGCCCAATGATTTCAGGAAGACGCGGAGTTGCCTGAGTTCCTCGGCCGGCCTGCTGAGGAAATTTGCCTGGGCAAAAATGATTGCGATCTTTGCGAATTCTGACGGTTGAAATTGGAAAAAACCGAGATCAATCCAGCGCCGTGCGCCGAAACGTGTGACACCGATCCCGGGAATCAGCACCAGCAATAGCACGATAATGATCAGCCAATAACCGACGAACGACCAACGTGCCCAGCTTCGATAATCGACAAAGCACAGGAACAAGGCCGCTCCCACTCCGATGGTGTACCAGAGAACCTGCCGAAAATAGAGTTGATGGAACAGCGGCAGATTTCGAGCCGATTCATTGGCGTAAGCAGCACTGAAGATGAACGTCACGCCGATGCACATCAACGCGAGAATGGCGAGCACGAGTGGAATATCCACTTGTTTGCCGCGTTCATTTAAGTGTGTCTCGAACATGTTAATCTAAATTCAGTGAAGCGAAATTCGGCGTGGTGCCTTCCCGCTTTTGGATCGCTTCATAAATCTTCCGCGCAACCGGCGCACAAGTGCCGCCTCCAGAAGCGCCGCTCTCAACCATCACCACCACCGCATATTTGGGATCTTCGAACGGACCGTAGGAAGCGAACCATGTGATCGTATCCATTCTCCCAGCCTTTTGGACCTCGGCTGTCCCGGTTTTACCTCCGACATGAAAATTTGGAATATAGGCTGCACGTCCGGTGCCTTCACGAGTGTCCACGACGTCAGCGAGCATTGCGCGTTGAATGGTGTCCACATGCCGAGAATTCAGTTTCAGGTTGGTGCGCACCCCTTGCCGGTAAGTATCGTCGAGAGGATTGCCATCAACGCTTTTAACCAGCCGCGGGTACAGAATTCGACCACCGTTTGCAATAGCCGCCGTCATGCAGGCCATTTGCAATGGCGTCACCGAGACTTTACCCTGGCCGATGCATAGATTGGCAATATCGCCAGCGGACCAACCTTGCTGGGAGGTGGGATAATCCGTGAACGGTTCCTGTCCAGGAAAAGCTCCCGTTCGTTCACCGAGATGAAACCGCTTTCCGACTTCAATTAGTTTGGGCAAGCCGGCTTGCAAACCGTAGTGAATGAAATAGCTGTTGCTGGAGAGTTTGAATGCTCGCTCAAAATCGTGCTCGCCGGAAGGAGCGGTGTCCTTGATTTTCCGCCTTCCAACATAGTAAGCACCTTTTCCCGGGCGCGCCGGATCCGATTCCACAGTGAATTTTTCTTTGGGATCAACTCCTGATTCCAGGATGGCTACTGCGGTGATGATCTTGAAAATGGATCCGGGGGCATACGCTCCGTAGGTGGCACGGTTGAAGATGTGACTATATTTCTCATCGTTCAGGCGGGCCCAATCAGCGTGTGAAATTCCATTGGGGAACGCGTTCGGATCAAACGTTGGCAGGGAAACTAGCGCGAGCACATCGCCATTGCGCACATTCATCACCACCACGGCGCCCTGGACTTTGGCCTGGGCGCCGGCCAATGCTTTCTCGGCGGCAGCCTGCAATTCCAGATCAATCGTTAGCGATAGGTTTTTCCCAGGTTTAGTCTGGCTGACAATTTCTTCGCTCTGACGGTATCCCACATTGTTTACCAATAACGATTTCACACCCGCTTTGCCGCGCAGTTCAGAATCGAACAAACCTTCCATCCCGGTTCTCCCGGCGAAATCCGGCAGATAATATTTAAACGCAATTTGTTCATCGCCATCGGGTCGGTCGTCACGTTGCACGCGCCCCAACAGATGCGCTGCCGTGGCCCCGTTGGGATAGCTGCGAATCGGACGCACTTCCAATTCCAACCCGCGAATTGCGTTAAATTGTTCGGAGAAAATCGCCACCTGTTGCAAGGTCAAGTTGTGCGCGATCGGAAATGGCATGTAGGGATAATTCACCAGGTGATCGAAGAAACGTTTGGGTTCTAAAATGTGCGGCTGATCGAGCGTGCTTGTGACCCTGTGGGTAATGTTGCTCACTGCGCGATAACGGGCTTCCAAAATAAGGGTGCTGTAAACCTTTCCTGGAATTTTCTTTATATCCGGATTGCTCGCCCGATATTCCGGCACCACATTGTTGGTGAACATGAACCGGGAATAATCGAGAATTTCTTCGAGGTAAAAATTCACGTCATAGCGCGGACGATTTTCGGCGAGCACCTTTCCATTCCGGTCGTAAATATCACCACGCAAAGCAGGCACCCGCACCGAACGAAACGATTGGTTCTTCAAATTCGCTTCATAACGCTTCGAAGAAACGATCTGCACCCACCAGAGCCCCACCATGAGCACGAGCATGCCCAGCAGAATCCCTGCGGCAATCACCTGCAGGCGCCGGTCATCTCGTTTTAACTGGTCGAATACTAGCATTGGCGGAAATGGGATGTTGGAGTGATGGAGTGGTGGAGTAATGGCTTGGGATCCAATACTCCAACACTCCAACACTCCAGTATTCCGTTAGTTCGTGTCCTCATCGCAATCCTTTGCCGCGCTTGATTTCGCGGTCGGGCCGGTAGCTTGATTCCGGCAGATGGGCGTAGTTAAAGTTTCGGTTCACTTTGTCGAGTATCCGGAAAATCAGCGGCGTCATAGCCCCGCCGACCGCAGCCATCACCAGAAGCTGGTAAAGCGTTCCCAGACCAAACAAAGGATGGTAATTCAAGGTGAACAGACTTAGCAAAGTGAGCAGCGGCACTACAGCGCTGGCAGTCGTTCCAAGGATGAATTGTGGATAGATGCGTTCGCGCAGAAGCAGTGCCCGGAAGAAGTAAATGAACATCCCCGCCAGAAACAACGGCAGCACGGAAATCCCCAGTGGATTGGCCGAAAGCGAGTCGTAGAACAACCCGCCGCATAACGCAAATAGACCAATGAAGAGGATGCTATGCGTTAAACTCGCGTAAACCATCAGCGCCGGAAGAAGATCAAATTGCGTTCCGAACAAATTGCGGAACAGGTCAAAAGACGCCTGAAGGTAAACCGTGAGAAACGCCGCCAGGATCAGCAGGATGTGATTGATCGGGTTCATTGTTCTTCCTGGTGAATGGTTGAATCGTTGCATGGTTGCATGGGTGAAGAGGCACGGCACGGCATCGGCGCCAATGCAACCATGCAACCACTCGACCATGTAACAAATCCGTTCATTGCAATACCACCCATACATCTTCCAGCGCGCTCATACGGGCGAAAAGTTTAACGCGCGCCTCAACGGACAAACCATACTCCGCTGCTTGCGAATCCACGAGTTGACCGATTGGAATGCCTTTGGGAAAAATACCACCTTCGCCGCTCGTGACGATCAGTTGCCCGGGACGCAACGTGCTATTCCGAGGGAGAAACCCCAGGTTGACCATGTTGTTTTCCAGAGCATTGGATGAATGTGAAAAAATGACACCGGTATCGCCGGTTTCCTTGATGACAGCGCCAACGCGCAAGTTTGGATCACCCAGGAGCAACACCTGCGAACGGGTATTGGCCACCGCCGAAACTCTCCCCACCAGTCCGTCCATTGTCCGAACCGGCATGTTCACGCGGATCCCGTCCCGGCTGCCTGCGTCGATTTGAACCGTGCGCCACCAATTGGCGGGATCATGGGCAATGACCCGGGCGAGCTTGAACCGGCCGGGTGTTTGTTTTTGCCATTGAATGTTCTGGCGAAGCTGTTGGTTTTCGCGCCAGACCTCTTCTGTCTGAGCTGCCCGGAGTTTTAGTTGATCATTTTCTCGGCGGAGTTGTTCGTTTTGACGAAGAATTTCGGAGCGGGGAAGGACAGTATTTCCTGCGCGGTCAGCGGTTTTCTGCACAGAACCGCTTAGCCCGAACAGCGGGACAAAGAGTCCGCCGATCGCGAGCTTGAATTTGGCGACCGTTTGGCTGGGCAGGTTGAAAACAATCAACACCAGCAAAACGACCAGGACCAAAGCCAAATAATGTGGCTTTCTTAACATTTCACCCTACCGCTTATTGGGGCGAACGTAGAAGAATTAACTCTTGGAAGAAGCGACTCGTTTGAGGAATTGAAGTTCCTGCAGGACTCGTCCCGTGCCTTCTGCAACCGCAGTCAGCGGACTGTCTGCAATGTGAACCGGCAGCCCCGTCTCTTCAGCAACCATTCGGTCGATGCCGCGCAACAGCGCACCACCGCCAGCCATCATAATGCCGCGCTCGATCAAATCCCCCGACAACTCGGGTGGACAACGTTCCAGCGTGAGGCGAATAGATTCTAAAATGCTTGAGAGAGGTTCTTTTAGGGATTCACGAATTTCTTCCGAACGAATAGTGATTGTTTTGGGCAATCCGGCGCTCAAATCGCGCCCTTTGACTTCCATGGTTAATTCTTGTTCCAGCGGAGAGGCAGATCCAATCTTCCATTTTATTTCTTCCGCTGTGCGTTCGCCAATCATCAGGTTGTAAGCGCGTTTCATGTGCGCAATGATGGTATCGTCGAATTCGTCACCACCAACACGCAGACTGCGACTGAATACAATTCCGGCCAAAGAAATGATCGCTATTTCGCAAGTGCCCCCTCCGATATCGACGATCATGTTGCCCGCAGGCTCATGAACGGGGAGGCCAACGCCAATGGCGGATGCCATTGGTTGCTCGATCAAGTAAACTTCACGTGCGCCGGCATGCGTCGCAGAATCTTTAACAGCTCGTTTCTCAACTTCAGTAATCCCAGAGGGAACAGCGACTACGACTCGCGGGGCGATCAACTTGCGATGATGCACCTTTTGGATGAAATGTCGGAGCATCGCCTCGGTTATTTCAAAGTCGGCGATCACGCCGTCTTTCATTGGGCGAATGGCTACGATATTCCCCGGAGTTCGGCCTAACATCAGCTTGGCCTCGTTACCTACTGCCAGGACATTGGTTGTCCCGGCCTGGATGGCCACCACAGATGGTTCACGTAACACAATCCCTTGATCACGAACGTATACCAAGGAATTTGCTGTCCCTAAGTCGATTCCAATATCGTTGGAAAACAGGCTTTTAAGTTGTGCGAACATGAATTGTGCCTAACAACACGCCCGTAATAAAGCGGTGCAAACCTCACGGGGTCAAGAACTATCAGGGAAACTAGCACGGGTGGTAACTTTTCCTCATAATCCTGGCGATATGGATCTTTGCACTTAACACTCCCGGAGGGAGTTCTGATAATAGCCCATTGGCTTTAGCCATGGGGCATTCGGCAGTTGCGAACTGAGTCCCGAAGGGACGGCTGAAGAAGCAATTTTAACTGTAAAACGAGGATTTTCGACAAAGAATCGGCCGTCCCTCCGGGACGTGGTGTCCAATTTGGACTTCCATTCAGAACGCATTTCAAATCAAGAGGTTGCGACGTTTTCGCCCTTTATTTACAAGGGAAATTGTAGTTTATTCGGCACAGAAATTCAACGGTATTTGATCTAATTTTTCAGAACCTAAAGGTGCTCGGTTGAATGCGGTTCGGTGTCCGTTTTGGCATCCCTTTGGTGTCCCTATTCTTCCTTTAAATATAGGCTTTCATTAATGCCGGCGAGCTCGGGCAAAAAGCCAGTCGCCGCCTTTGTGCGGCACATCTTCTAACCTAACTATTTAGGCTGTAGGACGGTTCGAATCATCGCTACGCAGATTTTTCAGGTCCCGGTGACCCACCAACGTTTTACCCGGTTCATCCCAGAGGCCAAATTTAAGGGACTTCAAGCTGGAGCGCAAAGTTATTGGCTTAAGGGCCAACACTGAAGATCGCACTTAATGAGATGCCCTGAATGAGAATGGCAAGGTTCATCAGATGGACCGATTGCCGTTCCCTTCTTTTTGCACCCGGAGAAGGAAAGCGTTGCTTGAACATTATTACCGCCACGGGGGCAAGGAGGAACAAGACAATGGGATTGCGCGCCAATGTATAGGCAAAAAAATTTCCCGACGAGGATTCCAAGTATTCCTGCACCGTCATGGCCCAGACGTCGCCAGTCCCGCGTTTATCTAAATGACTGGAAGTGGCATGATGGATCGAGTGGTCCCATCGCCACTGATAAAAAGGTGTAAAGGTCAGCAAACCAGTAATAAATCCGACGATTTCATTCGCGCGGTGAGATTTAAAGAAAGAGCCATGGCCGCAATCGTGAAAGATGATGAAGGCCCGCACAAGGAACGCACCCGCCAGAGCGGCGAGCGGCAGAACCAGCCACATCGAAATCGGAAAGCCAGAGCTTTATTAGGTGCCCCAAAATCATGCGCGAGGGAAGATTGCGTGACTCACAAGAAATTGGCAAGCGACTGAATCCTGATTCAGTGCCGGTGTGTGTGTGTTATTTTCCCTCCGTTTTCTTATTATTGTCCTGATTGACAAATCTCTCACACTTCATTCAATAAGAATAAAAAAGGTTCAGAGTCTTGCACATCTCCTTAATATCATGGGGCTTATCTGACAATTTATCGCCACATTCAGTCTCCTTTCGGCAGCACCCAGAAGCGGCTGCCCCGGCCGGGCTCGGACTCCACGCCTGCCGTCCCGCCCATTCGCTCGACGGCCCGCCGCACGATGGCAAGTCCCATTCCGGTTCCTTCATATTTGTTCTGACTATGCAAACGGTTAAATATCTCAAACACCTTTGCCTGCGATTTCTGGCTGATGCCGATGCCGTTGTCTTCGATCCAGAGCCGCACGTGGTCGCCTCGCACCTCCGTCCATATGCGCACTCTGGGCAGTATACCCGGCGCGACAAATTTTACGGCATTGCCGAGAAGATTGCTCAGACATTGTGTGATGGATGCTTCGTTGCCAAGCACCGGGAGCAGGGGGGGGCTCACCGTCACCTCGGCTTGGGGCGGTTGCAAATCGGGCGCTTCCTTGATGATTTCCAAAACAAGCTTTTCGAGTTGAATGCGGCTGCGAACGATGTCTTTTCGCGACACGACGGTGAACGCAAGAACATCTCGAATCAGACGGTCCAAACGCGCACCGGCACTGAGCACTTTTCCGAGAAGAACCGTACCTGAAGGTCCAATGGCTTCGCCACAATCTTCGAGCACAATTTGGGTAAATCCCTGAATCGCATTCAGTGGTCCTCGCATGTCGTGGGAAAGACTGTAGGAAAAGGCCTCAAGCTCGGCGACGGTATCACGCAATTCGGCAGTGCGTTCGGCAACGGCCTTCTCCAGGTTTGCAGCATACTCGCGCAGATTTGCCTGTGCTTCTTTTCGTTCAGTGATGTCACTTGCAACCCCGAACCACTCGATGATTTCGCCATTGGCATGCAAGATTGGAATTGCGCGTGAAAAGACCCAGCCCAGGGCGTTGTTCGGGCGTTTCACGCGATGCTCCAGTTCGAAGATGCTTTTGTTGCGTATGGCGTCTCGGATAGAGGCGCTCACTTTGCCGTGATCCTCTGGAGGGATGTATTCGGAAAGCCAATTACTACTTGGCTCCGCTTTATCCACCATAAACGCGCCGCCGTGAAGATGACGCATTTCTCCCCAATCGGGACTCATGCGATACAGCACATCTGACGACGCAGTGACCAAAGCGCGATGCTGCTGCTCGCTACGTAGGAGCGCTTCGTCGGCGCGTTTGTGTTGAATGAACTGGGCGATTTCGGTTCCAAGGGCCGCTGTTGTATCGAGGAGCGTGGCATCATCCTCGCAGAGCCGCTTGAGAAAGAATTCAATCACGCCGAAAAACTCGTCACCATTACTAATCGGAAAAGCGACCGCGCTTCTCAGACCCGCTAGCTGGGCAATTTCCTTCCGCACAAAGTTTTCTTCCTTGCTTAAATCAGCGATCCACAAACTTTTCCTTTGTAGCCAAACCCGGCCCGGCAGACTCTCTCCTCCGAGCAGGTGAATTCGCCGACTTTCCTCGGTAAAGCGCATTGCTTCTGGAGAGTCATCGCAATTATGCAGCCCGACGCACAGTAACTCTCTTCCGTTAGGCTGGAGCATCCAAAGCGCTGCCACTTGCGCCTCCAGAATGCTACACAACGCTGGAAGCAGCGCTGGAGCAGCTTCATTGAAGGTTTGTGCTCTTGAGAGAATGCGGGTCACGGAATGTTGAGCGGCCAACCGCGTTTCGGCTTTCTTCCTGGCAGTCACGTCTCTCGCCAGACATGAAATTCCTTGCTCTGAAGGGTAGGCGTGTTTCTCAATCCAACGGCAGTGGCGGTCGTCGAAATATTCGAACTCGACGGGAACGCCCTCGTGCATCGCGCGTCCCATCTGGCGATGAAGCACTCCGTCAGGAGGGTCAGAAAAAAATTCCCAGAAAGACTTACCGATAAGAGCCTCGGCTGGGACGCCAATCATTGCGGCCTCTCGGTCGTTGACATAGATGAATCGCCAGGATCGATCCAGGGAGCAAAACCCGTCGCTGATGCTGGCCAATAGCGATTTCGAACTCTCGTTCGCCGACCGCAACTGTTCGTTGACTTTCTGCACCTGTTGTGTGTGTGCAAATATTTCAACTTCCAATCGCTCTGCCCGTTCCCGCCATTCCTTGATTTGGTTCTCAATGCCAACGTGTTTTCCTTGGAGGCGCACAAACTCAGTGGCGTCCTGCACCCGATGAATGATGTAAGTCACTTCTCCGTC
>JACDHS010000238.1 GCA_013820875.1 Verrucomicrobiota bacterium | reverse complement strand
ATCAATTCCTTCACTTCGTTGTCGAGCCGTTCGATGACTTCCCCAGCCCGTTGGTAGCTCACCGCACTGTGTTTACTGGCATTGGCCAATACTTTGGTGCCGTCTGTCGCCACCGTGATCTGACCGAACTTCAACAGCTTCAGTTCCTGGGCCAGTTGCAGAACTTTGACAAAGCTCTCGTTGAGCAGGGCTTTGTTCTCCCTCCGAAAGTTGCAGAGGGTATCATGGTCGGGATGAGTATCCGCCGTGAGCACACGCACCGGCACGCTGTCATAGGTGCTCTTTTCGATACTGCGACTGCTGAAATTACCAGTGGCGTAACTATAGATGAGCAAAGACAGCATCATATGCGGAGGGTATTGCTCGCTCCCAGTCCCTCGAGTGTTCACACGCACCTGCCGCAGATCAATTGCCTCGACCGCGTCGGAGATAAAATGCACCAGGTGATCCGCTGCCACCCAATCACGCAAATTCGGCGGCAGCAGTAGTGGGGTGTCTCGGTCTATCGGAACAAAGCGGGTCGCCATGTATCTCAGACGCTCACGCTTCTCTCCTGTTCAACAAGTCTACAATAATTTGTGTTCTCTAAGTCCGACAGGCTGCTAGACGATTTGTATCTAAAGCCAACGTCTACATGTATTCAAACGGTGTTTTGCTTGCGGTTTCTCCGAAAGGCGTCACTGAGCGCGTTCAGACATTGGAAGAGGCTAATCAATACATTGAGTTGCATTCGAAACGCGGAAACAGACGAAATTACTTCCTACTTGGGTTCGCCGCAATTTCGGCGCTATTTTTCACAATTTTGGTTGTTCGCAATCAAAAAGCAAAAATCGGGAAATAAAAAACAAAAGGAAAAGAAAATGAAAAGACTGGTAACTGGGTGCATCGCGTTATGTGCTCTGTTCGGTTGGCCTTAAAAAGCGTCGTATGCCATGCTGGAGGTACGACATCCATTCCGAAATGTTGTGCGTGGACAATCATCAATGGAGAACCGATCTGTATAATAGACGAAACGTTCGCGACCATAATAAGCCTGAATCCGGCAGTTACTTAACCGCTAATCTGCGCTAACGAACGCTAATCCAAGGATTTGCGGGGAAAACAGCTTGGCAAACAAAACCACCTGCGGGGTGAAGTCATTGTCTCGCGCAACCGTTTCTCCATTAGCGATTATTAGCGCAGATTAGCGGTTAAACTGCGGTTTTTAGGATAAAATCGTCGAGTATGCGTTCTTCACAAACCGGGGACAGGCAGGATGCCTGTCCTACTTTAATTGCGGCTTCGCGCCTCTGCGTTAACTGCTTTTGAAGGTTCAATTACCATTTTTCAATTTGCAATTGTTTCCCTGATTCCACCAGCGCATCATCACGCGTCACCCCCGGTGCATAGCGTCTGACCATTTTTGCGCAGAACTCGGCGTATTCTTCCAACACTTGCGGTGCGCTGGTGTGATGAGGGCGAATGCCTCGGTGTTCCGGCGTAAAACAAAAAGTAGCTGTCACTTCAAAATCTTCGAGCGCGTTCATCATGCGATCGAACCAGGCATCGGCGTTGGAATGGAAACTATCCGCCCAACTCAACCCGGTGCGCACATGTTTGACCCCAATTTTCTTCAGCCACTTCACCGCTTCATCGAGCCGGTGGTCTTCATAATGGAACCATTGGCAGATGCCCACGTCCGGCGCCAGGTCCGCGAACGTTTGCAGCGCGCATTTCGGTGTTCCGTCTTCGTTGAGCAAGCCCATGTAAAAATGTCGATAGTAGGAAGAGCCTTCCGCTTCACGATGACGAGTGGTGGCTGGCCATTCTTTGGGCAGATCATAGAGTGAATACCAATGGATGCGCGGGACGCGCCCGATCAAGAGTTCCGCCGTGCGCCGCAACCCGAACTCCTGCACTTCTTCAGCGCCAAACGTTGAAATGCCAACTTCCGAAACCCAGACAGGCAACCTTGTGATCGACTGGATTTCCTTCAGCTTTTCCGGCCAGTCAGCCAATTGCCAGTGGTTCCAATCGAGCGGAAAGCCATGCACGGCGACGGCATCCATTTTATCGAGCACACCTTGCCTCTCCAGATTGCGCACGAACCCCGGGTCAATCGGCGACATGCCACCGAGCACTTTGATAAGACTGGGGTTCTCTTTGGCGACAGCGTCTGCCGCGAGCTTGACCATATGGCCAAACAATTGCCACTCGGGATCGAGCTCAAAATCCCAATGAGACTTATTGTTCGGTTCATTCCAAAACATGACGGAATCAATCATAGAGTGTATTCGATGGGGTTACTTGGGCGAATGGCTGTTCGCTGTTTTCGGCGACTTAAGGAGGATACAAAATTTTCGAAACTCTCCCTCACCCCACCCTCTCCCAAAGGGCTGAGCATTACCCACATCTTTCTTGCTGGACGACGAGGGGAACGCTTGGAATCCGCCAGGGACCAAAAGTCGGTGGGGTTTTGCTGTGTCAAAACCCTGACTTTTTCCGCGGAAAAGGCTATGGAA
>JACDHS010000198.1 GCA_013820875.1 Verrucomicrobiota bacterium | reverse complement strand
AGCCCAGATCGTGGTTTGGACTCTTGAATTTCCGCCCCGCATTTTGGACTGCGCTGGCAGAGCGCAGCGGCGACAGCGCTTTCGGGCGCATGAAGCACCAGGAAATTGAAAACCCCGCATTGGGCGTCCGAAAGCGGTGTCGCGCTTCGCTTGCCACCGCAGTCCAAATTCGTCTCCTCGTCACCCGATGGGTTGTCCCAGCAACCTTGTCCCGGCCCACGTGTGGGAAGGTTGGAAAACTTTTTTTACCTCCGGGCATCTGTGGGAAGATTTTAAAAGAGTTTCGAAACATCCAGACATTGGGGATGTCCCATCATGCCTGGGTTTAAGCACGTTTTATGCAGCCGCATATTGCTGGGGAGTCCGCGTGCCAGACTCGACCTTTTTCAACACCCCTTCGATCGCTTCGAGCAATATATGGGGCTCAATCGGTTTCCAGATGCTCACAGCTCCCAGGCTTCGCGTGCTTTTACTGGTGGCAGCATCGGTAATCGCAACAAAACGATTGGCAAGCCGGGGTCTTATCCGTGTCGTCGCCTGAAAGAACATTTCAGCCGGCAGATTGGGAATGGTGAAATCGCACACAATCGCATCGAAATCATTCTTCAGGAGTTGCTGAATTGCTTCCGGGCCGCTGGAAACTGCCGTCACTTCAAAAAAGTGGAGATCCAGGACATCATGAACTTCCGCGACAACTTGCGGATTATTCTGAACAAGTAGAATGCGCTTGAACAAGGTGCAGCTATCAAAAGGTTTCTTCATAGTTTGTGAACAGATGGTTTATTTGCGGACGAATTGCATATTTCGGAGCGACAGACCAAGGAAACTGAGCCAGACATTACCGCGAGGCGCGCCAACACCTTTCTCTTTCAGGTTTGAAACTCTCCTTTCGTAAGATTCACGCAGGGCGCTGTACTCTGATTCCAGGGTAGCTGGCGGAGAGGCCGGGGCAGCTCCAAAGAGAGCTGACTGCGGCGGCTGATTGCGAACTTCGTGGTCCATCGGATGATGTGGAAGCAAATTCATCACGTGCCGGACCATTTGGGGCGTCGGCAGTGTTTTACAAAGTTCCTCCGTGAAGATCATGGTTTTGCAGATTTCCGGTCTTCCAATTTTCTGGGCGACGAATTTGATTCTTTGCTGTCCTGGCTTTGGCGCGTAAGAGAATTTCCAGTCCCACTCATCAGACGTTTTTTGTAACGCCCCACTTAGCCTTTCAATCAATGCTGACATAAGTTTTCTTTCTGTTTATTTCCCCCGTGAATAGTAAGGAAAGGGTTATACGCAACGACGCTCTGCGCCACAACGGGCGCACAGCTTAAAACTAAGACAGCGTTCATCCGGATGCTGCTACGCTATATTCCCCTCCCCGGCGGCATGCAATCGAGGGCCGCCGAAATCTGGAAGGCAGCACCTCCTTTTACAGAAGGAACCGCATGGCCGCTTACTTCTCCCCCTGTCGTTGGAATCACGGCCATTCATGGAAAATGCGTTGCTACTCCGCCCGATGGCGTGACGCCGTGCGCATGGATAGTTTTTTCGTCATGATTATTGAAAGCCGGAAAAGTCGTCGCACCGAAGGGAGCACATTATTCACCTCGCTGGGACTGCTTTGCATCGTGGCGATCGCGCTTGGAGCCTTGGTGAAAGGGGTGCAACAAGAGTCCAGGATGACTGAACGAATGATCGTGTGGAAAGCTGCATTGCCGATCGCTGAAGCGGGAGTGGACGAGGCGCTGGCGCATTTGAACAGCACCTTTACTCTCCAGACAAACGGCTGGACCTACGACAACGCGAGTGGAACCTACCGCAAACAGCGGATTCTTGCGGAAGGGCATTTCGAAGTGGCCATCGCCACTAATACTCCGCCGACTATTCGCTCTACCGGTTGGGTTCGTGCTCCGCTCCAGACCAATTACATTTCCCGCAGTGTCGAAGTAGAAACCAAGATCCGGCGCTCCGCCGGAATCGAAGTGAAGGAGGACATCGACTGCGGTTCGACAGGGATATTGGACAGCTTCGATTCCAGCGATCCCAACTACAGCACCGATAAACAATATGATCCGGCTAAAGCAAAAGATAACTGCCGGCTCTGCACCATTTCAGGAGCCAAACAGGCAGTGGATGTGGGAAGTCGGAAGGTTTACGGGCGTATTGCGATGGGAGCAGGCGGTGTTCCTGGCATTGGAAATAGGGGCAAAGTCGGGAGCACGGAATGGATCAACCAGGGAAACACCTCAGGAAAGATTGAGCCCGGAAGACTCAGTGACAACTTCACCGCGAAATTCCCACCGGTGGTTGCACCGTTCACCAGCGGGCTGAAGCCTGCCAGCGGAAAAGTCGGAGGCGTTTCCTATGAATACATTTTCGGAACCGGTGACTATTCAGTGGATAAGTTTACCCTGGTTGGCTTCCAGAAAGCTTTGGTTTCCGGTAATGCGCGTGTCTATGTGAGCGACACCATGTCAACAACTGCGTCCGCCACAATTGTCATTGAACCAGGGGCCAAACTGGAACTTTATTGTGCCGCAAAGAGCGTAAGCATCGGCGGGCAGGGTTTTCTCAATTTGGCTGGAACTGCAGAAACGTTGCAAATCTTTGCGCTTCCGAGCGTGACGACTTTGAGCTTCCAGGGAAGTTCGGACATGATTGGTGTCATTTACGCCCCTGACAGCAACGTCAAGGTGGCCGGCAGCAGCGTTTTCATAGGCCACATCAAAGCCCGGTCAGCCGATGTGAGCGGCAACAGCACCTTCCACGCGGATGAAGCGCTCGGCACACCAATCTATGTGCTGGCTTCATGGAAAGAACTTTGACATTGCGTTATTTTTTCCACCTGAATTCGGCGACCACTGGCAGGTGATCCGACGCTTCAGTCTTCGGCACCCACGTGCTAACCGGCTCGATCGGCGCACCGTGCGAAACCAAGATGTAATCAATGCGACGTTTGGGGTTTTTCACCGGGATGGTATAACCAGCCCCCTGCCCTGCCTTCTCCCAGGTATCATCAAAATGTTCTTTCAATTTCTGGTGCGTGCGACTGCCTGGAAGATCATTGAAATCGCCGCAAAAAATGACGGGCAATTTTTCTTCTTTAACCCATGCTGTAAATTTCTCGATTGCCTGCAAGCGTTCAGTGTCATCCCTGCGATGATCGATGTGCGTGTTCCAGAACGACAGCTTCTTTCCGTTCACATTCACAACCGCTTTGAGCCAGCCACGCTGTTCAGGTGAATCCGTTTTTGGGAGTAAACGATGATCCCTGGATTCGACTTTGAACCGCGACAGGATGGCATTCCCATACTCGCCACCCGCAAAGGAGTAATTATTGCTAAAGACACAACTCATCCCCGTCATGCGCCCGAGTTCGGCGCCAACATCCAGTTTGTTCGAACGTTCGATTCCTTTATCCACTTCCTGCAACGCCACCAAATCCGCTTTCTCCTCTTTGATCAAATCGGCGATCCGTTGGAGGTCCAGTTTGCCATCAATTCCAACACCATGATGAATATTGAAAGTCATCACTCGGAAGGTTTCTACGCTTCTTTCCGGTTTGGCACTGACACAACCAATCAGCAGAAACACCGCTGTGAGCGACAAGGCCAACGGTTTTAGGAAAGAGAAAACAATTTTCACTCTTTTGAGACGTAAGAACCGGGCGATTTGATCAAAGAACTTCAGGGCGCCCTTCCATTTCCCTGCACATGCGTAATCCCCCTGGTCACTCCCTCGGACCAAAACAACAACAACAACCCGCCGGATTCCCCGGCACTTTTCTCCCCCGTTAAATCCCGGTTGCGCGCCTGCAGTTCCGTCGGTAATAACAATGGCAATGATGCTCCCTCTGATCTCCAACACCCGACGACGATGCCAAAAAATGCGAAACGTATTCATCGGACTCGGATTGTTCTTAACGTTCACCTACACTTCTGTGGCTCAGACAAACGCTAATTTCCGCAAATACACTCTCGGCTACAACACACCCCCAAATGCTGGACTACAGGCAAAGGTTGAAGCCATAGACACTGATCTGCGCGACAAACACGGCATCAGCGCCTCCCAGACTGCGGTTGGCCTTCTCGATCTGAAGACTCTGCGCCTGGCGATGATCAACCCGGATCGTCCCGAATATGCGGCCAGCATCCCGAAGATCGGCATTCTCCTGGCCTACTTTCACCTCCACCCGGAAGCGGTCACCAATCTTAATCCGACAACGCGGCGCGAACTCGGGTTGATGGCCAAAGCATCGAGTAACGCAATGGCCGCAAAGTTTTCGGGTGAAATGGGCCTGAAAGAAATTCAGCAGGTGATTACCTCCTATAAACTATACGATGAACAGCATGGGGGCGGCTTGTGGATCGGGAAACATTACGGGAAAGGAGATGAACGTTACGGTGATCCGATCGACAATCATTCCCACGCCGCCACTGTCCGGCAACTGCTCCGCTATTATTTGTGGCTGGAGCAGGGTAAACTGATTTCCCCGGAGGCTTCGAAGGTGATGCGCGAAATTTTCGAATCGCCTGACATTCCTCACGACAACATTAAATTCGTCAAAGCTCTCGAAGGCAAAGATGTGCAGATCATCCGGAAATGGGGTTCATGGCAGAACTGGTTGCATGATTCAGCCGTCATCACCGGGACGGATCGTCATTATATCCTCGTTGCGCTCACCACTCATTCCAAAGGCAACGATTACCTCGTTAACCTGGCAACAGCAGTCGATGATCTGCTGACTACCAAAGCTTCACGCGAATAAGACTGAGAAAAAGAAGCCGAAACAAACGAATGTTTCGGCTTCCAGGTTGTTGAAAGATTCAAGCTGCTTCGCGCAGTGAAACTCGTTGGTTAACGGCGATTATTATGACCGTTGCCGCGATCATTGCCACGGTCATCCCTGTGATCATGTCCTCGTCCGTGACGATTCCAGTCGCGGTGATGTCCATGGCGATGATCATCATGTCCATAGCGCGGATGTTGGTAGCCATATCGCGGCATGACAACGACCGCTCCAGGTCTTACGTATTGGTCATGACACACCGGAGCGAACACAACGGGCGCATATACCGGAGCGGGGCGACGGATCACCACCGGTCTTGGAAACAAATTCCCGAATCCAATGTGTACGTTAACTCCTGCTTGTGATGCAGCAATGCCTCCCAGGAGGACTGCTGCGACTAACACTAGTTTTTTCATACGCCATTTTTGACGAATGTCTCTTCAAGCTGTTTCAATATTTGGAAAGTTATTGAAACTTAAAGATCGAATAGCCCGAGAGGGAAAACAGTCTACCGCGCCCTTTCGAATATCGTGAACATCGCGTTCGTCCTCCTCTTTTCCCCGCGATCCAAAGCGGTGAATCGCCCGTTGCTTTTTCTTCGTGCCTTGTTTATCCAGAAAGGAACCACCATCCGTTCTCGCAGGCGCCCTCTGTCGTCTTGTCTGCTTTTTACTGTGTCGGTGGCTGCCAATCCTATGAAAAAACCTAACAAACGTTCGTCAATAACGGCAGCGCTTTTCAGCGCTGTGTTGCTTCTTGGAATAACCGTTCAAGCCGGCCAGGGGCCGCAACCGCCGATCTGCAATCGCGCCTGCTGGGGCGCACGCGCTCCCAAAAGCGGTCATGTGCAAATGGGATCACTCACGCGGGCAATTATTCATCACACCGCTGGTTCGGGCGATTACACGACCAGTTACGAAACCGGCAAAGCAAGGGTGCGCGGCGTGCAGAACTATCACATGGATTCGAATGGCTGGAGTGATATCGGATACCACTTCCTCGTGAGTGCGGGTGGTTATATTTACGAAGGGCGCCATGGCTCTATGAGCAGCCTGCCGAAGGGAGCACATGATGGTAACAACGTGAACAGTTTCGGATTCACCCTGCTCGGCTATTTCCATACTCCGCACAATCAAACTCCTCCTTCGATCATGCGCGCCCGTCTCTACGACGTGATCGCATGGAGAATGCCTTCCGCATGGTCGTCTTATGGAAGCGGAAGTTACAACGGAACCACAGTCGGCTACCTCGATGGTCATCGCAAAGTGAAGTCCACTGCCTGCCCGGGTGATTTGATGCACAACCCATATATCACCGGCAACTACAGTAGCGGTGAAGCGCGCACGGAAGTAAATGCCCGAAAGGCCGGCTCCCCCGGGACGGCGGGTAATCGCAAAGGAATTGCGCGCACTGCCAATGGCGGCGGCTACTGGATCGTCGCTTCGGATGGCGGCGTGTTTAGCTTTGGAAATGCGTTGTTCTACGGTTCAGTCCCGGGAGCTGGTGTGACCGTCAACAATGTCGTCGGCATTTGCGCACGACCGCAGGGTGATGGCTACTGGATCTTTGCTTCGGATGGTGGCGTATTCTGTTTCGGCGCAGCTCCGTTTCACGGATCCATGGGTGGTCAACCGCTCAATCAACCGATTGTCGGCATGGCCTGTAGAGCGGATGGCAACGGATATTGGCTGGTCGGAAAAGATGGCGGAATCTTTTCGTTTAACGCGCCTTTCCACGGATCTCTCGGAGGCGGTGGCTACACAGATATCGTCGGAATCGCATCCGCATGGAACGGCAACAATGGTTATTGGATCGTGCGCCAGGGTGGCAACATTTACTCCTATGGCGCGAGCTATTACGGTGGCGGTGAAGCAGGCAGCGGTGTTACCGCAATCGCTCCCAACAGCAACGGCACTGGTTACTGGCAAACCCGCAATAATGGCAATATCTACTCTTACGGAGGCGTGAGCTATCAAGGCGGCATCAGTCAAACCACAGTCGTTGGAATGGCCCGAGGCCCATCGAACAATGGCTACTGGCTCGTGAAGAGTGATGGCGCCGTGTTCTCCTTTGGCGACGCAGCCTATCACGGCGGCGCGAATTATTAAGCAGGAGTCTTACCACAAAGGGCAGGCGAGAGCCTGCCCTTTGTCTCTTTCTGTGTAACGAACAATGGAGTGACGAAATGGTGGAGCGAACTTAATCACTGCATCATTTCATCACTCCATTGCCGGACACCGAACTCATATCAGAGTGACAGCGGGAGGACCGCATGCGATTTGCGAACAGTGCTAGTCGCATTCTCATGCGGCCTCCGCGAAGATTGCCTGGCTGCGGGCGCGGACCTGGCGTTGTTTTTGCAACTGGAGCCGCGCGGCCCGCACCTTCTCCTCGAACAATGCCGGGAACAAGAGCAACGGGAACCGGCTCACCCACGCAACCGCCGCCGCTTCATTGGCCGCCCGGCGCAACGGCGTGTTCAACTGCACATCTTCGGTTTTCGCGAGTGCCTCGTTGAGTAAACGATTCTTCAATCGTTCCAATTCGGTTTCTTCGGTGACACGAAACGGCGCCACCGCTGGTTTCAATTCGAACCGGGTTTCCGGGCCGAACCTTGTATTTAATCTGTTATTCGTCTTCATTTTTCTTCCTTTTCCATCGAGCCGTTCATTTTGAACGGTTATCGCCAAACAAAAAACCCACAGTCGCTTTGGCAACTGTGGGTCTCTTGAAATTCTTTTAAATTGTTGTCTTAGAAATTCACCTCCACGTTGCCAGTAGGACAGGATGAGCGCCAAATGGACATCGCTCCAAAAAGGCAATGCGCATCGCTGCTCTGTTTTACTGTAAACGTGTAATTCATCTGACATCGCAATAAGACAGCATGGGCAGCTTTTTGTCAAGAACCCCTCAAAAAGACCGGTAACATTTTTGCTTTCACCCGCAGAGTGAAACGAAAAGTGCGTCCTTTTCAGTCGTTCCCACCACGTAAAGTGGTTTAGTGAATAATTTGTTCTCGTTTTCTCCCCCGCCGGAACGATTCGGTTGAATGCGTGTTGAAACACGAGTTTCACACCAGTGCGGATGCACGGAACGCCGCATTTATGCGGCAGCAGACTCCCGAACCCCAAAACGGTGCCCAGAACAACTGCCGCGTTCGGAACAGATTCACGTTCCTGCCGGATGAATCCGGCGTTCCGTTGCAATTTCAACTGAATCGTTCCGGCTTAACGTGAAAAAAGGGTGAAATCCGAGTCAAAAAGTCGTAAGTCATTTCGCTGGAGGGAGTTCCAGCATGGAGTGGGTTAAAAAAAGGCGCGATGGAGGTCCTCCAAACTATTCTGGAGCACTAAAATCGGCAAT
>JACDHS010000064.1 GCA_013820875.1 Verrucomicrobiota bacterium | reverse complement strand
ATTGAGCGTCCGAAAGCGGTGTCGCGCTTCGCTTGCCACCGCAGTCCAAATTCGTCTCCTCCTCGACCCAAGGTTAAAAAATGGGCTGTTCTCAAGTTCCTCCGGAACAGGAATTCACCCGATCGAAAACAGCGAAGAACCGGTGGGAAGTGGTTTGTCGTTGTTTTTCGGTGGAATGAAAGATCAGGTAGAGGCACGCTCGCCCTCATCTAACCCAACCGTGTAAACGGTTCGTCCCGTTTATAGTTCTGGTTTTCTCCCGCGACCGGAACGATTCGCCAGAACGGCAACCATAAGCAGGAGTGAAACCCACTTTTCAAGTCAACACCGGAAGTAGCTTCACGTTACTGACCTGCCCTGTCCGCAAAGGAGAGGAGTGTTCATCCATCGATGGACGCCCGCGCCAATTTGCAATTTTCATTTTGCAATTTCCCTCTTCAAAAAAACGACTGACAAGCGCTGCACAAAAATTGAAAGTGACGCCATGAATTACCTGTTAGCCGGAATGATCGGTTTGTTCGGCGGAGTCGCGAGTGGGTTGTTTGGTGTCGGCGGCGGGATCGTGATGGTGCCAGCGATGATGTTTTTTATGAAAATGCCGATTCACCAGGCGGTCGGCACTTCGCTGGTTGTGATTATCCCCACTGCTTTGATGGGATCATGGAAGCATTATCAAAATGGCAACGTCGTTTGGTCCTCGGCATGGTCTTTGATTCCGATGGCGGTGATTGGTGGTTACGCAGGGGCATGGCTGGCGAATGAACTGCCGGCCTCGACGCTGAAACGGGCTTTCGGCGGGTTCCTTATATTGGTGGGAGCACGTCTTTTGTTTTTTAAATGATCAGGAAAACTGTCAAGTGAGAGGAAGCCGAGGGGTTGCCTCGGCTTCCATGGGGCGCCGCTGCAATGGTCAGGTGCGCAAGGGACGATAATTCTCGTCATGAACATCACTGCGACGTTTCAAACCGAAGAGTCCAAGCAACCCAAGCAGACCCAGCAAGCTCCAGTTCCGTGTAGCTCTACCGGCCCCGGCAGGTTCGCGTATCTCCCTGTCTGTGGTGACGGTTGTTCGCTGCATGTCCATGGCCCGATCGCGGGTCTGAACATCTGGGCCGAGAATGCCGGGATTAGTCTCAACTGTATAGGGTTGGGCAGGGCTCTGGGCAGCGTCGGTCTGTGCGTAGAGCGGCGTGGCAGAGACGAACAGCGCCAGCGTGCTGATGCTGATAAAACGTTTTAGTTGTAGTTGGTGATTTTTCATCTTACCTAAACCATAACTTGGCGCGAACCATTCTCCACATGAGTAAGGGGTAATATAATGCCTTGAATACCATCAGTCGGCGGATGAACCAAAATGCACTCTCTGCCTGGTCTTCACTCTCTAAAACGAAAGCAGCCGCCCGGAACCGGGCGGCTGCTTTTTTGTTTCTCTATTAACGAAGCGTTACGGTTGCGTCTGTGGCTGTACCGGTTGCGGTGCTGATTGGCCATCGGGAGCAGGCGGTGCGAATGGTTGTACCGGTTGCACGGGGCTTGGGGCAGCTTGCGGTGCTTGTTCAGGCGCTTGTGTGCCTTCGGGAGCGGCCGCTGGTGAAAACGGTTTCAAGTTTGGTGCCGGGTTGGGAATTCCAGGAGGCTGCTGTTCAAGTTGCTGCTCTTGAGCGCCCGGAAGCCTTGGCTGCTCCGGCAATCGCTGCGCGGGAGGGAGTCGCTCGGGAATTTCAGACTGTGGGCCTTCGATGATGTTAGTCACAGGAGGAATTATTCCATTTGTTGCTCCTGGAGGGGGAACGTTTGTTGCGCCTAATATGCCGCTATAAACCGTGGAAGGTGGGTAAACAGGAACCGGCGCTGCCGCGGCAGGTTGTTGCACGACGCCCGGAACCCCGGGTTGCGCCCCGGCTGCTTCCTGGACGACTTGCGGTTGCTGAGGAACGATGATGGTTGTTCGTCTTTCAACAACCCTTTCGCGCGGTGTCATTTCGGGAATCTCACTGTAAATAGGCGGTGTCGTGGGTGGAGGCGGCAGATCGGCAACTACAGGCACTGACGCTGGCGCGCCGGGCGCGGTGACAATCGTGCGGCGCGGTTCAGCGATCGTTTGGTAAACGGGTGCGGGAATTCCTTCTGCAAGCGGCAACTGGTAATCGTAGGTATAGCCGTATTGGCCTGTTACAGGGCTGGGTTGATACGCGATGCATCCGGAGAGGAAAACAGCCGCAACTGGCAAAATGAGCAATATTTTTTTCATGAAGGATATTCCTTTACCTTCACTATCCCACGGCGAAACACGCTCTCAATGGGGTGGGTCGGCTGTTTCTCCAGTCGGTTAACGCTCCGAGGCCGCGACAGGGAAAACCGGACTTCATTTTTTCCTCACAATTGCGCGGGCAATCCGGTAATCATATTCGTCCGCAAATCACGCTCATTTATGATGAAGAAATTGTTCCCGCTACTGACTGTGTGGGTTTTGTTGCTTTCAACCGGAATACAGTTGCATGCGCAACCCGAATCATTCGATTCCTCCGCAGTCGTAAACCAACTCTTTGATGAGTCCAAATCCTCCTCTGAACGGCAGGCTGTAATTGAAGCCCATGCCGGGAAGGCTGCCGCTATTGTCGCGGCACTGGTGAAGGATCTTCCCGCTGAAACTTCGCCAGAAGAATATCGCCGCATCCCGTGGATATGGCGCGTCGCGCTCTCAGCCGGCAAACGCAATGATGCAAATGAATTGAAAGAACTGCTCGCCGTTTCGTTGCCCCAAGAGAATGAACCGTTGCGTGATTGGCAGGCGGTTGTTATTGGCGGCGGAATTATTAACGGCATCAGCCTTGAAGGCGGCTGGCCGGGTGAACGCATCGAACAAATTATTGGCCGTGATCGCGAGCTGAAGGCGCGTTGGAATCGGCATCTCGAACAAGCGTCAGCAATGGCCGATGACGAGAAGGTAAAGATCGGCACACGCTACGATGCTCTGCGGATGATTGCGCTTGATACCTGGGAAAAGCGAGGAGGGCAGTTGATGAAATACATGGTTCGCGGCACTCACGCCGAACTTCAACAGGGCGCGGTAAGCGGTCTGGTGGATGTGAAGAGTGAAAAAGCGACGGGCGCGCTGCTGGCTGAAATCGAACATCTGCCCACAGGTAATTTAAACTTCGCCCTGGACGGTTTGTTGCGCACGCCCCATCGCATCACGGCGTTGCTCGATGCCGTGGCGGCGGGAAGAGTGACCCGGGAGATGGTTGGCAGTGAGCGCATTGCCAAATTGTTCCAGCATTCCGACAAAAGAGTGCGCGCTCGTGCCGAGCAGTTGTTCCCCGAAGACATCCTTGTTTTGGAAGGTGACGATTATTTTGTCGGCGCAGCAAAAATCGATATTACGCCGGATTATCCGATCCGGTTGAATGGTTATCTCGCGCGCAAAACGGAATCGGAAGGGGTTCTGCAGCGCATTTTCGCCAAGGCCCTGGCCATTGGCACAGACCGTGAAGGTCCGGCATTGCTGATCACAGTGGATAACTGCGGTGTGCCTGAACAGATGCGCGATGAACTGGCGCGACGGTTGAAAAAACGCGGTGTCAGTTTCGATAAGATCGCCATATCCGCTTCGCACACTCACGCCGCGCCAAAAATAGTCGGCTGCGCGGATAATATTTTCGGCGAAGACATCCCGGCGGAACAACAGGCGCGAATCGAACGTTACACCCGCGAACTGAACGACAAAATGGAGCAGGTTGCCATCGCCGCCTTGAAAGATCGCAAGGCCTCCAAAATTCATTTCGGACAGAGCAAAGCGGACTTCGCGGCGAACCGTCGCACGAAGGGTGGTCCGGTGGATCATGATCTGCCATTCCTGAGAGTAATCGGGTTGGACGGAAAGACTCGCGCTGTCGTTGCCAATTACGCCTGCCATTGCACTACCATGGCCAACGAGCCGAATCTTGTCTCGGGTGATTGGGCCGGGTATGCGCAGGAATTCCTGGAGCGCGACAATCCTGGCGCGGTGGCTTTGACCACGATTGGTTGTGGTGCGGACGCCAACCCCGCGCCGCGACCCGGTGAGGCATACGCGCGGCAACACGGTGAAAAAATTGCCTCCGCAATCAAACAATTTTCCCAGAAGTCGATGACACCACTTCACGGTCGTTTGGATTGCCAGACGAAACGGGTTTACCTGCCGTTTGCCGAGCTTCCCACGCGCGCACAATTCGAGGAGATGGCAAAGCAGAATGATCCAACCGGTTACAACGCGCGCAAACAATTGGCTCGCCTCGATCGTGGTGAGAAATTGATGACTGAACTGCCCTACCTGGTGCAGTCATGGAATTTTGGGACTAATCTCGCAATGGTCTTTTTGCCCGGGGAAGTGGTCGTGGATTATGCCCTTCGTATAAAGAGTGAGTATGACGCCAACCGCATGTGGGTGACTGGCTACGCCAACGATGCTCCCTGTTACATTCCGTCGAAACGCATTCTCAAGGAGGGTGGCTATGAAGGGGGCGGGGCAATGATTTATTACGACAAGCCGACCAGGTTCGCTGAGCCGGTTGAAGAGATCATCATTGCTGCGGTTCGCGATCTCGTTCCGAAACAGTTTATGACACCCGAGCGGCTGGCTGAAAATCCGCCGCCGGCCAAAGTGGCGGAGACTTACAGCACCTTCCATCGCAAAGATGGTTTTGTGGTCAGTGTGGTGGCCAGCGAACCGTTGATTGTTGATCCGGTAGCCATTGATTTCGGCACCGATGGGAGATTGTGGGTTTTGGAAATGCACGATTATCCCAGCGGCATGGATGGCAATCTCAAACCTGGCGGACGCGTGAAACTGCTGAAGGACACCAACGGTGACGGTCAATTCGACAAAGCGAGTTTGTTCCTGGACGACTTGCCGTTTCCGACGGGCCTCATGCAATGGCGCAAGGGCGTTCTCGTTTGTGCCGCGCCGGATATTCTGTATGCCGAAGACACCAATGGTGACGGCAAAGCAGACATCGTGAAGAAACTCTTCACCGGTTTCGAAACGCATAATTACCAGGCGCGCGTGAATAGCTTGCGTTGGGGTTTGGATAATTGGGTTTACGGTTCGGGTGGTTTGTTTGGCGGAAAGATCAAGAGCGAAATTACTGGTAAAGTAATTGAATGCAGTGGCCGCGACTTCCGCATGAATCCTGACACCGGTGCATTCGAACCTGTCGCCGGTATCAGCCAGCAAGGTCGCACCCGTGATGATTTCGGGAATTGGTTTGGCTGCGATAACAGCGTCTTTCTCTGGCATTTCCCGCTGCCGGATCGCTACGTGCGCCGCAACCCGCACGTCACCACTCCTGACCCGCGCATTTTTGCGGTGAAAGATCCGCAAGCCAACGTGTTGTTTCCGGTCAGTTACACGATGGAGCGTTTCAACAATCCGAAGAGCGCCAACCGGGCCACGTCGGTAGCCGGTTTGGAAATCTATCGTGACGATTTGCTCGGAGACGAATTCTATGGAAACGCATTTATCGGCGAATCCGTGCATAACCTGGTGCAACGATTTGTGCTGACGCCGGATGGAGCGACCTTCAGGGCGAACCGAGCGGAAGATGAGAAGGCATCACAGTTCTTTTCTTCGACTGACAACTGGTTCCGTCCCGTTGATTTCCGCACCGGGCCGGACGGCGCCCTCTGGATCGTGGACATGTATCGTTTCGTGATCGAGCATCCCCGCTGGATTCCAGAAGATCGTCTCGCAACCCTGGACCTGCGCGCCGGGGATGACATGGGACGCATCTTCAAAACGTATCCGGTGGATAAAACCCTTCGTCCCGTTCGTGATCTGACAAAGATTTCAGCCGTGAAACTGGCGCAGATGCTGGACACGCCCAACGGAACGACGCGCGACCTCATTCACCGTGAAATCTATCAGAGACAGGATCGCAGTTCGGCGAACGTCCTGAAAAGTCTTGCTCAAAAAAGCAAACATCCCGCCGTGCGAGTGCAGGCTCTCTGTGTGCTTGACGGGATTAATCGGCTCGGGCCTGAAGACGTGGTCAATGCGCTGGACGATCAGCATCCGGGAGTTCGTCGTGAAGCACTGCGTTTGTCTGAACAATTTCTAGGCGGCAATCCAGATCGACTTCACCAGACCTGGTGGAATCCGGCGCTTGGCATGTTGCGGGAGAAACTCGCCGAGTTGGTGGACGATCCTGATTACATGGTGCGTTATCAATTGGCGCTCACGCTTGGTGAATGGAATTATCCGGATGCTGGCAAAGTGCTTGCCGAACTGGCGCAACGCAACGTGTCTGATCTCTGGATGCGCAGCGCGATCCTGACCTCCGCCCAACGTGCCCCGGCGCAAATTCTTCGTGCCGTCCTGACGGTTGACGAATCCACCGCTGGTCGCTCGGAGATGGTTCATCAACTGATTGGCACCGGTGCCGCGAATCCAAACTTTAAAGTGCGGCAAGCCGTCATAGCCCTGGTGGCCCCGCCTGAAGATCAGAAGCCTACCGCCGCCCAGCTTTCTGCCCTGGCCACCCTGCTGGAGGCATTGGAAAAAAACGAAACCTCGCTCGAACTGTTGTCCAAATTTGGCCCGCCTGAGGTGGAATCCGCCGTGGTTCGCATCAAGAAAGTCATCAAAGCCGCCGGCCAGATTGCCCGTGATAAACAGGCTTCGGCCAATGAGCGCGAAGCAGCGCTCCGCATCATTGGGGCGTTACCGACTGACAAGGATCTGGCGACCCTCGCGGAACTGGCCACCGGCGCGGAAACCGCTGGCTTGCAAAAGGCCGCTTTGGCTGCGTTGCGCAAACAGCGTGATCCTCAATTGCCGAAATTGATTGTGCCCGGCTGGAAGAATTATCTGCCCGGTGTTCGCGCGCAGTTGTTGGATTTTCTGCTCGCTCGCGAGGAAGGGATTGCGGCCGTTCTCGATGCCATTGAGGCAAACACCATCAGCCCTGCTGAAATTTCGCTGAATGCCCGGCAACAGTTGACCAGTCATAGCAATGAGAAGCTGCAGAAACGGGCGAAGAAGTTGTTCCCGGTGAATGAGTCGCGCCACGCTGTGCTCAGCAAATTCCTTGGGGAAGTTCCGACGCTGACCGGCAATAAGCAACATGGCGCCGAGTTGTACAACCAGATGTGCGCCAACTGTCATACCTTGCGAGGGCAGGGGATTGCCGTCGGCCCCGATTTGACCCCCATTGCCAACAAATCCATCGCCGATTTCCTTGTCGCGATTCTCGATCCAAACGCAGTGATTGAACCTCGTTTCATCCAATACAATGTGGATACCAGGGATGACCGTTCGATCTCAGGCGTGCTGAGCGCAGAAACGGCCACCAGCGTGACGTTGAACCAGGTGGGGGGCGGCAAACAAACCATTCTTCGTTCTGACATTGCCTCCATGAAAGCATCGGCTCTTTCCTTGATGCCAGAGGGCCTGGAAGAAGGTCGCAATGCGCAGGATTTCGCGGATATGATTGCGTTCATCCAGAGCGCATCGGAAACAGCGGCGCCAAAGGTTGAAGCCCCGAAAGTACGGATTGACCGCGAGAAATTGTTTGAAGGCGCAACGAATGGAATTGCCAAGCTGATCTCCACAAGCGAAAGGCTGGATTACCCGAGTTGGATCGGTGTCCTGCCGCTCGCGCATTGCCGTCAGACGGACGGCAAATCGAAAGTCGTCTGGCAATCGGACGTGATGCCCGACGCGATTAAACTGGACCAGAGCTACAAGTTTAAGATGCCAGTGGCGATGGGTTTGATTTCGCAGCCGAGCGGCCAGTTCCAGTTGAAAGCCAATGGTAAATCCCTGTTACAGTTCGACGTTGTCCTGGCCGAGAAATCGTGGGCATCCACCGACAAAAAAGCTTCCGTCCGATATCAGCCGATGGAAACGAACGCAGAAGATGGCAGTGGTGTTTTGACGGTCGAGTTGCACGGCGAACTCATTCAACCCGGCAAACCAGTCACTTTCGAAGTCATCGGCTCCGCCACGGACAGCCAGCGCTGGTTTGGTGTCTATCTGTTGAACGACACGAAAACGGCGTTTAGGTAAGCCTGTCTAAACAGTTGAAAACCGGCCAAACCCAAAGCACTGTTCGCACTGTGAAGTTGAAACACGCTGTTTTCATTTTTCTCAGCAGTTTATTGCTGGCCGGTTGCAATCAGCCGGAGACGCCCGCACCGCAGCAGGAAAATGTCGCCGCAACCGAACGGGAATATCCCGGTGCGCCACAACCCAAACTCCAAACCATCAAACTCTTTATCGGCGACCAGGAAATGATCACCGAACTGGCCTATCGTCCGCACGAGGTTCAAACCGGCATGATGTTCCGTACCAACATGGCGGATGACGAAGGGATGCTGTTTATCTTCGGCGGCCCGCAGCGCGCCTCCTTCTGGATGAAGAACACACTGATTCCCCTCTCGGCCGCCTACATCAGCCCCGAAGGGGTCATTGAGGAGATCCACAAATTGGAACCACACAACACCAATGCCGTCATTGCCGCCTCCACGAATATCTTATACGTCCTCGAAACTCCACAGGGCTGGTTTGCGCGGCACAATATTGAAACTGGTTCTGTGATCAAAACGGAACGTGGTTCGCTGCAGGATACGTTTTTCCAAAAACGCTAACCTTCGACATGAAAGTTGCCCTCGCCCAGATCAACACCACCGTCGGCGACCTCGCCGGAAACGAAGCGAAAATTCTCGCGGCTTACCACCGCGCCGTTGCCGCTGGCGTTAACCTCGTCATTTTTCCTGAACTCACCACCACCGGTTATCCGCCGCGCGATCTGCTCTTTAAGAAAAACTTTGTCGCACAAAATCTCGAACTCCTGGAGCGACTCGCCCAAATCACCGGCCCCACCGCGATGCTCCTGGGTTACGTTGGTGAAAATAAAGTTCGGCCCGGCAAACCGGTGACCAATTGCGCCGCTCTTCTGCAAAACGGGCGCATCGTGGCAACTCGCGTCAAGACACTGCTCCCGACCTACGACGTCTTCGATGAAGACCGCTACTTTGAGCCAGCCGAGTGCAACAGCCCCGTGCCCTTTGGAGAAACCAATCTCGGCGTAACCATCTGCGAAGATATTTGGAATGACGAAGATTTCTGGCCCGACCGACGCTACCGACGCAATCCGCCCATCGAACTCGCCCTTGCAGGCGCAAAAATTTTATTCAACGTCTCCGCCTCACCCTGGCATCTCGGGAAGAACAAAATCCGTTTCGACATGCTTTCCAAGCTCGCCAAAAAAGCCCAAATCCCGCTCGTGTTCTGCAATGCCGTCGGCGGCAATGACGAAGTGATCTTTGATGGCGGCAGCATGGTGTTCAACGCAAGCGGTGAACTCATTGCCCAAGGCGAAATTTTCAAGGAGGACTTTCTGATTGCCGACACCGAGTCCAATGTTGCCATCCCTTTCACCCTGCCCTGCGAAGAAGAAAAACTCTATCGCGCTTTGGTCCTGGGTTTGCGCGACTATTTTCATAAATGCGGTTTCAAGTCCGCCGTGCTCGGTTTGAGCGGCGGCATTGATTCTGCCGTCACCGCTGTTCTGGCTGCGGAAGCGCTCGGCCAGGAAAACGTGCATGGCGTTTCGTTGCCCTCCGAATTCTCCTCGCAACACAGTCTCGATGACGCCCGTGTGCTCGCAGAAAATCTCGGGATCAAATACGACGTGGTGCCAATTCAAACTGCGTTTGCCGGGATGAAACAGCAGTTGAAACCGATCTTTGGGGATCGCGCTGAAGATACAGCGGAGGAAAACTTGCAGGCACGCATTCGCGGCAACCTGCTCATGGCGCTCTCCAACAAATTCGGTTCACTCCTGCTCACCACGGGAAACAAAAGCGAATTGGCCGTCGGATATTGCACCTTGTACGGCGATATGTGCGGGGGCCTGGCAGTGATCAGCGATGTGCCGAAGACAATGGTTTACAACCTCGCCCGCTGGATCAATCGCGAGCGTGAAATCATTCCCGCATCCACCATCACCAAGCCGCCCTCTGCCGAGTTGCGGCCCGACCAGTGCGACCAGGATTCGCTGCCGCCCTACGAGATTCTCGATGCCATTCTCCACGAGTATGTGGTGAACTTGAAATCCTCCGGTGAAATCATTCGGATGGGTTTCGATGAAGCCACCGTGAAACGGATCATCCGCCTGATTGATCTGAACGAATACAAACGTCGCCAGGCCGCCCCAGGATTGAAAGTGACCAGCAAAGCCTTCGGCATGGGCCGCCGTTTCCCTGTGGCTCAACGCTACCGGGAAGCGTGAGGGGGTTGAGGGGATTTACGATTTTGGATTTACGATTGACGAGTAGGTTTGAATTATCCACGTGTCAATCGTCAATCTCCAATCGTAAATCCCTTGCAGCTCGTGCCCGCATGCAAAATAATAAGGCATGAACCAGCCGCCGGTCATTCGAACGGGGAAAGCTGAAGAAAAAGCCGAAGGCGGGGTGCCGCCCTCACCCATTCATCCCCTCGCTGCCGTGATGTTGTTGGTGATTGATAACCTTTGGAATTTGGCGGATTGGGCAGCGCTCCTTTGGACCATCACCATTCCACTGAGTTTCCTGTCCGTCTTCGTGCCGACTTTCCTGGTGCAACGATTCCTCAAAAATGATGCTGTCGGCCGCGCTCTCGCGCTGGCGGTTGTCCTGGGAGTTTTGGCCGCCGTGCCCACCTCCATCACCGGCACTCCAGCAGGATTGGCATTGTTGGCGTGGGCCGGTTTGAATCGGTTGACCGGTAAAAAATAAACAATTCTGAACACAATGAATGACGTTCCACCCAACCCACCCCGGCAGACGCCCTGGTGGATCCATTTCCGCTGGCCCATCGCCATCGTGTTCATCTTCTCCCTGCCTTTGATCGGCTTCATTTATTTTATAAAGTCGGGCAAGGATAGCATCGAGACCAGTGCCCAGGCCGTCAGCAAGGCGGTGGATCAAGGTTTGCAAAAGCTCGGCGATGTCGCACAACGGTTCAGCCAGGGAACCATCACCGAAACCTTCCTCGCGGCGGTCCCCACACTCTCCCGCACTCCCGGCGGCAACCTCGAACTGGCGACTTCCATGCAGACCGAAACATTCGAACGGTCCGACATGAAAACGGTTGCCTGGGATTATTTGTACCTGGGAACAACCATTGTTGAAATCAAAGTGCCGGTCACCTATCGCTATCACCTGCAGTTATCCGATCCGTGGCGTTTGGATGTCTCGGGCAACACCTGCATCGTTTATGCGCCGCAGATTCGTCCGAGCCTCCCTCCGGCGATTCACACCGATAAAATGGAGAAACGCGCTTCATCCGGCTGGGCTCGTTTCAACGCCCAGGAGCAGCTTGACGACCTGCAAAAAAGCATTACGCCAACACTTGAGAAGTATGCGGGCGATCGACGACACCTGAAATTCGTCCGAGAAGAATGCCGCAAGACGGTTGCTGAATTTGTTCAGCATTGGCTCTTGCGCGAGGATCAATGGCAGACGAACCGTTTCCATACGATCAAAGTCATTTTTCCCGAGGAGATAAATTTCCCCATCGAAGATGCTCGCCCCGTGGTCGAGTTGAGGACGGATTAAAGAATTATCTAAAACGGCACTGCTGCCGTTGGATTATTTGGTGCGGCATGTTCCCGGTTTGCGCCCCTTTTTGGTAGCAGACGACGTCAGGAGGCTCTGACCTTTTCTTCGCGAGCACCGTCCGGAATCAGAGCCACTTCACGTCGGGTGCGACCGGAAAAATCGAATCCCATGCCGATTGTGAGCCGACACCAGCGTGCCCCCGATCCCCAAATCGTAAATCGCTCGCTGTAAGCGATTTACAAACCGGCAACAGCCCCAGACCGGCATTTTTACCGCCGGAAAAGTTGCCGTCAGAGGCTGATTGGCGTTTTTACCGGCGGACAAAGTCTCCGTCAGCTTCTGATTACGATTTTTACCGGAGGGAAAAATCGTTATCAGCTTCTGATCAGAACTTTTCCGCCGGAAAAAAATGCCGATCTGGCCCTGAATCAAACCTTTTTTCCCGGGTTCAGAGCCACCAAAAAGCAGAGGGGAAAAGTATCCACGAACCGGAAAGTATTACGAAGCGACACCCGGTTTATTTTCCTGTAAAAATTCATCCCCACAACCCGATGCCCGACAAACCCGCAAAACATTGGCTGGGCCAACTGACGAAGCTGAACCCAAACATCGCCTTTGCATCACCGCTAGGTGATGCTCCAAAAAATCGGTGGGGTTTTCCGTAACCGCGTAAGCGGTTCGTCTCGTTTATAGTTCTGTTTTGTGAAAACCCTAATTTCTGCCTTCCGCAAATCCTCACCAAGCCTGGTACGTGACGTGTTGCTATTTCAGAGCGAATGATTACCAACTCCCTCGCATCCGAATATCTCAAACGAACAACACGCACACACCAAACTTCACGAGGAATTGCGGAAGGCAAAAGTCAGGGTTTTCACACAGGAAAACCCCACCGTTTTTTTGAAGGTGCTTCCGCACCGAAACACAGCCGATCGCTCTCCGACTTACCATTGGTAATAAAGGCTGGGACTTACCCGTAACCGCTCCAACGAAATTCCAGGAACACGGACCCGAAGCCACCCGCCTCCATCCGGAAGGTAATCCAAAGGCGCGGTCCGTTCCGCGCCAGCGTCCAAAACCCGGTGGGGTTTTGCGTAACCGCGTGAGTGGTTCGTCGACCAATCGGTGGGGTTTTCCTGTGTGAAAACCCTAATTTCTGCCTTCCGCGAATCCTCACCAAACCTGGTACGTGCATGTTGCTATTTCAGAGCAAGTGATTACCAACTCCCTCGCATCCGAATATCTCAAACGAGCGACACGCACGCACCAAACTCCACGACGATTTGCGGAAGACAGAAGTCAGGGTTTTCACAAAACAGAACAAATTGATCGACGAACCGCTCACGCGGTTACGCAAAACCCCACCGTTTTTTTGGAGGTGCTTCCGCACCGAAACAGGGCCTGCCGCTCTCCGACTTACCATCGATAATGGAGACTGGGATAAAGCTCACGGATGCACGGTCCGAAAAAATCGCGCGGGGAAAGATAGGAGTATAGGAAATTCGTCAAACCCAGTTGCGTCAATTTTTGAACTCCAAAAATAGTGCCAGTTCGTTGCTGACGGATCCGTTTTAGATTGGAGTGTGTAGGACGACCCAAGTGGGCCCATGACCCGCAATAGCCCGTTTGTGCCTTGCTTTGTGATCGCCAGGTGCAGGGTGGGATATTCCCAGGTTGGAGCAAATTTTCCAAGTGCTTCGTCATAATGAAATTCGGGAGAGGACAAGAACGAACCCGAAAACCGCCCGTCAATCGTCAATCCCCAATCGTAAATCCTTCTCCTACAACCGGGAACAGCAGTAAACGGCCATTTTTCCCGCCGGAAAAGATCCTCTTTCCCAGGAAAACCCAAAATTTCCGCCGGAAAAGATTGTCGTGCCCGGGAAAAACGAAAAATTCCGGCGAAAAAGATACCCGTTCCCGGGAAAGATGACAATTTCCGGCGGAAAAAGTCTCCGTTCCCGGGAAAAGGCAAAATTTCCGGCGGAAAAGATCGTCGTTCCCGGGAAAAAGGAAAATTTCTGGCGAAAAAGTTTATCGTTCCCGGGAAATCGGAAAGAATCCGCCGGAAAAGTTGATCATTCCCGGGAAAAGGGAAAAAATCCGCCGGAAAAAATGGTCAAAAACCGTGATTGTGACCTTTTTTCCGGGAGCACAAGAGCCATCACCGGAAAGGGAAAATACTCCACCGAACAGAACGCATTGTCAGGCGACAACCGATTTATTTCCCTGTACAAATTCATCCCAACAACCGATGTCCGACGAATACGCAAAAACCTGGCTGGGCAAACTGACGAAGCTGAACCCAAACATCGCCAAAGCTGGGAGCGCCCTTCGCGGCAAAGCCCCGCACAAACCGCTTCTCCTTCTCAGCCTGCTCGACATGGCCGAAGCCGGAGAACTGACCGGGCGCACCTTCGCGCGAAGTGCTGGATTGGCGCTCCGGTTCCGCAGCTACGGAACCATCGTCGCCGACCGCTGGCCGACCCGGCTCGATCTGCGCATGCCGTTCTATTACCTAAAATCGCAAAAATTCTGGGAACCGTTCAATAGCCAGATGCAACCGGCCAGTTCGCCCGAAAGTTGTTTGGTGTGCGACATGCATCCCGAGTCTTCGATCTGCTCGGTGATGCCAGTTTTCCGCCGCCCCCCCCGCAGGAATTATCAACCAAAACGCTTGTCCGGAAGGGACCTCAATGTATGTTCGGGATCGTTCCATAGCATTACGAAACAATCGAGCCGCATAGTGGCGACGCCGAAAAGGAAAGGGACGTGGAACTTAATCAAATTAGTGGGTGATGAAATCTAAACTTCACAATATCTCGAACTGTGACTGCCCTGATCGGCTAGCGGATATAATATTCGTCCATGGATTGGATGGCGATGCAGTGACGACATGGCATCCGAGTGACATGCCGGAAGATTTTTGGCCCAAATGGTTGGGAAACGACGTGTCTAATGTTGGGATTTGGTCAGTAGGATATGCTGTAAGCTCAACCGCTTGGAAGGGAACCGCGATGCCCTTAGTTGATCGTGCGACCAATATTTTGGATCTTCTTGAGTTGGATGATATAGGAACGCGTCCCATTGTTTTTATTTGCCATAGTCTTGGCGGCTTGCTAGTGAAGCAGTTATTGCGGCACGCATGTGACAGCGGTAATCCCGAGTATCAGAAAATCGCAGATCAAACAAAAGCAATTGTGTTCTTATCGACTCCTCACTCAGGTGCTGACTTGGCATCATGGCTGCAGCACATTGGAAGTCTGCTTCGAGCGACAGTTACGATAGACGAACTGCAAGCGCATGATCCAAATCTGCGAGATCTGAACCAATGGTACCGCAATCACAAAGAAATCTCCAAAATCAAGACACTGGTTTACTGTGAGAAGCAGACAGTTGGAGGCATTCTGGTTGTAAATGAAACAACGGCTGACCCTGGTATCGCAGGTGTCGCGGTTGTTCCATTGGACGAAAATCACATCACTATCTGCAAGCCGGGCTCTAGGGAAAGTCAAGTGTATCGCCGGGTGAAGAAGATTGTTTTGGAGACAATCCGCCCCCCTCACTAGGCCCGTTGCAGAAAACAGCGCCGACAGCGGCGGGCCAATCATCGGTGCAAAATTTTTTCGGTAATGTAGAAATCAACGTCGTAATTGCGGCGCCAACTGAGGGAGATGTTCACCAATCAAAATTAACTGCTGTTCCGAATCGTTTCCAGAACAGCGGTGGCGCGGGTGAGCCTATGGAGATTCTTCTCCAAAAAATCGCTGATTTGCAGAGTGCTGTACAAGGGCTCACAATGCCGATCACAGCAGGCATGCCTCCAATCGAAGTTCCCGAGGCGAATACACCAGAATACATTCCGACCCCCGCCGGCGCGCTGGACGAAGAAGCGTCGGAGTGGATAGAACGTTTACAAGAACTCTTAGATATCGACTTTCCAAAGGCTCGTGAGATTGCTCTAGATCTTCAGCACTGGATTGAGGTGCACAGCGTACGTTTGTCTCGAAGCAAGACTACTGAACTCTATCAATTATTGGCGCGGGTCGAAATGAAGAGTATTTCCAGGTATGAGCACTCCGATTTTGGCAAAGTTCATGAGCTTCTAAACAAGGCCAAACATGAAAACTGAATTAAAGCACGAACAAGAGAGCCTTGAAGCTCTCCTTGCTGCAATGCAAAATGGAGCTGATGCTGGATTGGCTCAGCTAGAGGGTAAAACCGATCCTGCATCTACTCGCAGGCGTCTAGTCATCCTCCTGCAGGCAGAACGTAATCGTGAAGCCGCAGACATCGTCAGAGATCAGCAACCGCACGAACAATGGATCGAACTTGCAATCCAAGCCTTTGGCTCGAACGGAGAGAGAGACAACGCGGAACGCGTTTTTCTAGTATCTCAAAAGCTGAAGAACAGAATCAAGTGCGACAAATGCCGCTTAACGTTTGCTGAAGTGCTGTTCAGAGGTGCCTTCGCAGAAAGAAAGCCAGGAAGTTCAGTGTCACCATACATTCTTACCGAGGCCGAACGATTGACGTTGGCGAAGGTTAGAGAAGTTCTGATGCCACTTCTCCTTTTGATCGAAGCAAACAAGCATGTCGAAACTGAACTCGACCAAACGGTAGTCGAACTCGGTCTGAAAGTATCGCATTTGTTGGGGGAAAAACTGGAACCGGAGAAACTGGCTGACCTGCTAGCTACAAGGACACCCGTGTCAATGTTGCTGGGCGAGGCGGTGTTGGCTAGATGGATCAAGATGCCAAAAGATTTACCGGGCCGGTTGCAGCGCGACCACCCGAAATCATTCGAAGCGAAGATTATGGCTGCGCTGTTGCTCAATGTCGTTGACGGCAAACCTGATAGCGCATTCGAACTTGCAAAAGGTATGGTTGGAGACGCCAAGGATGAAGCGGATAAAGTCCAGTTGTTCCGAGTCTTGGATTCCTTAGCTGACGACTTGAGCGCTGAAGAGAGCGAATCAGCAAAGAATATTGCTCTTCAATTGCTGCCTCAGGCTCACTTTCAAGTGAAGTTGCTGAAAGCAAACAACCTGCAGAAACAAGGATATGCCGCGGAAGCACGGTTACTACTTGAAGAAATTCGTGATGAGAACGATGTCCAGTGGCTTCAAAGATGGGCTGACATTAATTTGCAATCCAACAACGGCGAGGAAGCTTTTCGGGCTCTGCAACGAGCGGTCGAAGTGTTTCCGCATCCAGAGATTTATGAACGTGCTGCGCAAGTTGCTATCACGCTTAACGAATTGGCTGAGGCCACCCAGCTCATCCAGCAGCAACTGTTTTTTGAACCTGAAAACGTCCGTGCAAGGTGGCGCTTAGCAACAATCCTCGGCAAACAGCAGAAGTATCATATAGCCGCAGAACATTTTGCAGTTTTGCAGACATTACAGCCTGAAGAGCCATCACATGCTTTCAACCGCGCTTTGAGCCTCGAACAGGCCGGAGATAGCGAAGGCAGCCTTAACGTTTATGAAGTTCTCTGCAAATCAATCGGTGTGCCGGTTGAGGCATATATACGTCGTGCGGGACTTCTTAAGGCTAAGAACAAGCCCGAAGCTGCGTTTGAAGGCTTGCAAGCGGTTCGACAGCAGTATTGGGATCATCCTGGCTTCGTTGGCGCTTTTCTGGAGATTGCACATGCCGCGCAGAAAGACATGCCTGCCCACGAAGCTCTGTTGCGTTTGCAGCAGCTTCAGGACGAAGGGAAAATTGAGGGCGCCCTTCGCCAGATTTCTTTAGATGAGGTAAAAGGACACGCCGACGAATTCAGAGAAAAGAGGGAGTCTTTACTAAGATTCTCAATTGAAGGAAAAGTACCGTGGCTCGCTGTTGAGCAGATGCTCGGACGTGTGCCCTATTGGGGATGGTTCTTGCGCACGCAACCAATAGGTTGGCTAGGTGATGATCCCCTTGTCTGCGCGGAATTTACAATTTATTCCACCAATGGCTTCTATGTGCGGCGGCGACAGGATAAAGGAAGCCTCGAAGAGATTGAGTGTTCGCAGCAAGGCGAGCCGGTTGCGGTTGATTTAACTGCGCTATTAACGCTCCATCGCTTAGGTTTGCTTGAAAAGGCTGCTCAATATTTTGGCAGGTTGTTGATACCGTCGGCTTATGTACAAAGGATTTTAGATGAAAGTAGCCGTTTGGTTCTACATCAGAAGTCGCAAAAGACATCTCTTGTTGAAATTAAGAAATGCCTTGATGGGCTCAGAATCAAAGTTTTAGAAGCTGAGGCAAGTAAGCCTGAGCCTTTCCCATACCTCAGCGAGTACGCCGAAGAGAAAGACATCCGACATTCTTACAAAATACGTGACGTTGCTGAAGTGCTGCGTGCGGCGGGGCAAATCTCGGACAGCAAATACAGCGAAGTTTTTACTGTAGCGCACCGCCCTTCAACTGTGGATCATGAGCATCCAGCTCTGAAGCATACCCAATCTCTCGTTGCTGAACTATCCACTCTAAAGACTCTACAAAATGTCGGCGTCCTTGAAGCGTTCATTAAATATTTTGACGTGCACATTTCCTCAGAAGGTCGCGATGAATTGCTTCGTGATGTTAGAGGGATTGAGGCATTGGAGGAGGTATATACGTGGCATTCTCAGATGTGGGAACAAATTCGTAGCGATGCGAGATTTGTTCAGATTCCGCACGCGCCTCGTACAAAGCGAAAGACGACCGATGATGATGTCGATCGAGAAGTTTATTTGTCTGCATACCTTCTTGCAAAGCAGGAGAAGGTTCCTCTTTTTGCTGATGACCGGGCGTGCCAAACTATAGCGTTCAATGAAAATAAGGGTTCGGTTGGTTCCGTGTTTGGCACTGATAAACTCCTGCATCAATTGGCTGCTTCAGGTTTAATTCGTGATGATGAGTTCGCCGATGCGTACCTTAAACTCATTTCGTGGCGGTATCGATTTTTAATGCCACCGAGCGCGGTCTTGCTCAACTTGACCAAGCGCTACTTATCAAATCCCCCTGGGAAGCCACTGCGGGAAATTGCTCATTATGTTCATGACTGTATGCGCGATGCCGGTTTAATTGCGGGGTTTGAACCAACTGACCCACCGGCGTCTGTCGCCGTCCGATCGTTTTTGCAATGGGTAAATACAATCGCTCAGTTTCTTGTCCACGTTGGTAACGATGTGGAAATATCCGAAGAAAAGGCTGATGCCATTACTACTTGGGCTATACATGAGCTGCTACCTTCGCCACCGAAAATGGTTGGTCAGTTGTTGGCGGAAGCTATCTCTGCAATGCACCCACGCAGTGTCATCAGCCAGGCACTGATTTGCTTATTATACTCAAATGACCATGAACGCGGGAATAAAACATTGCGCAGAATAGCCAGAAACCTTGGGTTATCAGAGCAAGACTATTCGAGGTTTTTAGCGGAGGTGATCAATGCAGTCTGAAACTAATAACCGTTTTGGAAATGAACAACAGGCGCTTAAGGCACTGCTCGCTAGGCATGCTTTTCATCATTTGAACGAAATTGACGCGCGCACGGGCACGATTCTTATCAAAACCGGTGTGATTAGTGGTGATTACGCTGGATTGGAAAACGAGTATGGTTTCGCCGTCCTATCAAGTTCAGATCATCCTGATCGAATTCAAACTGGCTTTGGACCAATCATTGCCCATTACGCAAAAGGCGACAAAGAAAAGGCCTTAGTGATTGAGGTCGCGCCGTTGCTGCTGAATTCCGATCGCAAGTGGCGGATAGCGGCGTACAATCATTTCGTTTCAATCGTCGGAGGATTAAGACATCCACAACCCGAAAGGTTGCAGTCTCTGCTTCGACAAACCAAGGAACTCCTTTTCTCCGAAGCTATTGAAAGTTGGGGGGGGACAGCCATTACTCTTTTCGATGCAATCGTTGATGATTTTTTCTTGAATTTGGCCGCATTCAAACAATGCCTTCGACTAAACTATAATCCGGGTCTAAATGTTTATTTTTCCAAGCTAATCAAGCCTCCTCTGTCGAGTGTTGAATTTATTGAATTGTCTGTGCCTCTTTTGAGTAAGCAGCATGCCGAAATCGATGCGCTTATTAGGAAAATTGCGACCGAGGCTGATTGTTTCAGTAGTGCCTGTGAGATGTACTATCGAGAAGTTGGTGATGTGCCTTTAGCCCCTTCGTTCGGAATGAGCAGAGTTCTTGATGAATGGCTCGTATTAAAACGTGAATACACAGACATTTGGCAGGAGACTTGGCAATGGGCAAACGCAACCATGAGCCCTGTAGCCCGGTATCACGCGTGCCAACTTTTCGGCCAACATCCAAACTTTGTGCCTGAAGAAAAGCACCAGGACTTGTGGTCCGAAATTTGCGAGATCATCACTCCCATAAAGAAATCCACTGCAGAGATAGAGACCAAATGGACACAAGAATGGATGTTGCGGTGTGAACTTGCACAGCATTACTTAAAGTATTTCGAGTGCCAACGTCCAGGGCGCAACAGTGAGCCTGTTGTCCGGCTAGCCTGGTGGTTATCTGAACAGGTGGCCTCGGCTTTCGTCGGAAACACAGACCTGATAAAGGAGTTAAGGGCAACAGGTATTAGAAAGGCGATGGCCGAGGCGAATTTCGCTTGGCAGTCGGCAAACCCTGTAATGGAACCTTGCTCTATCCGCTACGCGACGCTCTTTTTAACGCAACCTTGGTCGTTAGCATTAGAACTGCACATCGGTAAAAAGTTGTCGGCACTCAGATTCGCAGAGATCGACCCGCAGAAACGCGCTCACTTCGAGCAGGCGGTAGGGGAAAGTCTTTCTTTCTGGTTCCCGCCCGCACCTTTAGCCGATTCTGTTACTTATCCATTTGATGTTTCTCCCATTGAGGCGGCGAACAATGTTTTCTGCTTGATGGAGAATCAAGATCAACAGGTGAGCTTCTTTGACCTTTTATCGATGAGAGAAGGCGTGGAGGAGAATAAAGGTCTACTCGAAGCGCTTTCAAAGATTACGGAACTGGATCAAGGTACCCAAGCACTTGCGATTCTTGCCCTAAGATGTCGCGCCCACTTAAACGGTATCTCGCCTGACGAGGTGTGGAAGATTGTTGGTGGTGATACCTGGCAAAGCGTTCTCATGACTTTGGATTCTAATCTTTTGCAAACACTTTTCGATTCACTAAATGCTCTTCAAGCGCATGGTGGAGATGTTCTGAGGTGTAATTTGCCTCACCTCTTTGCTAAAGCTGCTGAGGCTGCGAGCAAAGATCGAAAACGGCAGCAAATCCTATTTCTTTTCACAGTTTTAAGTTCAATAAGCGGGGACACCGTCAGTGCTATTGAACGTGTTTTGAAAGGACGTTATCGCCAAGAATTTACCGACGATGTTGCGTTGTGGCGTACTCAGTTTACAAAGATTATGCAGTTATCGCCTCCATGGATTGCTGCACGAATTCGTCCAATCTTACTAAGTCTCTCGATAGTGTGAGTATCCTCTGCTAATCTTCAAATTTTCTCCTGATTTAGATAGGGTATGTTGCGTCGAGTCCCGGTGAGACGGCTAAGTTTTTCTAAAGCGAAAAAGGTTCAATCGTTCCATCGGCATTCATTTCATCCAATCTCGTTTTTTTAATGCGCAAACATTAGGCATTCACATCCTGTCCCGTTCTGGATAGGATGTGAAAAGAATCGAGGTCAAACCCATCAATTCCCCAACCACTTCCTCAACTCCGCTTTTTCTTCTGCACTGAGTTCGGCGGCGGCGGCTTTGACGTAGGCGAGGGTGGAGGTGTTCGCGGGGTGGGTGATTGCGGGACTGGTTGATTTGGTTTTCGCGGTTGCCGGTTGGGCGGGGTATTTGTCCAGGTGATACGGGGTGTGAAATGAGGGATGATCAAATCCTTCTTCTTCCTGTCGTTCGGCCAGGATCTCGTCCGCGAGGTTGAGGCGGAGTCGGATGGTGCGGTCTTCGGTGTTGGCGGGCAAGCCGACTACACGGATGATGTATTCGATGCGGTCCTTGCCCTTTTTGCCATCTGCGAGGGCCTGTTTATTGGCGGCTTTGATGCGGAGCGCTTCGTCTTCGCGATCTTCCTTGGCGGCCAGGCGACGGGCTCCCATCCGGGCGGCACCGAGCGCACTCATCACTTCGGTGATTTTCTTCCAGCGAATGTCGCGTCCGCCATCGAGGCTCATGTAGGTGGGGATCACGATCATGAACCCGACTGGAAGGATATTGACGGTCAGTTTGAGCAATAAAGGGGTCTCTCCCTCCATGCCCCATAAATCGAAGCGTTCACAGAAATTCGTAAAAATTTCGTAAAAGGCGGATTCATCGTCGTCGAAGGTGAAATACCAGTCGTCGCCCTTGAAATTGCGTTCGCTGTAGACGTAGCGGCGAAGGATGCCGACGGGGTTGCGGTAGAGATCGACGTTGAACTGGGATTTTATTTTCTCCCATTCCTCGCGCAGGTGCGGGTCGTTCAGGATTTGTTTTTCGTAGGCATCGAAGCGTTTACTGGAGCGGGTCCAGCTATCGTATTTTCCCTTCTGCACATCGTGCTCGTGCATGGCGACGATCTTCTGGGCGATCTCAGGCGGGAATTCGCGCATAAAACGCATGAAGAGAATGAAGCGGGCGGACAGAACCTCCCCGGCGCGGATGCGTGCGACGAGATAACGGCCAGCGCCGATCATGTCTCTCATCCAAAAAGAATAAGGTATTACGAGCCAGCCGCGAAAGAGCTTGAGGTAGGGACGATACCGCGCAAAGGCGGGGTCGTGATACATGTAGTGTACTTCGCGCAGCAGCTCGGTGACTTTCTTTTGCTGGCTGAAGGCGAGTTTGGCTACGATGACTACGAGTTGATCGAATTCCTGGTCAGGGGTGAGTTGTTGTTTAACCATAGGTGGGAGATTTTTAACCACGACTGGACACGAATAAACACTAATTTTCGATTTACGATTGAAAGCGGGATATTAGCCGCGAAAGAACGCAAAGATCGCAAAAGGGCAAGGGGGATGGAGAAAAGGAGAAGGGGAGCAAAGGGGAAAAGGGGGGCGAATCTTTGGCGGAATATGGAGACGGATACTTATCGGTTTGCGAAGAGAACCTGAGATCGCCCATCACAATCTCTTTTTTGCATTCTATGTGTTCTTTCGCGGCTAAATAAAAAAATCATGCCCATCCTGGTTAAACCGCATTTGGAATGGCCGCGAAAGAACGCAAAAATCGCAAAAATGAAGAAGTAATGGAAAGTTTTAACCACGAATAGACAACTAATTGACACGAATAAGACTTTGATAGACAGGGTCGTATGGAACTTCCCGAGGTCGCCTGAACCGATGCAACGATTCAACCATGCACCGAATCACTTCTGCCAAATTCGTGTTTGCCTTCTGTTTTCTTAAACAAAAAATGAAAAATATTTTTGGTGAGCTTTAACCTATAAAGTCAGGGGTCCGAGGGGGAGGAAAGTAATTGCTGCAATTGTACTCCTTACGTAGCCCAAATGTTTCTGGCAAAAAATACTCCGTCAGGGCACGAGTGAAACACTGGCGTGTGAAATAACCAAAATCATATAGCCCTGGGCGAGCCGCGTTAGGCAAGCCTGCGTGTTCTGACAGTTTGAACGGAGTATTATTATGAAGAATGCAATCACAAGTTCACCAGCGAAATTGATCCCGCAGATCACGTTGGTCATTCCAGGTATCACCAGCTATGGAGCCATTCTCGGGTTTCCCGAGACGTACGAGGCAACGTTGACGGCGAAAAAGGCGGAGCTCGTATCCCTGGACGCACAGTACGAACAGGGTAAACTCGATCTTGGGACGAGTCGCAAGGCCAAGCAACTCGCCATCACGAATGGTCGCAATCATTTCCGCACAGTGCGGGAATTGCTGCGGCCGACCTTGACCTCAACCTATTCGCAGCTTTGGGATGCGTTTGGTTTCACCGGTTCGCTGGCCCTTCCCAACACGGTTGATAAATTGGTGCTGGCCCTGACCAAGTTGGGAAGTCATCTCACCGCGAATCCGGCCCTGGGTGTGGCGGAGTCGAACCTGGTGGCGGCGAAGACGCTCGCATTGGAAAACGCGTTGACGACGGCGAACGCGGCGGTGAACCAGAAAAAGGCCGATCGGCAACGGTTACACGAAGATCGCGCCGCCAAGGCGGAGGAAGTGCGTTTCCTGATGCGCGAAGTATTGAGCACGTTGCGCTTGAAGCTCACCCCGCTGGATTCGCGTTGGGTGGAATTTGGTCTCAATAAACCGGGTGCGCAACCGATTCCGCCTGTGCCGGAGGGTGTGACGGCGGTTCTGATCGGGACCAACGCCATTTCGATCAAATGGCCGGCAGTCGTTCGTGCCGAATATTGCCGCATCTGGGCGCGTGTGATCGGTGTGGATGAGGAGATGCGACATGTCGGCACTTCGTCTGACCTGGACTTCCTGCTGGAACAGTTGCCCGGCAACTCGCAGGTGGAGATCGCCCTTTCTGCCGTGAATAACGGTGGGGAGAGTGGGAAGAGTGCGGTCATCGTCGTCCAGACGCTCTGATCAGTATTCAGTATTCTGAAAACTTCAAGCCGTCCGGGTTACTCCGGGCGGTTCTTTTTTTTGGGTAGCCGCGAAAGGACGTGATGGAGTGATGGAGTGATGGAGTGATGGAGTGATGGAGTGATGGAGTGATGGAGTGATGGAGTGATGGAGTGATGGAACTCGGCGCGTAGCGCCAAATCCCAACAACACTCCACTACTCCATCACTCCAATCCCCCCCGTTTACCTCCCCAACGGCTTCATTGTGAACGGATCGCGCAAGGGGAGTTCGGTGATTTTTCCGCCCGTCAACTCTTCCAGTTTCACCGTGTGATTCGGATGTCCCTTCAAAATCTCGTCTTTCTCGCCGACGATCAGGATGGCGTATTTGTCTGATTGCAGAAAACGTTTGGCGACGCGTTGCACATCTTCGCGGGTCACGGCATCGAGGCGGTCGCGGTATTTATCCCAGAACAACGGATCTTTTGCGTAGCGACCGGTGAATTCATCCTGGGCAAAGGTGCCGGCTACTTGTGCTTTCGTCGCGAAGGCGCGTGGGAACCGATCAATGAAGGAACGTTTGCTGACGTGCAGTTCTTCTTTGGTCGGCGGTTGTTTCGTCATCTTATCAACTTCGTCGAGCACAATGGAGATCGCGTAAGGCACCGTGCTCGATTTCGATTGGAAAGAAGCGGTGAAGGTGAGGGGATAGTAAACACCACCGGGCAGGCTCGATCCGGCGGAATAGGCGAGACCTTCGTCGGATCGAACGCGATTCATAATGTGCGATGTGAAACCGCCGCCGCCGAGAATGTCATTCATAATGACGGCCGGGAAATAATCGGGATCATCGCGGTGAATACCCGGCAACATGATCGCAACACGACCCTGGTTCACATCTTTGTTCACGATGTAGATGCCGGGTTTGGCAAATGCCGTGTTCGTTGGGATATCAGAAGAAGTTTCACCTTCGAACGGCCAGTTCGTGAAGAGTTCTTCCAGTTTGACCCGCATTTTTTCCGAATCAAAATCGCCACTGGCGGCGATGATGAAGTTCGAGGGATAAAACCAACGTTGATGAAACTGTTGCATGTCGGCTTTGGTAATACTTTCGAGGGAGGCAGCCGTTGTGTAACGATTTGCCCAGAATGTTTCGCCAAAAGCGAGGAAGCCGCGTTCGCGTCCTTCGATGGATGAGGATTCATCGTTGCGCTGGCGGATGGATTGCATCGTTTGCGATTTAAACAACGCGATTTTGTCATCCTGAAAACGCGGTGCGGTGAGGACTTCGCGGAGAATGGCAAAACCTTCGTCGAGATCTTTGGAAAGGAGATTCAAGCTGACGCTGCCCTGGGTTTCACCAATGCCGGAACTGAGTTGCGCAGCAAGAAAGGCGAGTCGTTCTTCGAGTTCTTCGGCGGTCTGTGATTTTGTGCCGCCGCGCGCCAGGAGATAACCGGTCAGGCTTGCGAGACCTTCTTTGCCATCGGGTTGCAGGTATTCGCCGGTGCGAACAAGGATTGAGATGTTTATCAGCGGCAACTCGCGATTGGTGACGATGTAAGCGACGGGACCAGACTTTAGCTGCACACGATACGCGCTCGGATTCGGTGGATCGTACTGGAATGGGGGAAAGGTCAGTTTTTCCGGGCGATCGGGAATTTTATCTGTAGCCGAAGTTTTCCTCTCCGCTTTGCGACCGCTCGTCACGCCTTTGGCGGCGGCTTCTCCGACTGCTTTCGGTTTTGCAGAAGTCGAGGCGGTATTTGTTTTGACCTGCTGCCGCTGGGCGTGGGTTTCGTTGCAGTTAAAACCGATCAAAATTGCAGAGACAACTGTGAAAAAAGAAAGAATGGAACGTTTCATTAGTTCGAGGTGGTTTCGCTGGTCTTGGTTGGAGCGGGCTCTTTTTCGGAAGCGCCCTTCTTGCGGGTGTAAACGGCTACCGCCCGATTCTCTTTCGTGAAATATTCTTTGGCGACGCGCTTTACATCGGCGGCGGTAACGGCCTGGATCTTAGCGCCTGCTTCGTTGATTTCGCGCCAATTACCGAGTCCATCGTAGAAAACGAGTTGCATGAGAATGGACATATTAGAAGAGAGTTTACGGTATTCGGAGGCGGCAAAATTATTTTTTACCTTCTGCAATTCTTCCGGGGGAACCTCTTCGCTTTTGAGCTTTTCCATCTCTTCATAAATCGCTTCCTCGACTTCTTGCGGGGTGAAACTTTCTTTGGCTTCGCCACCGATATTGAAAAGGCCAGCCCATTTGCGGTGATCGGGATGGGACCAGGTAGAGGTGGCTATTTGCGGGCCAAGAACCAGGCCTTTGTAAAGGCGACCGGTGCGGGTGGAAAGAATCTGCGCAAGCACTCGCAGGGTATAGGAATCTTTATGCCCGAAAGGAACGGTGTGCCACATAATATCCACCTGCGGATTGGCTTCGGCTTCCGCATACATCCGTTTTTCGGCAATTTGCTTTACTTCCAATGTGACAACATCCGGTGCGTCCTTTTTACCGCGTGGAATCCGGCCGAAATACGCTTCTGCGTACTGGATGGCTTGCTGCGGATCGAAGTCGCCGACCAGGATTAAGGTGATGTTTTGAGGCGCATAAAAAGTGGCGTAGAACTCGTCGGCCTGAGCTTTGGTGATGGCTGGAATGTCGGAAGGCCAGCCGATGACCGGCCATTGGTAAGGATGCGATTCCCAGAAAATGGATTCGAATGATTCGGCAAATTTACCAAGAGGCGTGGACTCGGTGCGCATGCGGCGTTCCTCGAAAACGACATCGCGCTCAGCATAGAATTCGCGGAACACGGGGCGTAAAAGGCGTTCGGCTTCCATCCACATCCAGAGTTCCAGTTTGTTCGCAGGAACAGTGATAAAGTAAGCGGTCATATCCGAGCTTGTGAAAGCATTCATGCCGGAACCGCCGTTCGCGGTGTAGATTTTGTCGAACTCATTCTTCACCAGGACTTCACGTTGTTCCTTGATCAATTCGGCGAATTGCTTCTCGAGCTCCCGATAACGCGGTGTGAAGTTTTCGGGTTTTTGAACATCATCGATTTCGCCGCGGCGATACATCGCGCGCATCTCCTTTTCTTCGTCGCGCATCAGTTCACGGACACGTTCCTGTTCGGCAATGATTTTCAGGTCGCGTTCATAATCCGTGGTGCCGATGGTGGGTGTCCCTTTGAACATCATGTGTTCGAAGAGATGCGCTATGCCGGTGATGCCCGGGCGTTCATTGGCGCTGCCGACATGGGCAACCCATCCGCCGGAAATCATCGGCTCATCCTTACGCGGCAGCATGAGAACCCGCATGCCATTGGAGAGATTGGTTTCAACAACAGGAACCTGTTGGGCGTGAAGTGGAATGGCTGAGATGCTGAGGCAAAGAATCAGCAGCGTATAAAAATGCTTTTTCATTATAGAAAATGACACGCCAATCGAAAACGGCGTGTCTGATCAATGCCTAACTTTGTTGCGAAACAAAGCGGCGTCAATGGGGTTTATAAGAGCATAAACCGCATTGAGAAGAAAAATTTGAGAAGTTTACCAACTTTTCGCGAAAACCAGGTTCGAGTGGGGAATGCGAAATCTTACGGGGGCATTCTTCAGATAGATGCCGACATAACCCCGGCGTTTCATCTCCTCAGCGGAACCCATGGGGCAGTCGTGCGGGTCGCCGACGGCATATTTTTCCCGCAGCGTTTTTTTATCAGGCCCGACGAGGTCGAGGCTTTGAGCGGAGCGATTACCAACGAAGGTGGCATCATTGCAAAGTGGGTCTGGCTTTTTCATAGCTGTGTTGAGCGTAGAAAGAATGCACAAAAATTCAATCGGGGCAGGGGCTTGTCACGTGTTCAGGGTTGTGCTGAGAAAACACATCGCAAAACCTATTTTTCACAATTTAATTGAAAAAATGATTTCTACCCTGTTTCATTTCATGATCTTCCCAGAGTAAAACCTATTTCAAAAATTATGGCTAACGAACCGACAAATCAGAATCAAAAGAGTTCCAGCAAGATGGTTATCGTCATCATTGCACTGGTGGCAGTTGTGGGAATCCTGTGGATGATGATGAAGAAATCTCCGCCTCCAGCACCCGTTGCGGAAGAGATCCAGGGAGGTCAAGTGCAAGCGGCAGCCCTTCAAGACGCGTCCAGACGGCCCACCGCCGAACTGGCGCCCGTCGAAGATGAATATGTCGAACCAGAAAAGAACGCGGAATCAACCTGGATGATTGAAGATTTCACCGATCCGAAGAAATCATGGGCGAATTACAAATTGAAGAATGTCCAGGTGACGCCGAACGGAATCGAACTGGTGCCTGGAGCAAAGGAAGGAAGTTTTGAATCGCCAGTCATGACAATGCCGTTGCCGGCTAACATGGTTGCACCATTGTGGAAACAGGAAGTCCCGAAGGGCGCCGCCGTGCGAGTTGAAATGGCCATCAGCGGCGATAATCAGAGTTGGAGCCCCTGGTATCCATTGGGTGACACCGGTGATGACATTAGTCCTCTGTATCCAGACGGAACTCCTAATCCCAACTATGGTCATGTTCCTGGAGCGTACATCTCTACCGGTCTCGACCTTGCGGCGTTTACGCGCTATCGCTTCACACTTGCTACAGAGGGCGGTGAAGAGGATTATCGGATGCCGGACGGTTCATTCGCGAATACCTTACGGGTGCCTGTCCTTCGTATTTACGTGTCGGATTCCACCCTCGGTGACGGCACGATGATCACGAAAGATACTTTGCCTCCAGGCGTGCCAGGTAACGAAACGCCAGCAGGTTCCGAAGAAGAGCCGGTTGCGCAATAAAGACATCTTGTTAGGTTGGTTTCTGCGAAGCATTTCTCTTGACCGAGAAATGCTTTTGCGTTGTTTGGGGGCGTTCATTCGTTAAATCGTGAATCAAACCAGAAATATTATATTTGTTACCGGCACGGATACCGGAGTCGGTAAAACGGTAATGACTGGAATGTTGCTCCATTACTTGCGGCAGCAGGGATGTCACGCGATGGCCATGAAACCGTTTTGTTGTGGGGATACCAAGGATGTCGATATTCTCAGGGAATTGCAGGCTGGTGAGTTAAGCTCTTGGGAGATTAATCCATATTATTTTCCGGATCCTGTTGCGCCGATTGCTTCGCGAGCCAAAAAGCAAACCAATATCTCTGTTTCTATGGTGGCGGAAAGAATCTACGCCATCGCTCAGCGTTGTGAACTTTTACTGGTTGAAGGATGTGGTGGGTTGAAAGTGCCCATTTGCAAAGGATTATTGCTGATTGATGTCATTGCGGAACTGAAATGCCCGGTGATTTTAGTCGGAAAAAATAAATTGGGAGTCCTGAATCACGTGTTGTTGTCGGCGGAATCGTTGGAGAGACGGCGTATAAGAAAGCTGACTATTGCTCTGATGGAGGAAGAAAAGCTTGATGCCTCTGCAAGAACAAACGCAAAGATACTCGGCAATCTTTTGCCGTCTTGTCGTGTTTTTTCCTTGGGATTCATGGGTGAAAACATAATGGATGCGGGAGTTTTGAAGGAAAAATCCAGCATGGTCCAAGAAATCGTTGCGCATGCTCGATTGCATGCCTATGTTCCCGCCGCTCCTGAGGGGAGACGGTCGAAGAAAAAAAAGAAACCGTTTGACAGTGGAAAAGAAATCAATAAGTTGACCGCCCTGTGAGGGGGAAAATGAGGATTCCTGAGAAAGTGGAAAACTTAGTTGACGGTAGGGGAACTTGAGTTAGGTTGAAGTTGCAAGTTAACCCGTGCGTTTTGCTGAGGCGACGATGCGGAGGAAAAAACGATAAAGTCAGTTGACGGAAGAAAAAGAATCAGTAAAGTAACCGTCCTCTTACGAAAGTAACGAGATCTGACAATAGATGGAAAGAGCCGCAGAAAGATAATAGACGGCTCGGTTTTTCTATCCCCATGACGGGTGGAAACCTAAAAAAGATTTTGAGTGGAAACACTCATTGCTCATTGAAAATTGAATTGTGCGATAAGTGAAGAGCCCCTTCAAGATCTGCGAGTTAGTTCGCGGAGATTGGAGAGTTTTAAAATTGAAGAACATAGCAGTTGGTCCGTGACAGGATCAACAC
>JACDHS010000063.1 GCA_013820875.1 Verrucomicrobiota bacterium | reverse complement strand
GCGGCAGTTGTTCTGGGCACCGTTTTGGGGTTCGGGAGTCTGCTGCCGCATAAATGCGGCGTTCCGTGCCGCACTGATGTGAAACTCGTGTTTCAACACGCATTCAACTGAATCGTTCCGGCGGGGGAGAAAACGAGAACAAATTATTCACTAAACCACTTTACGTGGTGCGAACCAAGGATTCGTATCAGGGCGAGCTTAACAAAGCTTCCAATCACAACGGATCCGGAAATGATTTTTGAGAACCGTTATAGTTGGCCAACCCTGCTACTTTTTCATTCTGTTTTGACGGCAAGTTGGCCAACCAGAGTTCTAAACAGAACGAAAAAATGGATAAACAGCCCGGTTTCCTTACTTTTGAGTATTCTCGCGGGAATTTCGGGTGGAAAAGGGCCAATTTTCTCTTCGGGTCTCAAACGGGTGTGATTAGTGGGTGAGATTTCCAAAGGAACGGAGCGCGCCGCAAACTCAACCACTTTTTAATCGCACCCGTTTTCGAGAGCGATCATTCCGGATTTAATCCACCCCATCACCTGCCTGTGGCGCGAGGCGGGATTGCATGCATTCCAGGATTCGATTGCGATTTTCTGCGGCCGACAATTCCCGCTGACAATCTTCCAGAGCTTCCAGGACTTCATCATGCGTATGCTTTGGAAAATGGCGGTGAATGTCTTCGATTTGCCACGGTTGGGTCGGAATGTCGTTTGAGCGGCTTTCTTTGTGAGCAGGTTTGTTTTCCATAGAGCCTCCTCTTCAACATAGCTCGTTTTTGGAAGAAAGCTGGCGGAGCAGCGGTTTCTAATTTGAAGCGGTAAATTCAGTTGTTAATTGAAAGTTACTCCGCCGGAACCGAAACGAAGATCTTTCCACTCCTCATTTGAACGGGAAATGTTTTCAAACCGATTTTTGCCGGCCCGCTGGTGACTTCTCCCGTGCGAATATCGAACCGCGAACGATGCCAGGGACATTCGATTTCGCCGTCACAAAATGCACCTTCGGAAAGCGGGCCAAAACGGTGGGGACAAAACTCCTGGAAGGCATAGAATTGCCCATCCAGCTTTGTGATCACCAGGACCGTTCCATTCGCGTTCACACGGAGTGTTTCATGTTCGTCCAATGTATCAGCGTCAGCCACCGGGAGAAATGAGTCATTTGTTCCATGCTCGGTTGAGGAAGTGGAGATCGTCGTTTGAGGTGTGGGTGTCTTGCGCCGATGACGGCCTACACCAATGCCATCATCGTAAACCATTGCTCCGCCTAAATACCCGGAAACCGACAGCATAATGATCGCGAGCACTGAGATGAGGAATGGAGGCCAACCGACCTTTATCTCTCCCATGGCGGAATAACGGAGTCCAAGATTCAGCGCGTAAAGTCCAATAACACCGAGATTTATCAGCATGTGCGCCGTGGCATAATTCTTCGCTGGATGATCTTCCCGAATGCTTGTGTAATCCACCAGACCAGCAATCGAAGCGAGCAAAGCGGTCACTACACCCAACGCCATGCTATAGAAGGAGGCGCGGACAAATCCATGTTCGCCGCTGGTGGCCAGACTTGCAATATCGAGAAGAAAGCTGATGGCAAAAAGGGCGATGGGAAAATGAACCAGCATCGGATGCAGCGGATGCTTGAACGGTTTTCCTTCGAGAACATCTTTGATCATTGTTTCTCCTTGTCCGGTGGGAGGTTTGCATTGCCTCGTTCTGCAATGGTTCTCCATTTCTTCTTCGAATTGCGCGCAACACTGGTCCCCTGGTCGAAGACCATCAACCCGCCTAAATAAGCCGAGACGAATAGGAAAAGTGTTCCAATGATGGAGAGAACCAGTTCTGGAGTATCGACCCGGACGGCGGTTTGAAACTTCTCAGCGCGCAATCCGAGGTTGGCCGCGAACAGCGCCGTCACAAACAAATTTCCCACCATATGATATAACCCCAGTTTCCACGCGGGCTTTTCTTTTTTGATTCCAGACCAATCCACAAGGCCGGTCGGAATGGCAAAGAGGGTGGCTGCAAGTCCGAGCGCAATGCAATAGAACGAAAGGCGCACCATCCCGTTCCCGCCAAATTGGCTGATTGAAACCAGATCAAAAATCAATGCAGCGGGCCAAAGCCCCGCGGGGATATGAACAAAGATCGGGTGCAGCGGATGCCCGAGCCATTTGCCTTTTAAGATGTCCGTTAGACTCATTGTATCCCCACTCTTTCTCTCTTAATCCTAATCTATTTTCCCGACAGTATTTTACCAGAGCGGGTGAAAGCTGTTTGCGCCTCAGCATCCGCCTTATTCGGGAGTCATGAGTGCAATAGTCGCTAATCGTAGGAAGGTAATGAAAACAGACATCACAGCATCGCCCAAAGAAAAGGAGTTTACGTGAAACAAAGAGCACCAGCCAAACAACAACCCAAACCCGGAAAAGGACGCACCAATGTTCCCGGCCAAAATCCACAACAAAACGATTCTCCTGATCACGATGAGCATCATGACGAAAGTCGGTCCAATCAGTTTGATCCCCAAACAGCCGAAGCGCTGAAGCAGCCTAAGAAACCGAGCGGGGAGAAGTGAAGCGACAGCCAATAACAGGCTGAACGGCTCAACTCATTTCAGATCAACGTGAGGATCATTTTCATAAGCGGAACCGATGTGGCACAAATAGTTCAGCGTGACCGGCGAACAGGTGTCCCTGGTTCGCATCACGCATTGCGACAGTTCTTCATTAATTCATCTGCATTCTTGATCCAATCGGGTTCAGAGCAACGAACAGCCTCCGCTCGACCGTCGCGCAGGTAAGCCTCGGCCATTTCGAATTGCCCAAGTTGGATCAAGCGTTCCGCCAGTGAAATCATTTTGGTGTAAATCGGCTCGTGGGGGACATCGCGCGCCTGTTCCAGGGACAACTTGAAGTAACGAACTGAAGTAGCGAGATCCTCTGTGAAGTCGGCCAGCGCTTCCGTGAGGAACGGGTGAGAGCGTCCTAGCGCCGTTTGCTCCTGATGATAGGCGAGCAAACTTTGATAATGAGTCTCGTGAAGTGCGGCATCTCCGCTCTCAGTCGCGTTCACAATGCTTAGAGCGAGATCATAAACTCGTTCATACATCTCTGGCGGAATATTTCTCATAAACCACAATTGCGATTCGGTTGCCGCGCCATCCAAGGCGTTGCCAACCTTTATTCTTCGAGAGTTCTAAACGGATTCACCCGGTTTGGCGAGCGTGATAAGCGTGATTAAGGGGTCAGGGTGCGCGACGCGTCTGGTCTGTTGTTCTACCCGCTTCCCAGTCCGAAAAAATATCAGGTAAGAACGCAGAAGGCTTTGGCAAGGTGTGTGCGGAGCATCAGCCGCAGCACGTGAAATTGTTTGCTGACTGGAGAACTTGTATGATGCGATTGCAGCCTTAGCCGCTGCGGTTGATCCTTCGGACAAATCAGAACTATAGAAACAACGAACCGCTCTGCGGTTGCACCGCGCTCCGTTCCCTTTAATCACACCCGATTATGCCTCCGGTTGCTTTGCGTCTTTGCATTAACGCTTTTTTAGGTTCAATATCGCTCACACATGAAACGCACTTCTTCCCGGCGCGATTTTCTAAAGACTACAGCAGTTGGAGCCGCCGCAATGCTGGCAGGAGACACCTTCGGTTTGCCGGGTTCGTTTCGCTTTCGCTACATCCTGGCCTCTTCCCTTTACGGTATGATGCCGCTGGAAGAGGTGCTGGCCGAAGTGCGAAAAACGGGCGCGGAACATATTGATATATGGCCGATGAAACATGCCAACCATCGCGAGCAGATCGAAACGATGGGTCACGAAGCCTTCGCCGCTTTGCTCAAGGCGCACAAAGTGAAACCAGGTGTGTTGTCGCATTATGACCTTGGGCCGTTCGGGTTGCAGGCGGCAATGCTTTTTGCCAAAACATTCGGAGCACGAATTCTTATCTCGAACAGTCGCGGCCCGAAAGGCCTATCCGGCGATGCGTTGAAAGCCGAGGTGAAGAAATTCGCGGAACAAATGAAGCCGCACATTGCAGCCGCTGCGGAAAACAAACTAATCATCGGCATCGAGAATCATAGTGGCGGTTTGATTGCTTCACCCGACTCCATTCGTTGGCTGATCGACTTCGTTCAATCCAGGCATCTGGGTATTGCCCTCGCCCCGTATCATCTGGAACAGGACTCGGCAATGATCGCGCAACTGATCGAAGATTTGGGCGAACGTTTGGTTCTGTTCTTTGCCTGGCAACACGGGCACGGAAGCGTAAAGAAGTTGCCGAAAGAGGAGGAACTTCTGCAAATGCCGGGGCGTGGCGGCCTCGATTTCATCCCGCTGGTGCGCGCGTTGAAGAAAATCAAGTTTGCAGGTTGGACTGAAATCTTCATGCATCCGGTACCGCGTGGGGTGCCGATTCTTGATACCGTCAGCGAAGTGACCGCCGAGATAAACCGCGCGCGGAGTTATCTCGACGCTTGTTTAAAAAAAACTTAACTGCAAACTTCACCCAATCTTCATGCACAAAGTTCTTATCATTATTGGCGATGCCGCCGAAACCGTTGACACCCTTTATCCGCTCCACCGCTTGATCGAAGGCGGTTACAAACCGGTCGTCGCCGCGCCGGAGAAGCGTCGTTACAATATGGTGATGCACGAGGTGAAGCCGGGATGGACAATCACCCGGGAATGGGAAGGCTACACCATTGAAGCCGACATCGCGTTCAAAGACATCAAGCCCGAGGAATATCTCGGCATCTTTTACAGCGGTGGGCGCGCACCGGAATACATCCGCGAAGACGAAGATCTATTGAACATCACCCGGCACTTTTTCGAAACGAACAAACCGATCGCCAGCGTTTGTCATGGGGTGGAGATTCCAGCCCGCGCCGGTTGCGTGAAAGGGCGCCGCATGGCCACGGTGGCTAAATGTAAGTTCGACCTGGAAGTCTGCGGCGGCATCTATGTCAACGAACCGTGCGTGATCGATGGCAACCTCGTGAGTGGCCGCACGTATCATGACCATGGTTATTACATGGGCGCATGGATGAAGCTGCTCGACGAAGCTCGCGCCAACCAAGGCTGATAGTTCATGCGCCTGGTGCTGCATTCTTCGTTTTGTTGGATCGTTGCTCTCCTTTCAGTCATCGGGACAACTGAAGCGATCGCAGCAACCGTACCGTCTCACCCGATCGTCGCCGGGTTCGAACGTTTCTTTACGGCGAGCAGCACCAATCTGGTTAAGGGTGGTGAACTGCTTCTGTCGGAATTGCGCTGCGTCAATTGTCATGATTCGGGAGAACACAAAGAGCGCATTCCCACTCTTTCCGGGCCACTCCTGGACAATCTTCCCACGAGGTTGAATTTCGATTATCTCGTTGAGTGGTTGTCGAAACCGCACGCCTCAAAACCGGGCACGCTCATGCCGCACCTGTTATCCGGAGAGAGCGAGCAGGCTCAAAAGGATGATGCTACTGCTTTGGCCTTTTACCTTTTTTCAACCTCGCCTTTTCCTGCGAGTCGCGAGGCAGCGTCAGGTTCGTTGGAAAATGGCCGTCGTCTTTACCACAGCATCGGCTGTGTTGCCTGTCATGCGCCGGAGGAGGCGTTCAAGCCGGGCGAGGGATCCGCGGAATCGGTTCCGGAACAAATTAAAATTGCTTCCATTCCGCTCGGTAATCTTCAGCGCAAATATTCTCATGAAGGTCTCGTCGGTTTTCTGCTCGATCCAGTGAAGTGGCATCCAGATGCCCGCATGCCACGCACACCGATGAGTGAGAGTGAGGCTGCTGATCTCGCTCTCTATTTATCGGGAGGCAATCTCGGGTCGGGTTTGCCTGCGCTGCTTCCAGATCGCATTGAAAAAGGACGGAAGCGTTTTGCGGAGTTGAGCTGTGCCGCTTGTCATACGGTGGGCGGGGCAGGGGAATCGATCCCCGCTTTGAAGGCAAAACCACTCGCGGAAATAAATGCGGAAGCGGCCGGTTGCCTTTCCGATTCACCTCCACCTCGACTTCCTGATTATCAGCTCAGCCCGCTCCAGCGTCAGGCGATCATTGCAGCTCTTAAGAATCTCCCGCAGGCCAAACCACTCGCTGCCGCCCAACGCGTGCATCGCCACATGCTGGCGCTGAATTGCTACGCCTGTCACGCGCGCGACGGTATCGGAGGGCCTGAGACGGGGCGCGCGGTTTACTTCCAAACGTCCGGCGCGGATCTCGAAGACGAGGGACGTTTCCCGCCGCCATTAACGGGAGTCGGACGTAAACTGCTTCCGCAAGCCATAAAGAGAATTGTGCAGGGCGAGGAACGAATCCGTCCCTACATGACCACGCGCATGCCGGATTTTGGTGAGCATCATGCGGAACAGTTTGCCAAAACATTTTCCGCCACCGACCTGACCGGGACCATCAAACCAACGCCGCGCGACGGAAACGAGCACCTGACAGGCCGCAGTCCGTGGGGGCGGGAACTCATCGGCACAAAAGGTGTGGGCTGCATCTATTGTCACGATCTCAATGGGAACAAATCTCTCGGCATCCGCGCCGTGGACCTCCTCCATGCGCCGAAGCGGCTGCATCCGGAATGGTTCCGCGATTACCTGATTGACCCGGCGTCGTTTAAACCCGGTACACGGATGCCGTCGTTTTGGCCGGAGGGAAAAGCAGTTCACGAGTTGGTCGGCAAAAACACGGCGCGGCAGATTGATAGCCTTTGGGTGTATCTCACCGAGTTGGATCAAAACCGGTTGCCAGAGGGAATGGAGGAAAAAGGAAATTTTGAACTCAAGCCAACGAATGCTCCGATTGTTTTCCGCACCTTTATGAAAGACGCCGGGCTGCATGCCATTTCTGTTGGTTTTCCGGAAGGGGTGCATATTGCGTTTGATTCTGAACAGGTTCGCTGGGCATTGGCGTGGCGGGGACAATTCCTCGATGCGGAGGGCACCTGGGACGATCGCTTTGCGCCGCTGGCGGAGCCGCTCGGGACGAATGTTTTGCAATGGCCGCTCGGGGCCGAGGTTGGCGATGAGCGTCAGTTCAAAGGTTATCGGCTGGATGCGCGTGGTGTGCCTACATTTCTTTATCAAGCGGACACGTGGGAGGTAGAAGATACGGTCGAACCAATCGCTGGAAATCTTCGTCGGACGCTTACATTGCGGGGTGGTTCCCCTTCGAAATGGCTCGGGCTGCTATCGCGGCATCACGGCGAGAAAATAGAAACTCTCGATGATCGGGTCTGGAGTGCTGGAGCGGTCCAACTGCGCCTCGTTCAACCGGCCACGGCACGGACAGCCATCCTACAAAACAACGGGTCACAGCATTTAATTGTGAGCCCCGAGTTCGACGCTCAAGGCGAAGCGAAACTTGTCATGGAGGTGCGCTGGTGAAACGGCTCTTTTCATTTTTCCTTTCCGTCGTCGCAACGACTTCGCTCTTTGCCGCGGAAGAAGATTATTACAAAGCTGTCACCATCCCTGTTCCGGACCACATCAAACTGGAAGTCAGCGGGATGGCCTTGTTGCCGGATGGTCGGCTCGCGACGGCGAATCGTCGTGGCGAAATTTGGATACTGGATGGCGTGCATGATGCGACGCCGACCAATGTCACTTACAAACTATTCGCCAGCGGCCTGCACGAACCGCTTGGCCTCGCATGGCGCGATGGCGCTCTCTATACCGTTCAACGCACCGAACTCACCCGGCTGCGCGATACCAATCGCGATGATCGCGCCGATGAATATCTCACTGTTGCCAAAGGCTGGGGCGTGACTGGCAATTATCACGAATACGCTTACGGCCCGGTGTTCGATCATTCCGGCAATGCCTGGCTCACTCTGAACTGCACGATTGGCAACACAGTCCGCACGAACGACGCGTGGCGTGGATGGAGTTTGAAAGTGGATACGAAAGGGAACTGGCAACCGGTCTCCGGTGGCTTCCGTTCCCCGAGCGGCATTGGTTTGAACCGCGAGGGCGGAGTGTTCGCCAGTGAACAGCAGGGGAACTGGTTTGCAGCAGGCGCATTGCTGCATATTCAGTTTGGCGTTTTCCACGGTCATGCGAGCGCGCTGAAGTCGTGTGATCTGCCGCAGGCCACATTCAAAAAGCCCGCGAGCCTTCCTCAGAACTTAACCATCGTGCAAGCTGCGCGTGAAATCCCGGCGCTGGAATTGCCCGCTGTCTGGCTGCCGTATCGGAAAATGGGGATGAGCGTCACCGACGTTCTGTGCAACACGAACGGCATGAAGTTTGGCCCATTTGAGGATCAACTGTTCATCGGCGAGTTCACGATGTCGGGTGTTAACCGGGTGTTTCTGGAAAAGATCAAAGGCCAGTATCAAGGCGTTTGTTTCCCATTCCGCAAAGACTTGCAATCAGCCACCGTCCGTCTGGCTTGGGGCCACGACGGATCCCTTTTTGTCGGGCAGAACAATCGTGGATGGAACTCGCTCGGCACTCGTTCCTATGGATTGCAGCGTTTGAACTGGACTGGCAAAACGCCGTTCGAAATCAAAACCATGCAGGCGCAATCCGATGGGTTCCTCCTCACGTTCACAAAGCCGGTGAACCGCGAATCGGCGCAAGCGAGCAGCACCTATGAGTTGCAGAGTTACACCTATCCGTATCACGCGAACTACGGCGGCCCGGAAACGGACATTCAAAAGTTAACCGTCAATCAGATCAAAATCTCATCCGACGGACTCAACGCGCGTTTGGTCGTGGAAGGTTTGCGCGAAGGTTACGTCCATGAATTGCGTTTGCCGCAAATGAAATCGTCCACCGGAGAAATGCTCCTGCACGATTCCGCGTTCTATACGCTCAATCAAATTCCGTGAGAGCCTGTTTGAAAATGGGTGGAACGGGATACTATTTTTTACGGGATGTTCCTGATGATGTTTTTGAAGGTTTTAATAAACAGGGAGGAAACGTCTTTTTATTGCCTCCGCGCCAAAAAACGAGGAGGTAAAAAATTTATTACGCCCTCGTTTCTTCGGTACAGGGTCCAAAATTTCTTTTTATGACCTCATTTCTTCGGTACGACCTCTAAAATTTCTTTTTACGAGCTCGTTCCTTTGAAACGAGCTTCCAAAAAATTTATTACGTCCTCGTTTCTTCGGTACAAGGTTCAAAATTTCTTTTTGTGACCCCGTTTCTTCGGTACGACCTCCAAAATTTATTTTTACGAGCTCTTTTCTTTGGAACGAGCTCATAAAAAATTATTACGGGCTCCGATTTCGTGAAAATCGGGCCAAAACAGCAGTTTCCACCTCAAACAGGCGCACTACTGCCGCAATCCGGGTTGCTCCTGTGCCTATAGATGCTTCCCTCCCCGCTTTATCCCAACTGCGGTTTTTAGAGTGAGGGCTTGCGCGTCGCTCGATGGAACCATGCAACAATTCAACCAATCACCTCTTAATGCCCCGGCGTTCCCTGGTGTTCCTGGATGTATTCCTGTTTCAAACCGAGTTGCTCTGGCGCATGCAGGACGAGCATTTTCATGCGGATGTCCTTAGGCACTTCTTTGCTGGTGAGCTTGGAAATAATAATCATCAACGTGATGGCCAAGGGCACCGCCCAGATCGCCGGTTGCTCGCACATGATGCGGATGGCGGGATTCGCCATCCAAAATCCCTCCAAACCTTGCAACGGGTTGGGTGTTCCATTGGTTTGCGAGGATTTCAGCACGATGTCACTGACGCTTGTCAGAGTGATTCCAAGGAGCGCAAGCAAACCGCCGCTCAACATCCCAATCGCCGCGCCTTTCTGTGTCATGCCACGCCACCAGACACTCATGAACAGGAGCGGGAAGTAACTCGCCGCTGCGATGGCGAACGCCTGGCCGACCATGAAATTGATTTCGAGTGCCTCGACCTGCATGCCGAGCAGGATGGCGACGCCGCCGATCAACACCGCTGCATATTTGAACATCCGCATGCGTTGTTCCGGTGTTGATTTCGGGCGGAGAATACGACCGTAAACATCGTGCGCCAGCGCGCCGGTCATCGAAACAAGCAATCCGCTGAACGTGCTCATGAAGGCCGCAAAAGCCCCCGCGCAAGTGATACCGCTGAGAATCGAACCCAGGTAAGGAACGCGTTCGTTCAAGATGTGCGGCAATTCGAGAACAATCTTGTCGGTGCCCTTCGCGCCTACGCCGGAGTACAGTTCTGGCAGGAGGTTTCGTCCCATCACCCCGAAGATCGGCGGGAACACATAGAAGACACCGATCAAGATCATCACCCACATGGTCGTGCGTTTTGCAGCGATACCGTTTGGGTTGGTATAAAAGCGAACAAGAATATGCGGCAACCCAGCCGTCCCGCAGACCAGCGCGATGATCAGCGAGTAAGTATAAAGCAGCGAATACGGTTTCTGTTCTTCGATCTTCAAACCAGCCTTTGCCGCCGCTTTGGTGGTCAGCGTGCCGAATGGTGAAATCCATTTTTCGTCCGAGGGAGCTTTTTCGGGGAGCGGTTTGCGAAGCGCTGAGTCTGAATCAGGAAATATCTCACCCATTGCACGAACCGCAGGTACTGGTTTTGGGGTGCTACGATTCACCTCCAACTGCTTCCCATAATGTCCATATACACTAATCAGCACGAAGATCGGGACTGAGATGGCGAATACTTTGATCCAGTATTGAACGGCCTGCACCAGCGTGATGCCTTTCATTCCGCCGAGGGCGACGTTTAGAGTGATGACTGCACCGACCAGCACGACACCGGCCCAATAAGGTAATCCCGGGAAAATGTAAGCCAACGTCGTTCCCGCACCTTTCATCTGGGGCATCGTGTAGAAGAACCCGATGAACATGACGAAGATGACGGCTATCTTGCGGAAGACAGGCGAGTCATAACGGCCTTCGGCGAAATCAGGAATCGTGTAAGCACCGAAACGCCGCAACGGCCCCGCGATGAAGAGCAACAAAAACAAATAACCGCACGCGTAACACACCGGATACCAAAGCGCATCGTATCCGACGCTCATCACCATTCCCGCGACGCCCATGAAAGAAGCCGCGCTCAAGTATTCGCCCGAGATAGCGCTCGCGTTCCAACCGACGCTCACGCTTCGGCCGGCAACGAAAAAATCGGATGCAGTCTTAGAACTTTTGGCCGAACGAAAACCCATCGCCACGGTGATGATCACGGTGATCAGGGAGAACGCGAGGATCCAGGGGTCAACTGCGGCGAGTAGGGGTGTCATTTCTTTTTGAAGTCTTTAACAATGAAAAGGTGAAAGGGTGAAAAGGAGATGGGGGGATGGATGTGCCTTCTTTTCATCATTATTTTCGGCTGATGCGTGGCAGAATCCAAACGTCAGGATTGTTTTGCATCTTCACTAGTTTGCCGATGAGCTTGTCATACTCTCGATGAAGTTCGCGGCCTTCTTTCTTGGTCAAATATCCGCAGCGAACCGAGTATTCAATCCATGACTGTGTTTCGGCTCCTTCAGATTCCGCACCGTTCAGCTTATCGCAAAAAGCTGCTTCATAACGGCGACGGCGCCAACCTTCTGCAATGTGACTTGAAACCGAGCGTGACGAACGTCGAATCTGATCAGTCAACGAATACATTTCTTCACGGGGAAAATTCTTCGTTAGCTCAAACAGGCGCATCGCTGCCTCAACTGAAATGGAATAAACATCGAGTTGCCAATGATGAGTTATTTTTTGTGGTGACTTCATACGCTCGCTTTCTCCTCGTCTCCTTTTCCCATTTTCTCCTTTTCAACTTCGGAGACTTCCGCGTCTTCCAGCGCAATGGAGCGGCGAATGAAGACATAAGAAATCACCCAGACAAAGGGAAAGAACGCGACGCCAAGAATGAACCAGGTCAGGGTGAAACCGAACACTCGCGTGGCCATTACTTCCGGAAAAAAATAATTGGCGAGCGGCAAACCAAGCAGAGCGACGAGAAAAGTGGCGCTGCAGGCGATGGAAAGCTTCAACTGTCGCCGCATCAACGTATGCAAAAACGCCTCGCTATGAATGTCAGACTTGTCGCTCGGTGCAGGGTTCATTGGGTGTTTATATAACAATGACAAATACCCGGAGCAACTTTTCTTCCTCTGACGCACCAGGTTGAAATCACGCGAAGGCGGTGCAAAGAGGCGCGAAGCATACCATTCGGTGGGGCGTTGCTGCGCCGACGCCCTGACTTTTGCCTTCTCAAATCCTTTCGAAGCTTGGTACGTGCGTGTTGCTATTCCGAAGCGATGAAAAACCGGATAATCCTGGGTTTGCCGTCAAAACGGCGCGCGCTTTGATGCTGCGGACGTGCGAACTGGACGGGACCGAACCAAGCATCCAGCATCCAGAATCCAGAATCCAGAATCCAGAATCCAGAATCCAGAATCCAGAATCCAGAATCCAATTGCGGAGTGTGATGAGTAAAATACCTTAGAGCGAATGAGCAATGCAAAGTCCAGGCGGTCTCCCAAGTTTAATCCCAAAGATTTTGGTGTGTTTCGTCCGGACGACAATGCTCTCGGGCTAAATCCGTGGCGCCAGTTAGGGAGGCACGCAATGATGTTGCAGGAAGCGATCGCTGGTAGGGATGATCCCAGGAAACTGCACATTGGCGAGCATGCTGACGCCGAGATCAATGCCCGGTGCGATGCATGGATCGAAGCCTACATGGATTCCAATGATCGCAGCAGAATGGTTGCTCCGGTTGACCTGAGGGGGTGGCTGACGGTACGAGTGATCAAGGCGTGCCTGCTTTGTAAATACAACGAGGAAAACGGAGTGGCTCCCCCGGAATTCTACAAAGAAAATTTTCGCAAAGAGATGATGGAGTTGCTCATCGACGACTGGTACGCCGAGCATTGCAAGGACGAGATCATCGGTTGGCGTAACCGTTGACATGCTGGAACTGGATTCTGGATTCTAGGCAATCGGCTTATATAGCGATTACCAAAAGTAATTTCCGGATAGGCACTCAAGTTTCATCGGCAACGTCCGGTGTTCGACCGTGAGCGTTTATTCCACGGCGGGCTGTCTGGTTCCTTCTCCTCGGGGGAGAATAGCCCTGTTGGGAATTGCACAACGAACGATTCGCTTATCGCGCCAGCCATTTGTAGACAATCGTAATGTCAGAAAGGCAATTCCCACAACACCAAAAACGCTCGGTGATCGCCTCCTTCTAAGTCGTTATAAACGAGGGCTTAAACAAGATGAAATGGCCAAAGCAATGGGCGTTCCTGTGTTGCTCATTTCCAAATGGGAAAGGGATATTTGTCAGCCGAGCGGTGAGCAAATGCGACAACTGGAAAGCATATTGGCTCCAGCATGAACTTGAAAACCTTGAAGCCCAACACCTGAGATGGTGTTGGGCTTTTGACAACGAAGTCGGCCATATTTACGAAAACCCTTTCATCGGGAGGCGTTGCCTCCAGTCATCGCACGGCGCTTGCTGGAGCGTTTTGAATTTCACTAACACGCCCAAGCACGGCAGTTGGCTGAATATCGCCGAAGTCGAGTTGAGCGTGCTCAGTCGGCAATGCTTAAATCGACGGATCGGCGATTGGAACACTTTGCGTCAAGAAATCGCCGCGTGGACTGCCCGCCGCAATCAGCAAAACTCCAAAATCAACTGGCGTTTTACAACCGAAGACGCTCGCATCAAGCTCAAGAAGCTTTACCCCTCATTTGACGTCTGACAGAAATTTCGGTGTATTCCAGCTGGACAACTCTGGTCGTGACACTCAATTCTTCAACCTACATGGCAAAAGATAATTCTAAAAGTATTCATGCAAGTTGAACAGCTTAGTCCTAGAGGCGTCTCCAGCTCAACTACAGCGGGTGTGACGGTTAGTGGATCCAGTCCTAAGCCATGTACCAATCCAATGGCGTTCTCAATGCAGGGGCAGCAACAAACGAACTGGTGTTGGGCTGCCTGCGCGGCATCAATAAAATTGTTCTACACTCCATCTAGCAACTGGACACAATGCCTACTCGCGAACTCCGCTTTTTCGCGAACCGATTGTTGCACAAACCCTGTCCCTTCCGCATGCAATATTGGCTGGACCTTTAAGCAGGCTCTACAGTTGACGGGCAATTTTGACCACCAGATTACACAGAAAGCTGCATTGGTAGCTATTCGGCGGGATGTGGACAAGTGCCGTCCGATCGCGGCATCAATTTTCTGGCATGGCGGCGGCGGACATGGAGTAGTTATTTACGGCGTTGAGGATCATATATTGGGTGCGAAGATCTATGTTGCGGATCCTTTTTTTGGTAATTCTTTGATGCGATACAGTTCATTTCCGGCGAACTATCAGACAGGTGCCGACTGGACTATAACCGATTTCACAAAACCCTGAACTGCCTGAAAAAATGAAGATTTCTAAAGCTAAAGCTCCTTTCGATGCGTATGACACAGTTCGCCAGAATGTAAACGATGTAGTGCGGAAGGCCCCGGAATTCCTTCACTATGTTACGGTGGAAAAGCTGAGAATTTCCGAGCCGGATACATCATATTTCGTACGATTGGATGAACTAATTTCGGGACGTTTATGCGCAGCAGCACAGCTTAATTCCTGGAGATTTCTCTTATCCAACGGAGATGAAGTGATCGGAGAGGTCGAACTGAATGCCAACGAAAAAAGAGGAAAACTTATGGAATTCGTTGCCATTCATCAAACCCATTTCTCCGCCGCATCAGTCCAGGCATTGAAAAAAGCGGAAAAGCTAACCAAAGAAAATGGTCAATACGAAGTCCGCCAACTGAAGATTCCCTCTGTCTACTTGGTAGCTATATGGTTCCATAGTGAAACAGACGATTTAATCGTTCCATTGCCCCCCGCTCCGAACGGTATTGAAGCTTTTCAGTTTTATTCAGAACAGTCGCTAATCAATCTTTTACAACCTGCAGCCAATGCGGCGAGAATCCGCGAGCTCTCGCTACGCGGCAATGCAAGTGACTCTAGGAGGGCACAATGAGTAAGTTTGTATTAAAACAATATTACATTGTTGTTATTTTTTCTGGATTCGTTTTTGGAGGCTGCGAATCCGTTTTTTTTGACGCGAAGACAACCGCTCGGCAGGGGATCTATCAACAACAAATCCGAAATTCTGACAGTACTGCTCGCCTTTTAGGGGTTTCTGATTCCAAGAAGTTGTCCCTAATGGATCCTCATCAAGCATTCGGAGTTGGTTTAGATGATCTTCGGACGCGGCGCCTGTTGTCTGCGGCAAAATTTTATGGCCATCTCTACCTAATAATGGACGGCACGAATTGCGTAGGCTTTGCGGAGGCCAAAGCAAATGAGCGGAGAGCAGATATTTCTAACCTTCAGAAAAACCCTCTTGCGGCGAAGTCGCTTGAGGCGCTCAGTGTAGTAAGAGATATAGCAGAGCGTGAAAGGTACGAAATCAGGTACCTGAACATTCCCTCAGTTTCCTTTTTTGCCCTTTGGCTACATTCAGAATCCAGCGACAGGATTTTACCTCTTACAGATTTCGCAGGTGCTCTTCGGCAAAAGCAGCTTTATTCTGAGCAAGATGTCATTAACGGTCTACTGGAGGCTGCGGCAAAAGCGAAGGAATCTGAGCACATGTACAAAAAGCCGCAATAGCACTTTTAGGTGAACAACGTTCGTACAAGAATTTACTCAACGTGCCACGAGCTAGAGCCTGTCCGCAAAACGCGCATTTTTAAAAACGGGTTGAACAAGTGGCGGCGATTGGGGGTATAACGGTCGTGGAGATAGTGAGTTTTGGGTGGATGGAGGTTTTTGGTTCTGTTTTGACTGAACGAGTACGCACCACTTCTGGAGAGGTTGCATTTGTTGAACGTTTTGGCGTCTTTAGGCCGCCAGAGCCAGGGCAGCTTTCTGTTCCATGCGGGCCAGCACCCACAGGTTGTGTGTCAAAACCTGCCAGGTCACAGCGAGTTCCCGATGCTCATGTCCTTTGGCCCGCAGGGGCCGCCCTAAAAACGTATTCTTGAATATCCCGATGCGCCCTTCGGTCTGGCTGCGTCGCCGTTGCAGTTGCACAAACCGTTCTTCCTGCATCCGCTCTTTGAGCCGCGCCGGGGCTTTGGGGCAAATCCCGTCGTAAATATTTTTACCGGCCAGCAAAGCTTCGTTGGCTGCGCTGCAGAAACCACGATCGGTTCCCACTGCTCCGATGATTCCGGTGCCGTAGGCCGATTCCATTCGCTGCAAGCTCTGGCCCAATTGCCGCGTGTCCGCTGGCGCGCTTTCCCGGTGCAACTGCCAGTCCACGATCAAGCCATCCTTCTGTTCAGCCAACAACAACGTGTTGCCAAATTCCACTTGCGCCCCGGCTTTGCCGCGCACGATCACCCGGGTGTCGGTTTCATAAAGGCTCAACAACTTGTCCGAGTTATTCACCTGACGCTCGCCGATGATCCGTTCGTGCGCTTGTTTTTGCGCCTGCGGCAACAGCGTCAGCACGTTGTCGATCCGCTTCATCACCTGCTCGGCTTGTTTGCGGGTCCAATCGGTCTGGCTCCATTCTTTATCCAGCAGTTCCCGATGACGCCGGGCGTGCGCCGCCACAACTTTGACCTGCTGCTTCATCAATCGCAGTGTCTTCTTGCGCTGCTTTTTGGACTCTTTTGCGCGGCGCGCGTGAGTCATCTGGATGCTCAAACGATTCATCTCTTTGAGGAAGGTTTCGGGCGCTTCCATCCGATGCTTCAAACCGTGCGCGCGAATCACGCGGGTAGCTTTCATCAGCGTGCGCACCGCATCGCCCAACAACACCCAGTCCACCGGGAAATGAATGTTGGTTTCAACACAGGTGCTGTCCAGCCAGACCATTTCCAATTCGATGGCATTGGCCAATTCCAACTTCGAGGCGCTTTGCGGTTGATGCGCCGCAGTGATCAGTTGCTCGATCATCGGACGCATCACCCCCTGGGGCAACCAGTGGGCATAATCCTGCAAGGTGCTTTTGCCTGGCACGCGCACCTTTGCCATCTCTTCCATCCCGCAAAACCAGCGAAAGAGCGGACATTCAGCCAGGCGACGGCTCATCCCCCGATAATCCTCTCCCAACAAACCTTTGAGCACCGTGCAGCGCAACGCCCGGTAGCTGTGTTGCTGATAACGTCGGCGCGCTTTGATTTTCCCGGTCGGAAACTTCTGGTCATAACGGGACAGACTCTGCTCGACGAAACTTTTCTCCATCCCGCTTAACAACAACAATTGGTCGATACGCCGGAGTTGTGTTTCAAAGTGACTGTAATCGACGTTCCCCACCACTGTCGGCAAAGCTGGACGAAGAACCGGTTGGAAGGGTAATATCTGGCCTGTCGATGAGTCGTTTTTCATTGCCGTGAAAATCATAACCTATCGATTTCAGGCAGAACCGTTTTATTCAATGGTTTTGCCTGTTTTTTTATTTACTCAAACCCCCTCCCACTCTGACCACAACGGTTTGAGGACAAGTTCGAGCTAGTGCTTACTTGCGGAAGAGAGTGAATGCCGAAATAGGCTTTTTCGTTGGCGTTTAATCAGATTTGTATGTCGCTTATTTCTGCAAGTAAGCACTAGCATATTGTAACTTAGGCTCTGAAAAGGTCTAGCTAGGGGGCCGATGGCAGAGATCTCGCCGCTTCCCTCCGCAATTTCCCCTCAAACTGGCTGGTTTTGATTCGACCCTAAGTGGCTGGTTTTAAGTGACCGCTGACACCCAGCCTAGGACTCGTTTGGCTTTCGCTGGATTTCCTACCAACTTATGCGGTTCAGCCGGACGCATGAATCGAGAATCGCGTTTCACGTAGATTTTCCAATCTAGACCAACTACGGCAAAAGCGACTTCGATGACGTTCTGGACGCTATACAGTTTGCCTGTGGCAAGGACGGAATCATCAGTTATCGCTTGTTGGGTAACCGTCATTTTTGATCGCTATCCGGAACGATTGATATAGAGAATGGAAACTGTTTCGGAAATCCTAGTGCATTAGCATTAGCTGCTGCTTTCCAGCCCCAGCCGTCCGAAAATTGAGATGGATCGATTAGGCGCAGCTCACTTGATATCCTTATCTTGGAAAAGCGCAAGCCGTGTTCCTGAAAAACCAACTCCAAACTACGTTGCTTGAATTCCGATGTAAGGATTCGCTGGCAAGTTTCTATTAACCAGAGGCGGTCCCGTAGCGGTACGTAATTAGCAATAAGCATTACCTGTGAAATGATTGATCTTCTTGCCGATTCGGAAAGCTTTTCGGCATTCCATAATGGAGCCAGACTTTCCTTGAGTTGCGCAAATTCTTTGCTTTTTGTTGGAAGTTCCGCTTCGTTAAAGTCAACTTCAGGCTCCACTTTTGAACGCCCGTCTACACCTTCGTAAATTCTGATTTGAAGACTGGAATTTCTCTTTTTGCCGATCGTGACCAGTTGCCTACCTTCTCCCTCTTGTCCAGGCTTACGATGATCAATCAACATCAAACGCAAGTCGTAGGCGGCAACTGAATCGTTATTATTGTTGAGCATTTCGGCGCGCACTTGTGCGCAGAAATCGCTCCACACGTCCTCAAACAAACGAATGTCAGCCGCGAATGAAGTCACCTTCGCATTGGCATACCGCCCTTTAAACTGAGCAATAGATTCTTTGACTATTCTTGCAACCAACTCCGTGGACAACGCCTTATGTAATCCCTTATTCGGCCCGGCAGTATCAAGACGGCCATCACGCGTGGTGATATGCATCGTCCATTCGTCAGTATCTCGTCCATAAAACTTGACTACCGCTATATCGGTTGAGTCAAGTATCGCCCAATCCAACTCAAATATTCCGCGACGGACTCCTCCTAAATCTTTATCCGCCGCTCTTTGAAGAGAAATTTTTCGTTCTTCAGCTCCGAATGCCACTAATGTCGGCAGAAGAAGAAAAAGAAAAAGAAATTTCATACTCCAGATGAGCCTCACGTTAGAATCCATATCCAGCCAGCCCCTGTCCCTGCTCCCAATGGTTGCGCCACGCTATAGTCAAGGCCAGGTGAAAACGTTGCATGCTGATCATCATAATTTGGAGTTATTACCGCCACATGCCCGAATCCCGCTGGATCCCTCCACCCAACAATTGCAACAGTGAGCCCGGTTTTTGAAAACTTATCTCGCAGTTGAGTAATGTTTTGGATCGTTTTGCCGGTTCCCCACTCGTAATCAGGCTCACCCCAAATGAAGCGCAAGTAACACCTAAACTTTGCTGCACTCACAATATATCTCTTACCATCGCCTCCTTTGCTTGGCATGTTCAGATTAGTGTCAAATTGAGGATACGACGGGATCAGCGCTCCGGCGTAATTCAATCCATATGAGGCTCGGGCGGCACAAGAATTTTCCTGTGCGAACGTGGCGCCGACATTTCCGCCAATTTTCGCCCAAACATCAGGTTTATCATAAAAATTATAATCCAAATAGTGCGTCCAAAAGGCGGCCGCAGAAGGACGACTTTGAGGATTTGGACTAAATTGGCCATTGACTGCATGTTGGAGGCGCTGAGCGATTCGTAGATAGCGAAGTAGAACGTGGACTAAATGACATAAAAAATTTGTAGCATTCCTTTTCTCTCCCGGAACCGCAGCAGCGACCTGAGAAAAGCGATGGCCTTCCACTTCTTCCGAGACGCCTTCAAGTATCGCGAAATCCATTTGGCAGTCAATTCAAAGTTGAGTTCCCCGGTGGGATGTATCAAACCAGCCCAAGGTACGTTCCACTACCCAACGACGCGGCAGAAACATCAAATCCGCTTCTGTCATCAGATCGTTTTGATGACCTACTTCGAACTTGGGACGTAATTTCTTTACGAATTGAGCAAAGTGCTAAAATAGTTGACAGTTGCCTTCAAAATTACGGCTCTTTCTCCAACCTCCAACCCGCTGCACCAACGCGAGTAGAGTGGAGTTATCCACCGTCGATCCTGCAGGGCGGCCAGATGGTTGCCCATAGTCAGTCTCAATCCGAACGTCTCCCACGCTGCTCCTGAACGTCAGTATTTCTTTTTTGACAGCACACCAGACGTTTTCCCTTGAGGGGGAAAATTTTGGCTGATCCCATCAGCCCATTTCTGTAACTTTTACTGTAATCGTTGGCGATCCACTCGCGCCCGTCAGCCAAGACCACCTCGATCTCAGCCAAGGTCGGCTTCTCGCTCCGGTTTGTTGTTATCGTTTCGTGGCCAGCGAACTGGAGGAAGTGCCTTGCGCCTATTCTATATATATAGTAGCAACGTCAAGATGCGCGCCTTTGATACCGCTAGTGTAGTGACCCGTAAGTCCGTTGCTATATTTCCGGTTGTTTTTGACGTGCGCGGTGGATTTTAGCGAGTATGTCAGCACCTTTGGCTTTCCAAAGGTAGCGAGTGGGGTTCAGATTGCGTTCTGCAAGGTAGTTCGCGATGGCACCGGTTAATTGGGCTGTGCTCGTAAAACTGCCTTCCCGCACGACATCTTCGCTCAAATCCCGAAAAAATCGCTCGACCATATTCATCCATGAACTGCCGGTCGGGGTGAAATGAAGGTGAAAGCGCGGATGCTTTTTCAACCAGGTTTTGACCTTCGGATGTTTGTGGGTCGCGTAATTGTCAATGATCAGGTGCAGTTGCAGTTCGGCAGGCGTTTCATCATTCAGATGCTTCAAAAAAGACAGCCATTCCTTGTGGGTATGCCGAGCCGCCGTTTGACTTAGAATCTTTCCGTCAAGATAGGATAGCGCTGCAAACAACGTTACGGTCCCATGCCGGGTATAATCGTGTGTGCGAGTGCGAATGTGGCCCACTCCCAATGGCAACCCTGGTTGGGTTCTCTCCAATGCCTGACATTGGCTTTTTTCATCACAGCAAAGCACCAAAGCCCTTTCTGGAGGGTTCAAGTAAAGACCTATGATATCCCAGAACTTGGGCTCAAACTGGGGATCGTTGGAAAATTTGAAGGTTCGGCTCAAGTGCGGTTTCAAATCGTTCTGACTCCAGAGTTGCTGGACACGGGTTTTGGAAACTCCAGCATGCCGAGCCATACTGCGAACACTCCAGCGGGTGCGTGTTTTAGGTGGTTGCGTTGCTTGCGTCAGCACAGTGTTAAGTTTATCGGGAGATAATCTCACCGGCCGACCGCTACGCGCGGCGTCGTTCAACCCCGCCATTCCTTGCTGTATAAAACGTCGCCGCCACTTGCTTACGCTTTGCTGACTCGTTTCCAAGGTGCGGGAGTTAAAGAAGGTGGCGCGAGTCGCAGACCGCGAAGTATCGGCGTTGTTATTAACCGTCCGAAGGACTACCCAGCGCTCAGTGAAATTCGTCCGCTGGTTGCACCAAGCCTTGCGTGAAAACCTCGCGGAAAGCTTCGCCATCCAACGCCTTGCCCTTCTCTACGCCTCTTTGTAGCTAATGAAGTCGGACACCAATCCCATCCTGCGTAAATTCGCTGACCATCTTCGTATCAAACACATTTAATTTTCCTTCGCTTGCGATGACAATGATTGGGGAGCTAGAAGCTAGATCGCAGATACGGCGTGGGAGTTGGGACCCAGAAGTCCGGTCTGATAAAAAGACTCCGCCCTGCTGATTTGTGGTGAATGCGACCGAGACTCGATTCGAGCTCGCTGAAAATAAATTGTACTTGGAATCCTCCAACGTTTCGTTTGCAGAAATCAAGGTGGGGAGAGCTACACGCAGTCCTTCCAGCAGGTGATCGGAACGGTTGCGTATTTCTCTATCGCAGTAAGCACCTTGTTCCGAAAATCCACGCCTTGCGCTCTAAAGACTTCCGAAAAACAATCGAGGACTTGGATTGATCACTTGCCACCCCAGATGAGTTTTATCGAGTGCGTTTCCTCAGGTCCCAAAAACTTGTCAGCATAGTACGAAACTCGGATTTCGTTTGGATTTTTGAACTCAACATCTGAGACATGCGCACGGTTATACTGCCAAACGGGCACCCACGTCTGCTGCTCTTTGCGATAGTGCAGTTGAACTAAATACACGAAATTCCCAGATCCTACTGGTCCTTCACTGTATAAGACGTCTGGCCACTCTGATCGGTCGGTGCTAAAAATGAACCCATGAAAAGAACGCATAGAGGCCGCCGTTGTTGAGAATCCTGGGTCTGGCCATGAATAACTCGAAATCGTTTTACTATGCTTCGCCATGAGGAATGGCGGGCCGCTCACCATGTAGCTCGGTGTTCGTAACATATTGTCTGGTATATCGAGCCGCAATATGAGCACCTCCTTATCTTTAGATATCCAACTCGCCGCAGCAATTTTCGGGCTAGTATTGGTGTTCTGAAAGGCAAGCCGATCATCCCACCTGAGACTAGCATCGTTCGTGGCAATAGCTATATAGCGCGATAAGCTGTCAAGGACGTTTTCTGCCGCATGTTCCTTCAATTGCTCTGCAGCCCAATGGTATACAGGAGCAGCGAATAACGGAACGGGTTGCCGCAAGTCGGTACGATTGGTAACCGCTAACCTCTGGATATATGACTTTATCGCGTCTGGAATTTGAATCTCTTCCGCTTGACACGGGGGGGCGAAACTTAATACCAACGAGGCCAAAATCCAGGCCAAGTATAGTTTAATACTCCAACCTGTGGGTGACATTCGCATAACATTGTGAAAGATACAGGCACGGTGCGGACGGATCGTTCTTCTTTTTGCCTTTTCGCATAGTGTTGTCACATCCACATACGTAATCGGGATCTTCAATCCACGCTGAACCGTTCCAGACATGATAATTTCCCCCCGTGTTCCCCCCATTGTATTTCGCATACGTTTCCAAACGGAGCTGAACATTGGTGTAGCCAGGGTGTTGGTCCAACTTGGCCTTTGCCGCCTGCCTATTCGTAGCAAGCAATATCAATGCTGCATCGGTATTCTTCTTCCAGTTCCAGATTTGCTCCCTTGTGGGGATGGGATTCGTCAATTGAAATACTCCGTACCCATTATCAAACGAACGCTTCGGATAACGCTTGTGAAAAGTGGTAGCGGTTTTCTTCGGCTCAAAGTGAGTCGTGTTTGTTTCAGACCGGGCGATTGCTTTGGCCATAATAAGCATCTGCTGATCTAGTCCTTTAGTCCCCAAATAACTTCCCAACGTTGGGGTTCCATTTGCCTCGTAGAGAGCCCCTCCAAGTATCCAAAAATCTCTCGCAAATTTCTGGCTGGATATTACCTTTTTGTCAGATTTCCGCCGAGCGCACACCGTGACGTGGGTCACGTGCCCGCCGTAAATATCTGCGTCCCAATCTATATTCCAATCTGATGCAGCAAGCCATCCTGAATCTATCGTCGGGGGATCAATATAGTTCGCGGACGGGGACTTGGGCTTATTCTCGTATTCGAGAGCTTTTCCGTCATTTCCGACCATAAAGCGGTATTCCAACTCAGGTGTACCGGGGCAACTTACAGTAGCTTTCAAATTAACCGCGGGCATCGTGGGACCCGTTGTGCCGGTTCCCATATTCATGAAGAATTCAGCATTTTGTGCCGGTTGATCAAGGGAGATACTACAGTTGCTGGGAAAGGGACTGCACTCATGAGTTGTCCCTGCACTTAAACTGGATGCAGAATATGCTCGAGGACTGAAGTTCGCCATTACGGCAATCCTAAGGGTTGCTGTGTCACTCGCAAGTTCAAAAATGAACTTAAGACAAAACGGCGACGGAACATTTTGGTATGGCGTGCTAGGCGCATCCGTCATTGACTTCGGATTGTCATTCGAAGCGTCCACAACGGAGTTGGAATTATTGATTCCATACGCAAAACTGCTCGTTGCTCCGGGAAGCACACCAATGCCATTGATTGCTCCATCGCTATAGAAAAACGCCTGTTCCTGCTCATTCGTAATACCCCTTCCGACAATCTATCAATTGGTTCAAATTGGTGAGAATACCGTTCTGCCAGAGGAACGCATGGGTTGCTTCCGCTTCGGTCAAAGAAGAACCAACTACTAAACAACCCTCGACTCGAAGCCGAGGGGTTTTCGTAATGCGGAGTCAGGAGTCGATTTGAAATCGACCGAGGTTCTCGATGGGGCTCGCCTTCCTGTTCTCCCTGATCATATATCGGTGATGGTAACGGATGATACGGCAAGTTACCCGCGAGCCCAGCACTGTTTCTTAATGTTCAGCAAGGGAAAACAATAAAAACATTTTATTTGTCGCGATATTGATTATCCAACAGAGGGTGTTCCGAATCATTTTGCGCTTTCTGAAAAGACTTTCGGAACACCCTCTACATTCTTCAATCACAACCCCTTCTCGATCTCTTCATACAACCAGGCTTCCAACTTCCTCGCCTGCTCCGCATTCTGGCTCGTCACATCCGTCCACTGGCTGCTTCCCGAACTGCCCTTCATCGTGCTTTCGATCTTGCAGAAGATATTCAGTTTGATGTCCGTATCCGACTGGTTCCGCAGGGCCAGATTGAAGCGGTAGCGGGTGCTCTGTGCCGCCACCATGCCGAGCGCGATCAATGCACTCGGACCTTCGATGGCATCGGTCTGAATGATTCCGGACGCCTTGTCCGCGCTCACGGCGGGAATGCGATGCTTGTCCAAGGCGCTGAGCGCGGCATTCCAGAGTTTGTCCTGGGGAACCGCATACGTCTGCTTGGGAGCGAAACCCTCGGAAGGGCCAGGAAACTTGACGCTTCCCACGGGCGTGGCGCAGCCAGCCAGGATCAGGGCCGCTGTTAGCAATGGCAGTGTTGTGTATCGGATGAATTTCATTTTCATAGTGGGCATTTTTATTTTTCCAATTTGTGACTTGGGACGGAGCATTCCGGCAGCTTGTCAACGATATTGAGGGTGTACTGGCCGCCTGCGGGACAGATCGTCATGTTCTTGATATATTTGCCCTCGCCGACGAGATCGGACTGGATCGGCAAGTCATCCGGACGTTTTCTGCCCTCCAGCGCCCATTGATCTTTTGCTACCTCAAGCTGGCCAAGGTTGCGAACGCATCTGTCCCGCCATTCCCCTGCATATTTTTCGCCGCATCCGGCGAACAGGAGCATTGCGGTTGCGGAAACGATGAATAGGTGTGCTGTTTTCAATTTGGGTGTCATTTGTTTTGAAACGTTCAATAGGGCGAATTCAAGAAACCGGCGGTAAGGAGGCGAGAAAGCGTTTTGCCAATTTGCTGGCGCGGCTCGGATACGTGACGACAACGTCAGTGCCGTTGCCTGCCGGTGAAACTGTCACGACAAGATTCTGGAATTGATTCATTTTGCGAATGACCATGACGTAGAGGATGACTCCGGGAATGAGGCAGAAGGCAAATCCGAGGAAGGTGCAGAGGAGCATGAACCACGGAATCGGCAGTTTACCCTCAAATGTGGCTGCACGAGGCGACTGACTTGAGGCACGCCAGCTTGCGGTGGAGAAAAAACGAATGGCGCGGATGATGACTTCTTCGCCGTTAATGATGGTCCGTTTGTTGAGGACAATATCTGCCATATAGTTTCTGTGGAAGACGGTTGAAAAGCCGAAGTGCTTACCTGCGAACGATACCGATTATTTTCCAGCCCTCAGCCACCGGCTTGCCGTCGCGAAGCGTCGTGCTGCTGAGGAATTCGGAGCCGTTCATATGCCAGAGAGCGAGACGGTGATCAGTTCGCCGCCAAAGAATGTCGGCATTGCCGTCGCCATTGAAATCAGCTGCTCCGATAGCGCGCCATGCGGAAACTGGAGCTCCAGCCCGAAGCGTCGCCGCGCTGCTTATCGCCGTCCCATCCATGAGCCACATGGCAGGAACGCTTGCGGTGTTTTGCCACAGCAGATCGCTCTTGGAATCGTCATTGAAATCGGCAGTTCCCGCGAAACGCCATGTCGAGGCCACTGGCTTTCCGCCGTTCAAACTCTCGCCACTTAAAAACTCCGTGCCGTTCATATACCAGGCATGAACCCGCCCATCCGGACGGCGAAAGAGGATGTCGAGATTGGCATCATCGTTGAAATGTCCCAATCCCACGGCACGCCAACCGGTGTTGGGGCGGCGGAGAGGAACGCCATGGAGAAACGTTAATCCGTCCATTGCCCAGAGGGCCAATCGCCCGTCCGCGTGCTGAAACACAATGTCGTCCTTGCCGTCCTTGTCCATGTCTCCGACGCCGAGAGCCCGCCACCCTTCAGGAAGTTTGTAGCCGCCGCGAAGGATGCCGTGAACATAGACCTGGGTTCCTTCAACAAACCAGATGACGATCTGGCGATTGGGCGTTTGCCAGTAGATGCGGGGGACGTTCGTGAAGCTCTCGAAGCTTTCTACCCAAACCGTCGCAAGGTCTGAGTAGGTGGTGCCGCCAAGGTTGCTGACAGTGGCGGCATAGAAACTGGATTGCTGTGGGTTGGAGATTGTGTAGCTCGATCCGGTTGCTCCGGGAATATTCGCAAAATTCTTCTGCCATTGATATTGGAACGGGGCTGTGCCTGTCGCAGCTACCCTGAGCGTTAACGGACTGCCCGCCACCACCATGGCATCTTTGGGATGAGCGGTGATGGACGGCTTTATCGGGAGAGGATTGGGATCGGGCAGGGGGCCGCCGACAACCGAGACAATGACGTATGTTTGAAAATTGATGGCAAAGGTTCCCGTGGAACGCACCCAGGTAGGAACGTTGCCAGCCGATTTGTGGAAGTTGTATAGCGATACATCGATGATGGGCTTTCCTGAAATGGGAACAAAAACCGAAAGCGGTGTTCCCCATGTGTTCATTGTCTCAACGGTGAGAGGTTGAAAGATTCCGCTGAGGGAAAGGTTCCCGACCTCATATCGCACCGTATTGCTGCTGTTAGGGATCAGGGTATACCGTTCAAGATGTAGGGTGGTGGAGAGATCAATTCCCCGGACAGTCGGCGTGAGGAAAACGAGAAGCAGAGAGATGATCAAGGGTGCCGAATTTCGGAATAAGTGCATCCCCAAAGTATGTACCCCCCCCCCTGCACATGGCAACCCATTAATTACGTTCTGTACCAAGCACTTACGCATTTTGCTCGAAAATTTCGTGGGATTTTTTGGCGATTTCTTCCAAACGAACTCCGTTTCAGGGAAGAAACTCTTCCGGACTGCTCAATCAACGGAAAAATTAGCTCTTTTTCCGCTGTCGAAATGCCAGAACCAGCGCTACGGCATCAAAAATTCCCATCCCATAGTTCTCGCTCATCCAAAGCTTGCGTTTCGGCGGCAACCGAGAGCCAAGTTCTTCAGGAAACCTTTTGGCGACAGCTTCCGCCACATCATGCTTGGTCCCTTCACCTTCAGAAAGAAGGATGCGCTTCACCTGATCCCGTGAGAATAGTTCTGCTTTAATGCCATGCTTCGATGACAATGAGACGAGTTCCTGAATGAGCTTCCGTATTCGAGGTGAACGCTGTGAGCCTTCGGCTGATGCGTCTTCGAGAACGATCACACCTGGTTCGTAACATTTAAACATCGCTTCGACTTCCTTCAGGCAATCAGCATTCTTGTCACCTTTAGCCGATTTCACTGCCCAATCTACTAACGTTTCGCCTCCTTCCAGCACCGCATAGCCAAATCCTCGGCTCGTTGGTGCAATTCCTAAAATACGTGGATACGTTGTATTATTCGTCATTTTTTTGATTTACTTGCTTAATAATGGCCCCAAGCACCTCAAGCTTGCGGGCAGTCTGCCGCTCCGTTTCCCGGCGCCCCATGCTGTACCTCAAGGCTGTGGCTCTTCCCGTGACCTTTCTCTCAACTTCCCGATACAGACCCGGAAACAGATCGCGGGCGGGCTTTTGAAAAATCATCTCGTAGGCCAGAGCTGTTTCCAGACTTGGCGCACGTGAGAACCGCTCATAGCGGCACACCTTGGCTCCGCCTTGCGCTCCCAGTAGAAAAGCCAACTCGTCTTGTGACAAAGCCGAGCGCTTTCGCTGTGATCGCAGATGATTTTTGAGTTGAGGTGAAGCCATGATGAGGACGGCGGGAGAACTCCTTATGAGTTCCGAGCTTCACAATATTCGAAACACTAGAATTGCTAGAGGATCAAAAACTTGCCGTTTCCGGCAAGTTTTGGACAAAAGAAAACACCGAGCTGTTTAGCTCGGCGCATTATATCCTCATCTACAAACTAATCCCGCGTCGAAAACGCAGTATACACGGGCGGAATGAAGTTTTAATGAAGAAACTGTAAAGAAATAGTAAAGAATTTCTTGAACCACTTGGCAACGTAATCCTGCCAAACTGGCAAAATACCGTTCCTATTTGTGTTTTCGATGGTCGGGTAAAGTGGATTGCATGCAAACACCACAACAGCTAAGCCGCGAGGCTATTGAAGAATTCAAAACCATTTACAAAGCAGAATTTGAGGTAACGCTTTCGGATGATGAGGTCCAAGAAATTGCCGTTCGCCTGCTTCGTTTCTTCGGAATCCTAAGTCAATCTGACAGTCGGTAATCATTGCTCAGACCGTTATCCACCAGTGGCTCAATTGACGTACCCGGTAGGTACGTTAGCATGTGTACGCTTCAAAGGTCGGCCAGCTTCCCTCTTCGAGTTAATCAACAACCATCCATGTCTGGATATTTCATTTACTGTCGAAAATCATCCGAAGCTGAAGACCGGCAGGTCCTTTCCATTGAATCGCAAACCCGCGAATTGGAAGGGCTTGCCGCAAAGCTTAATCTGCCCATTGCAGAAATATTAATGGAATCACGGTCTGCCAAAGAACCAGGGCGGCCTGTTTTCAATGCCATGATGCAGCGTCTGTATCGCGGCGAAGCTGCCGGCATCATCTGCTGGAAATTGGATCGACTGGCCCGCAACGCAGTGGACGGCGGTTCCATCATTTGGGCGATCAAACAGCACGGCATCAAGGTATTGACCCCGGCCCAGAATTTCTCCCGCGAGGAGGACAACGTTATTTTGATGTATATCGAGTTCGGCATGGCACAAAAATACGTAGACGACTTGAGCAAGAACGTGAAGAGAGGGCTCAAAACCAAGATCGAGAATGGATGGCATCCAGGAGTTGCTCCAGCAGGGTATCTGAACCACACGGACAAGCAGACAGGAGAAAACACCCTGGTCATGGACCCGGAGCGCTTTCCGCTCATTCGACGTATGTGGGATTTGATGCTGACGGGTCTTCATACCCCACCGCGAATTCTTGAGATGGCCAATAAAGAGTGGGGCTACCGCACGAGGTCCACCCGAAAAATGGGAGGAAAGCCGCTGGGTCGCAGCGGCATCTACAACATCTTCACAAGGCCATTCTATTACGGGCGATTCGAATATCCAGTGGGAAGCGGCAAATGGTATCAAGGCCGCCACGAGCCGATGATTGCCGAATCCGAATACGATCGTGTGCAGGTGCTTCTGGGTAGAAACGGGAATCCACGCCCGAAAGCACAGTTCGACTTCCCTTTTACCGGAATGATTCGCTGTGACGAGTGCACATCTATGGTAACTGCGGAGGAGAAACATCAGATCATCTGCGGAAACTGTCATTTTAAGTTCGCGTATCGAAACCGAACTGCTTGTAATCGCTGCCAAACCCCTATTGAGAAGATGGTCGGAGCGAAATTTCTTCATTACACCTATTACCACTGCACCAAAAAGAGAAACGCCAGATGCACCCAAAAGAGCGTGAGCGGGAAAGACTTGGACCAACAAATTTTAGACTATTTGAATCGAATTCAAATCTCAGATCGACTCAAGGATTGGGCATTGAAATATCTTCGCGAATTGCATGAACAGGAAAGTTCATCCCGACACGTTATCGTTCAGTCACAGCAGCGATCGTATCGGGAGTGTATGAATCGAATTGATAGCCTGGTGAAGCTGAAAACCTCTTCCGGAAATGCCGACGGCACTCTTTTGTCAGACGAAGAATACGCCTGCCAGCGTGCTGAGTTGCTCAAGGAAAAATCCGGGTTGGTGGAGATGCTTAATGAGGCAGGTCACCGAATAGACCAATGGTTCAAACTCTCAGAACAGACCTTTGAATTTGCCTGCACAGCCCAAAAGCGCTTTGCGGAAGGCGATAGCCAGACCAAAAAAGCCATACTCAATGCTGTTGGATCGAACCTAACATTAAGGGGCAGAAAGCTCATCATTAGAGCCAGAGAACCGTTCTTCATCCTCGAAACGTCTGTGTCAGGCGGGGGGGAGGAAAAACAAGGGATCGAACCCGAAAAAACTGTTGCGCCAGAAAGACAAAAAGAGGTTGATGCCTCTTCTAGTCTCACTCTGCTGGGGGACGTGGACGACGTTAGAACCTACGTACGCAAAACTGAAAATGTGACCAGGTTGATATACCACTTTTTTAAAAGCTTATGTTCGTCACTTAATTTTAAACCTGATGAT
>JACDHS010000197.1 GCA_013820875.1 Verrucomicrobiota bacterium | reverse complement strand
TCTACTACAGACTGTCGTAAGGCGTTTTACGGCGAATATCGGTCTACTACAGGCTGTCGCGAGACGTTTTACGGCGAATATCGGTCTACTACCGGCTGTCGTGAGACGTTTTACGGCGAATATCGGTCTACTACAGGCTGTCGTAAGGCGTTTTACGCCGATCATCGGTCTACTACGGGCTGTCGAGAGGCGATTTACGGCGAATATCGGTCTACTACGGGCTGTCGAGAGGCGATTTACGGCGAATATCGGTCTACTACGGGCTGTCGAGAGACGATTTACGGCGAATATCGGCTTACGACAGGATAAAGTCCTGGTCTTGCGTAACCCACTTCAGGTTTATCGTTGAAAGGAAGTTGAGAACCTCGAAATCCGCAAAAACCGGCGAACGAAACCGTTTTCAGCTCCCTTGAAATCTTTCTCGGCTGTAAGTGCGGCTTAAATTGAGCAGGTTCACTCCTTCGTTTCAATGGAAGCGAACAGACTTTCCAGATTGTTTAAGCCGGCATCTTTCCTGGGAGAAGGGTTCAACAACTGGCGCATGTATAGAATACCTTCGGGAATTGTTTTCACCGACTTCGGCAAAACCGCGCCACAAGCATTGGCGTGGCCGCCGCCCTGAAGTTTTTCGGCGATTTTCAGCGCTTCACCGTTTTTGCTGCGCAAACTGACCACGACCACATTGTTGGCCTTGCGGTACATTGTCATCAGAATCGGGAACCGGGTGGCTTGTTGTTCGAGCAGTTGATGGACGATCAAATTGGTGTTCCCGACGACTGTTTCGACCATTCCAATTGTGGGAATGAGTTCCTTGACGTTCTTTTTGCTCCATTCTAGGCCCATCGGATCTTCGACCCGCCGTTTCACCAGGATCACTTCCAGAAGGGGATGATTCAGCAAGTTCTCCAGTTTGCCATCGATGAGCGAGTGCAGATTCCAGAAACCATAGGTCTTCACGAGATTCGCATAATCGTTGGCCAGGACGAAATCGGGGTCTTCTTCGAGAAATAGATCCGCTACATTGCTCAAATGCACCAGGCGGTCGAGTTCTGGTGAATTTAATTCAGTTTCCCGGCAAAGTTCGTAACAGAGAAGGCTGGCCGACTTCTTCAAGTCGTGAATCAAACGCCCTTCCTTGGCAACCAGGTCTGTGGCGTGATGGTCGATGACCGTCCAGTCTTTCTTATCCATCCGCGCTTCGTAATTCAGGTCAGTGACCCATGCAGCCTTTTCGCGCAACTCCCGCAATTTCCAAGCCTGGTAATGATAAGCCTCAATCCGAACATCTGCATCGAAGAGCCGTTTGGCCAAACGTTGAAGGAGAATTCCCGCGACGAAACCATCCAGGTCGCTCTCGTGAGTAAAAATAACATCCGGCTTTGTCAGAAAATGCACGGGCGCAAATTATCTTAAGATTGTGAACGTGACTAGCGACTTTTCGGATTCCTGCTGTTTAGGGTTCCGACAGGAGGGAGCGCTTGTTGCAAACGGAGCGCGGCTGTGCTCGTAGAGTCAGCCGCAGCGGGTACGGCGGTGCGATCGACGTTGGAGTCCAGAAGCTATGATTGCAGCCTTGGCCGCTGCGGCTGATACTCCGCACAAACCAGAACTACAACGAACCGCCCTGCGGTTGCGCCGCGCTCTGGTTCCATTGGATACGACAAACAACACTTTTCACTTCACCCAACGCAGGCACTTCCAGCAAACTCCACGCATAATGAACCTGTTCGATTTAAGCAATGAAGTGGCCGTCGTGATTGGTGCCACCGGTATCTTAGGTGGTAAACTGGCCGAAGGTCTCGCCACTGCCGGGGCAAAGGTTGCCGTGCTTGGGCGCAATGCCGAGCGAGGCGAAGTCCGCGTTTGTGAAATTATAAAGGCTGGCGGTCAGGCCAAATTCTTCTCAGCCGACGCCATGTCCCGCGAAAGCCTAAAGAAAGCGCATGAAGAAATCCGCAGTTCTTTTGGCGCACCAACCATTCTCGTGAATGCCGCTGGCGGAAACGATCCGAAGGTGACCGTAGCCGGTGAAATGAAATTCGAAAACATCGAATTGGAACATTGGCGCGCCAACTTCGAAATGAACCTTGTCGGCGGCGTTTTGTTGCCGTGCCAGGAATTCGGTCCAGCCATGGTTGCGCAGGGCAGGGGAAGTATCATCAATATCGCCAGCGTCTCCGCGCACATCCCGCTCTCGCGTGTTGTGGCTTATTCCGCGTCGAAAGCGGCTGTTTTGAGCCTCACCCAATTTCTTTCCCGCGAATGGGCTCCGAAGAATGTGCGGGTTAATTCCATCACCCCCGGTTTCTTCCCGGCGGAACAGAATCGCCGCTTACTTTTCAACGAAGATGGCTCCCCCACCGCGCGCGCTCAATCCATACTTGGCCACACGCCGATGGGGCGCTTCGGGAGTGCGGATGAATTGATTGGAGCCGCCATTTTCCTCGCCAGTGGCAAGGCGAGCGGTTTTGTCACCGGGACGGATATTCGGGTGGATGGTGGATTCCTCTCGCAGACTATTTAACGGCAGGTGTTCCAACCTGACCTAGAACGACCTAGAACTGCAGCTCACGCGCTAGCGTTTTTCCATTTCTGTTTTTCTGCCCACCGGAATAATTTGGGGAACTTCACCCCCTTCCGGCAATGATCATTATGACCTCAAAATGCCGGGAATCAACGGTTTAGAGGTATTGACGTGGTTGCGAAGCCATTCTGAATGCAAAGCTATCCCCGTCGTTATCCTGACTCTGTCCGAACGCGAGCAGGACATCATGGATGCCTACCGGTTGGGCGCCACTGCTTACCTTATCAAGCCCTTTACGATCGACGATTTGGAAAAAATGATCAAATCCGTCTTTCGCTTTTGCGCTGGGTACTGATCGCCAGACAGCGATACCTCCAAGGTAAAAGTTACTCAACAGGACCGAACCGTTCGCCGAGCTTACCTTGGCTGCTTGTCTGGACCTGTTTTCCCGCGGTATCGATCACCGGTATCTCACATTCCATCCAGAAATCGTAGAACAGTTTCAGGATGCGCCCTAATTCCTCGATATCCGCAGGTTTTCGCAAGTAACAACTCGCGCCCATTGCATACGAGCGTTTGACGTCGTCCCGATCAGCCGAGGCCGACAAGACGAGGACAGGGATGATCTTCGACTCGGGTTTACTTTTGAGATATTCAAGCACGGAAAAACCATCGCCATGCGGCATCTTCAGGTCGGTTAGGACGATGGTGGGGAACGGATAAAGAGTTCGGTCGGCGTATTTACCCTGGCCCTCGAAATAGGCGATGGCTTCCTCCCCGGAGAAGGCGAATTGAATTTCTTCCTGCAAGCCGTTGCGGCGAAGGGCTCTGTCAATCATGAAGCGATCGGCTTCCTGATCCTCAATAACCAGAATTTGGAGGTACCGTTTGTGCATATTATATAAAAGCAAACATTGAATCGCGGTGCAACCTGACGAAAGCACCCTGAGCATGACGGGGATTCCGGAAGCTGCGTGACCCGCATAGTAAAGCCGGAGCAAAGCTGTTTGGCAATTGAGCATTTTCTCTGCGGCCCAAATTTAGGATGACGTTTGTCGGGGGAGAAAATTACAAACGGATTGATGAATCAACGGATCTGGGCGGGCTTTATTGTTATTGTTACTACTTTGTTTTCCATCCCGTCGCAGATCAAGGCGGAGGAACCGCCGGTAATTCCGGTCCGGCTCCGAAAAATGTGCGGGTTAACTCCATCACTCCGGGGTTCTTCCCACTGCCATTTAGTTAAGGCGCGATCACTCTCTTTCAGGGCTGAAAGCCCGGCATGTGATAGCCTGGGCTGCAGCGAGTCCGACGAGCAAGGCCCAGGTAAAGATCATCGGAAACCCAAAGCTCTGTAAGAGCGGCATACTTGTCCTATACTCTCAGGGGACCAAGATGGGGCACAAACAGTGTCGCCCCTACAGGGCTCAGAAAAATTGTCGCCGTAAACCCAGGCCTTGCTCGTCGGACTCGCTGCAGCCTGGGCTATCACATGGCGGGCCTTCAGCCCTTAACTAAATGGCAGTGGGGTTCTTCCCCGCGGAACAGAATCGCCGCTTACTTTTCAACGAAGACGGCTCACCCACCGCTCGCGCGCAATCCATCCTCGGCCACACGCCGATGGGACGTTTTGGGAGTGCGGATGAATTGATTGGAGCGGCCATTTTCCTCGCCAGTGGCAGGGCGAGTGGTTTTGTGACTGGAACGGATATTCGCGTGGATGGTGGGTTTCTCTCGCAGAACGATTTAAAACTCGGGGATTATTGGGGCGCTAATTGAGGAGAGGCTTGCAATGTGATCTCGCCGAAATTCAACGTGCCCGTTGCTGGATCGCCAGGAACTATCACCTGTTGTTTTCCACCGGACCATGACTCCTCCGCTCGTCTATTGTTCGTGCGTCGAAAGGCGTGAATCATCACGCTATATTCGCCTGGAGAAACATTTTCAGCCAGCCACATGCCGTCTGGCTGTTCGACTAATCTGAAGTTTTTAACTTTACTCAACTGCTCCGCGATTTCAGGAATTTGCCTCCATTCCAATAGAGCTTTTCGATCCGTCATGATTTCACTCGGGGGCATGGGGTAGGGAGTATGGATGTAAGCTATTACTTGAATCCCACTTCGCTCTATTCCTGGTGGAAATTGTAACGTCGCTTGCACTGTGTAGCCAGTGCCTCCAAGTTCAACGATTGTGGTCTGGCCAGATTCAATCTCCACTTCTTGCATTGCCTGGTTTGCAAAGGAGCTGCTCCGTTCGTCCACTTTCTGGTGGATCAGCATGATGATTTTATGAGTGCCTGGAAGTACTTGGGGAAAAACAAACTTTCCATCAGCGTCCGTCTTGACCCGCTTACTGAATGAGTAGGAAATAGCGTCTGCTTTGGCGAAGCCAAATTCCAATTTGAATTCCCGCCCTTCAACCGCCTTGCTGCCGCTGTGGTAAGTGCCTTCCAATCGCCCCCATGGTTGCAGGTGGACAATTGGATTACTCAACAGATCTGCCGGTGTGATTTCCGCACATCCCAGAGCGTGCGCAATAACCACCCTAAAAATAGTGGGATCTCCCGGTAATCGGAATTTCCCGTTATTGTCTGTCTGCGAAAGTGCTGCCGGGTTCCGAATGTTTTCGCGATCAAACCCGCCCGCTTTTATCTCAAGTTGAGAGTTTGCAGAAACAAACCCGACATCAGCCTGAGTTGCTAATTGTCCATTTGGCAGGAGCACTGTAATGAGTGGGGTTATTGCGGGGCTGAGACGCACTTCGAAATGCGCGATGCTTTCCTTTGGACTGATTGTCCGCGAGATGAACGGCTCGTATCCTTCTGCTTCCACTTTCAGGACGTAGCCTGGATTTTTCGTTCCGAAGATTAACGGCTCACGAAAGCTGTGCTTGAACTTCCCTCCTTCAAAGTATAGCCAATCGCGGTCGAACCGGCTCCAATTCGGCCCATCTGGTCCCGGCCAACCACAGATAACGTGGAATTTCGGAATGTCTCGACCGGTTGCGGCATCTTGCACGGTTCCGGTCACTGTCACCACGTGTTGCATCATGATAACATGCTCTTCCTCTCTGGGACGTAGCTTTACCTCGCGAGCTGACATGTAACCGCTACGCCCAATATGGAATTCGAGTTCCCGATCGGGCGCACTGTTCCAGGTGAGTCGCCCAGAATCATCTGTTTCGCCATCGAAGCTGGCCTGGACCGGTGGAGTGTTTGAGTCCTTTACCTCAAGGTTGTGACTCATTGTTTCGAGCCACACATGGGCTTTTGTAACGGGTTCACCCTCTGGTCCCACCACACGCATTCGTAGCGTTTTGCCGGTCTGAAGTGTCAACGTGAACTCCTGGTCGTCGTGTGTGATCTCGACCGGAATCGTAGTAGCAGCAAAACCTTTCGTCTCTGCACTTAATATAGTATTTCCCGGCTTCACACCTTTAATGGTGAATGTGCCATCTCCCCCAGTTTTCGATGAGCTGCTTTCAAACATGTTCCTTTCTCCGCAAAGTACTTTTGCGTCAGGCACCCGGTTGCCTTCTGCATCCTGCACAATGCCTCGAATGCTCAACGCTCTCCCAAGCCGAAAAACATGAGTGCCGTCTCGCAGGGACTTCTCAAGTTCGGTGTTGTTCGCGATTTGATCTGTGCTTGAAGCAATGTAATCGGGGTGACTCGCGCTCCCTGAAATCTCCCGTATCATTCCTGGCGCAATTCGGTTGATTTCCCAACGTCCATCGTTGTCCGTTTGAATCGCGATCCAACCGAAACGATGACTTTCCACCGGATTTAGAGACGTGTCTGCGTATTCCTGATGGCCGAACGAGACTTTCGCTCCAGCGACTGGCTTTCCATCTGGATCGATCACTTGACCTGCAATGCGAACCGGGCGAATCAGGCGCACTGTGTAGCTGGGAGGAATGCTTTGGCCCCGATCCACGTTCCAGAGCAGACGGGTATCAGCGAAGCCTTCAATTTGAGTGATGATTTGCAGTCCGGAAATAGGGTCGAAGAGGGGCACATCGCAGACCCCGAGGCGATTGGCGACAAGCTTGTGCATCTTGAAGTTGTCGCGGTTCAGGTAACGAATTGCCAAGGGCACATTTGGAACAGGTTTGCCGCTATCATCCGCTACGATGGTCAGGCGTAGAACGTTAGTGTTTGTAAGCGTATCAGTTTTTCCAGTCCCGTCAGATTGAATCCTGGCATTGGTGTCACGGGTGACTGTCGAACTCTCGACGGCAGTTGGTCCGGGCGTTTCTTCAACCGCACTTTGAACTTCGGCAATTCCGTTTGTATCCTTTGTTCCGAGCAAGGCACGCAGTTTTCCAGAAACCTCCGGGTGCAGGAGCACGATAAGCAACAACGCTACCACTGCCGTTACAACGGCTAGCCTGGCGAAATTACCGCTCGTTCTTGCCACGCCCGAGGCGGCTTGCGAGAGCTCAATGGAATTTGCAATTGTCGCACTCAACCCTCCCGGTGCCGCATAAATAGATCGGTCAGCCAGCGCGGTTCCCAAAGCGACGACTCCCATGGTGACACCCCGTTGCACCAGTAGTTCCCGGAGCTTTTCCAAAGCTCTACTCACCCGTTTTTGCGCCGTGTCATCGCTTACCCCTAATGCCGCGCCGACTGACCGAAAATCATGTTTCTCAAAGAATCGCAGCACAACTGCGTCGCGTTCCGCCGGAGCCAATTCTTGAATGGCGTCATCAAGGACAGGGGCGAGTTGCTTCCAGTTTTCATCGGAATCTTCGTGCAGCATATTCATTTCGAAGGCTTGCTGCTCACGGGCCTGGCGTCGTTTCTCGCCTCGCACCACGTTGGCCGTGACGAAACAGGTATGTTGATGGAGCCAGCCGCCAAGCATGACTTCGGCGGGGAGGGTGCCGGCTTTCTTCGCCAGATCGGTGAACACCGTTTGCGCGATATCTTCGGCAATGCGGGTATCCTGATCCGTGCGGCGAAGTGCGACCGAATAAACCAGGTCAATGTAGCGGCCAACCAGTTCGCGAAAGGCACTGTCCGAGCTGCTTTCGATGTATTCCCTGAGCAGTTGTTGTGAATCTGTCATGTGTTCTTCACTGGTATGAATCCGCTGGGGAGCGAAATCCGACACGTTTATCGCAGATTGTCTTCAGTCCGACCGATTTCACCAGAATTTCCAGAGATAAACCGTCTTTTTCCACTGTAGATGCGTCTTTGGCGCTCCATCCGAGTGACCTTTCGCCGGTAAAAGGTATGCGTGCGGTTCCCACCGAGTGACCTTTTACCGGTAAAAGGTGTGTGTGCGGAACCCACCGAGTGACCTTTTACCGGTAAAAGGTGTGTGTGCGGATCCCACCGAGTGGCCTTTTACCGGTAAAAGGTATGCGTGCGGATCCCACCGAGTGACCTTTTACTGGTAAAAGGTATGTGTGCGGATCCCACCGAGTGACCTTTTACTGGTAAAAGGTGTGTGTGCGGATCCCACCGAGTTACCTTTTACTGGTAAACCTCAAAACGGCATTTAATAGCCGCGAAAGAACGCAAAGAACGCAAAAACAGAAGGAAAAGCGGGGGGCAAGTAACCCTGAAAACCGCAGTTTAACCGCTAATCTTCGCAAATAGTCGCTAATGGAGAAGCGGCTACGCGAAACAAAGACTTCACCCTACAGGTGAATGCTTTTCTGCTGAAACATCTGT
>JACDHS010000062.1 GCA_013820875.1 Verrucomicrobiota bacterium | reverse complement strand
TAAATGCGGCGTTCCGTGCATCCGCACTGGTGTGAAACTCGTGTTTCAACACGCATTCAACTGAATCGTTCCGGCGGGGGGGGAAACGAGAACAAATTATTCACTAAACCACTTTACGTGGTGGGAACCAAGGATTCGTATCAGGGCGAGCTTAACAAAGCTTCCAATCACAACGGATCCGGAAATGATTTTTGAGAACCGTTATAGAAGTTTGAATAGGAACCTTTTTGAACTGCCGGATTTAGGGTAATTCTTTCTTTTGAACTGCAAGGTTCCGGTTAAGTTGAATGGACATTGGAATCCAACCCAAACGATACGCCATCCGAAAGGAAGCCGGAGGCGGGTAGTGTGCCGCCGCAGTTGCCGGGAACACAATTGCCATCCATCGGTGCTCCGCCGCCCGTGATCGCCGAAACTTCTCCGCCGCTGCCGCCGAAGGCCACTGACAAGTCGTCTTCCTTGCAGCAGGGGTTGGCTATCCTGCTGAGTCTATTCCTTGCACTGTTTCTCGCCGAGGCAGTCGTTTCCCTGGCGGACGATTCTTTGATTCTTTTGTTTGATCTTCACATCCTGACGGCGATTCGCGGGATATTGTTTGCCTTCGTCATTCTCGTCGCGATCGCCATTTACGTTCTGATGGGATTCACACCGATGATCCCCAAACGATGGTTTCTCCCGCTCACGCTTTTTATTCCGGTAGCTGGGCTTCTCGTCATTCCATTGTTCATCTATTTCTACGGTGAAAAGCAGCAGATCGCCTGGGTGGTCTCGTTGGTCCAGGTGCTCTTCGGCCTGGGAATTCTCTACTGGGTGCAGGGTGGATTTAAGTTCCGCTGGCCGCTGGTGACAGTGAAGCAGGTTGCAACGCGGGGTTTTAGCTGGGGAAACCTGTCAGTATTTCTGCTGGCAAACGTCTTCCTGTTATTGCCGGTTGCGGTTGTTTACCTGGCCTTCTGCGCTCGCCTGGCGGTGGATCATTTCAGCGAAGGCTTTGTGGGATTGCGTCCAGGCGGTCTGACGATGCAAATGAGAAAGTATGTGCGCGACGATGGGAAGACGATCCAGTTGTTTCCAATGGCGCACATCGGCGATGCCGAGTTCTACCAGAAGCTTTCGCAGTCGTTTCCGAGCAACTCGATCGTTCTGATGGAGGGCGTGACCGACAAAAAAAATCTGCTGACGAACAAAGTCAGCTACAAACGGATGGCGACGTCTCTCGGTCTTGCCGATCAACAGAAGGAGTTTAAACCGAGCCAGGGCGAAACGGTGATGGCGGATATGGATCTGGACCAGTTTGCACCGGAGACGATTGCTATTCTCAATATGGTTATGCTCATTCATGCAGACGGTTTGACCCCGGAGAACGTGATGAAGCTGATGCAACACGCACCGCCGCCCGGAGTCGAGAAGCAGCTCTTTGACGATATTCTTTCGAAACGAAATCGACACCTCCTGGGAGAAATTGATTTGTGGCTGTTGGAATCCGACACCATTATCGTGCCGTGGGGAGCGGCTCATATGCCGGAGATTGCGAGGGAAATTGAAAAGTCTGGGTTTCGTTTGAAGGAAACCGAAGATTTTGTAGTGATCCGATTCGGTTCCGCTGGAGAAAAAAGGAAGTGAGCCTCCTGGTGTTTGTAGGTCTGTTAGTGTTGCCGGGCCTTGCCTTGCAGCGGCTCGGCGGGAACTATTTATGGGTTGGTTTTTATGCAGCCCTCCTGAGCGCGCTCACCTACTGGGCATATTGGTGCGATAAGCGCCGGGCTCAGCAGGGTGCATGGCGGATGCCCGAGGCGCGATTGCACCTGTTGGAGTTACTGGGCGGTTGGCCGGGGGCGTTCCTTGCGCAACGCCGGTTGCGACATAAATGTTCCAAGCGCAGCTATCAATTCAATTTCTGGTTGATCGTGCTCTTGTATCAGTTGGCTGCCTTTGATTCGCTTCAGAACTGGCAACTTTCCCGCGCGGCACTTCGGTTGGGTGGGTGAACGGGAAAACGGGACTCGAACGCACGTTGATAGATCTGGAAGGATGATTGCAGCCCTGGCCGCTGCGGCTGATGCTTCGCACAAACCAGAACAATAGAATCAACGAACTGCTTTGCGGTTACGCCGCGCTCCGGGGATAGAAGTTTGGAAACTTCCAACTTGTTTTAACGCAGGGTCAAAACTAAATTGAATCGTGCGGAAGAACTTGGCTTTCACCAATCCGGATTTCTCTCTTCCTTCGTTGCTCCCTTCGTTTTCGAATCATGATTGAACTGATCCAATTTCCATGGAGCCCTTTTTGCATCGTGCAACGGCGCATTCTGGAATTCTCGCGGGCTCCTTTCAAAATCATCAACATTCCCAGCACGGACCGAACCCTCGTCTGGAAGTTGACCAAGCAACGTTATTACGGCGTGCCAATCATCAAAGATGGTCGCCAGGTGATCTTTGAGGTCAGCGAAGAATCACAGGTGGTTGCCAAATACCTGAATGAACGATTTTCCCTTGGTCTGTTTCCGCAGGAATTGCGCGGGGTGCAATCCATTCTCTGGGGTTATATCGAGAACGAGATCGAAGGGCCTTGCTTCAAACTGAACGACATTCATTGGCAGAAACTCGTTCCGAAGCGTGAACAACTCGCTTTTCTGCGGCATAAAGAACGGAAGTTCGGCCGCGGCTGCATTGACCAATGGCGGGAACAGCAGGACGCCCTGATCGCAGAGTTGTCCCGGAAACTTGTCCCGTTCGAACAGATGCTTGTGACCAGGACATACCTGCTTGATATGCGTCCGCGCTTTATTGATTTCAACCTGTTCGGCATGTTGTCGAACCTCCTTTACACCGGGCATTACAAAATTCCGGAAGCTCATACCGGGATTGAGCAATGGTATGAGCGCATGTCGAAAATAAAACTCTCCAATACGCGTGAAAAACTACGTTCTTGATACCAATGTCCTGCTCCACGATCCAACCTGCTTACAAAAATTCGATGATAACAACGTCCTGATACCAATCGAGGTTCTGGAGGAAATCGACCGTTTCAAACGGGAATCGAGCGAGTTGGGTCAGAACGCGCGCACGGTATCGCGCATGCTGGATGGGTTGCGGGATAAGGGATCGCTGAATAAAGGGGTGAAACTGCCGAATGGCGGCAAGCTGAAGATCATTTTTCATCAGAAGGACGAAACCAGCACCCTCGTGTTCGGGAACAACACGGTGGACAGCCGAATCGTGGCGTTGGCGTTGACGGTTCAAAAGAGCAATCCCCGCATCAAGACAGTTCTTGTTTCCAAAGACATTAATCTGCGGATTAAGGCAAATGCGCTCGGGTTGGAGGCAGAGAATTACGAGAACGATCGCATCTTCCTGACGGATCTTTACAGCGGGATGATCGAACTCACCGTGCCGCCGGATAAAATGGTAAAGTTCCGCAACGAAGGGGAACTCGAACTCGGCAATGGCAAAACATACTTTCCGAATGAATTCTGCACGCTGATCGAGGATGGAAACCCAAAGCGCACGGCACTGACTAAAGTGGATCCGACCGGGAAAAAGCTGATTCCGATTATTGATGTGCGCGAAGGTGTCTGGGGAATCAGGCCGCGCAATAAGCAGCAACATTTTGCCTTTGACGCGTTGCTGGATGACAAGGTGAAACTCGTCACACTCATGGGGAAGGCAGGCACTGGAAAAACGTTGCTTGCGATGGCGGCAGGTTTGAAGCGCACAGTGATGGATCGGGAATATCGCCGAGTGATTGTGGCGCGTCCCACCATTTCCATGGGCAAAGAACTCGGCTTTCTCCCCGGCTCGCTCGAAGAGAAGCTCGCACCCTGGATGCAACCAATCCATGACGCGCTGGAGTTATTGAGTGACTTGAACATGGGCCATGAGAGTCGGCGCAGCAATGATCTGATGCGCTCCGGCAATATCGTGGTGGAAGCGTTGAGTTACATCCGCGGCCGGAGCATTGCCAACCAGTTCATGGTGATTGATGAAGCGCAGAATCTCACGCCGCTTGAGGCCAAGACGATTGTCACCCGGGTGGGGAACGGCACGAAGCTGGTATTCACCGGCGACCCCTGGCAGATCGACAACCCGTACGTGGACTCGTCTTCCAATGGTTTTAACTATATTGTCAGCAAATTCCGCGAACATCCGATTGCCGCCCATATTGAACTGCAACGGGGTGAACGATCTGAACTGGCGGAGTTGGCGGCGAACATTCTGTAATCATCTGTTCATCCTGTTCCAAGCAACCTCAATAACAAGACACGTCTATGAGAAATTGCGTGCCCGCCATTTCCTCTTCCGGTCCAACCTATAGTGCCTGGGCGAGATATGCCGACAGCGTCACCTCACAAAATACGATGCGGAGCCGGGCGCAGTTCTGGAGTGTTGCGGCTCGCCGCGCGCGATTCAATATTCAGAACTTTGCGGAACATTCTCAGATGAACATTCGCCAGATCGAGAGACGCTGTCAGGAAGAGTTAGGGCGCACTCCCGAAGAATGGCTGAGTGAACAAAGAATGATTGCGGCGCGGTTGCTTCTGCTGGAATTGGATTCCATCAAAACGGTGGCTTTGGAACTTGGATACAAGTATCCCTCCCATTTTTGCCGCCAGTTTAAACAATTCTATGGACTAACCCCGTCGCAATACCTCCTCCGCCAGAGGGATATTAATGCAAATGTCGCCCTGGTATAACAAATGTCGCCTTGGTATAACTGCTAATGATTGTTTGAGTCCCTGCATCCTATATCTTCACACAGTTCCACCACTTGATTTTCGTCGGCGCGAGGGGATTTGAGGCTTAAACTGGGACCGGGTGCGCGCCGACGATTTTCTTTAATCCCTACTCTTCAAATAAAGATGAAAGGTGGTTCCTTTCCCAACCTCTGAATGCACGTGAATGGCTCCGCCTGTGTCGTGAACAAGGCGTTGGACAATGGAAAGACCCAGGCCAGTGCCTTGATCTCCTTTGGTGGTAAAAAAAGGTTCAAAAATCCGGCGCAATGTATCAGTGGGAATGCCTGAACCGTTGTCTTCGACAGAAATTCGGACGAGCGGCGCCTTTCCGTCAAATCCGTTCGGGCAAACAACCTGATCGGTGGACAAACCGTTCAGAGCACCGAAATCAACTGGTGCGGAAACAATTTCGCCTGAAATTTTTACCTCGTGAGGTTGGGTGTTGCTCTGAAATGCGTTGACCGTCAGGTTTAAGAGCACTTGGATCAGGTCCGCCCCATTCATCATGACGACGGGATTATTGATCACCTCCTCAACCCGGAGTTGATTGCGCTTTTTGGTGGGGTGCGCTCTCAACAATGTTTTTAGATCTTCGAATACCGTAGTAATTGCAACGGCAGCTTTATCAACCGGTTGCCGTTGCAGGAAACTCAAATAGCGCCGCGAGATTTCAACACATTGATTGATCTGCCGATTAATCAAGCGCAGGTGATCTTTGACACTTTCAATTTGGGGCGTCTGATAAGTCTGGCCCAGTTGCATGTCAATCAATTCGATATAGCCAGCGATAATTGTCAGCGGTCCGTTGATGTCATGTAAGACACTGGCGTAAATTTCTCCCTTGCTGCGGGTTACTTCTTCGCGCACGGATTGTTGCTGCAATTCTACCTTCAGAGCCGCCATTTTCTGGTGGGTTGCCTTGATCTCCTCGGACAAGGTGCGGCGCTCCATTGCGTTGGCCACCGCATTGCGCATGGTTTCCACATCAAAAGGTTTGCTCAAATAATCACACGCCCCGAAACGCATCGCTTGGCGGATGGTGTCCAACGTTTCGTAGCCGGTGAGCATTAATGTTTCGATGGATGGATCGATTGTCTTGATTTGTTCAAGTAATTCGATTCCAGACATGCCGCTTAGACGGATATCCAGGATGGCGGCATCAACAGAGTGGTGCCTGATTATTTCCAAAGCTTCTGTCGCACCCGCAACGAGCAGGGTTTCGTAGGTGTCGGCGAAGACAAGTTGTAACGAACGGCGCACTCCCTCGTCGTCATCCACAACGAGAAGTGTTCTTTTCCTGGTTCGAGTTGGTTCCGCAATCATGTTTGTTGTTTGGCGCGGATAAGGAGCGAAGTTCATTTCAATCACCCGAAAGTAATTTTTCCCATAGCTCTTCATTGGCGAGAACCTTTGTGATGAAGTCCCTGCCTTGCCCTTCCGCTTGCGCATCGGGCGGAAGAGTTGGAAACAAAAGTTCGAACGCGGTGCCCTGCCCTTCCACATTGTTCACCACAATGGAACCTCCATGGTGATAGATCAGGAAATAGCAGGTCATCAGGTTGAGGCCGAATTCCTGCGGATTATCGCTACGCAAGAAAAACGGATTGAACACCGAGCGCAAATCGTTCTGCGGCATGCCAGCCCCATTGTCCTGGATGGTAATTTTGATTGCGGAAGCCGGTGTCATTTCTGCCGTGAGCGAAATTAGACTGCCTTCTTTCAAGCTGATAGCCTCGTCTTTAAGGAGGAGTTCGAAAATGCGCTGAAACTTCTTCGCATCCACCTGGAGCACTGGCAGTGAAGCCGGAATTTTATTGTCGATCTGGATGTTGCGGCTCTCGAAATCGCTCTTGATATTTACCAATGCGGAGCCAATCACTTCGTGCAACTGCACCGCATCTTTGAATACGGGCATTGGCATCTCGGAGACTGCTCCGACTTCGGACAGCATTTGCATGATGCGCCTGACCTGTGTCTGGACGTGGTCGTAAAACTCCTGCCAGTAGTTCGGATTGCGAAGCGCCTCGAGACTGACATTTTCCTCCCGCAGCTTGACTGGGGCGAGATCCAAAAATGTCCGAACCGCGACCAATGAATTGCGAATGTGATGGCTGAGTCCAGCCGCAAGAACCCCCAGGCTGATTACGCGATCGGTAATAATTATGTTCTGAAGGACGGACAGTTTTTCATGCAACAGATGATCGCGCTCCATCTGCACCATATAAAATTCCAGGGCGCGCTTGAGCGTCACTTCAAGCTGTGGAACGTCCCAGGGCTTATGGATGTACTTATAAATCGAACCGGTATTGACTGCGGAAATAGCCGCTTCGATATCGGAATAAGCTGTGGCGAGCATGCGAATGATGCGTGGGCGCGCATGGCGGACTCTTTCGAGCAGTTGCACGCCTTTTTCTCCTGGCATGCGTTGGTCGGTCATGAGAACAGCAATCTCGTCCTTGTGTTCTTCGAAAAGTTTGAAGCCTTCCTCGGCGTTTGGCGCGGTGAAAATGCGAAACTGATCGCTCAATGCGAGGGTAAAATATTTCAGCGATTTCTCTTCGTCGTCCACGTATAGAATCGCGAACTTCTTATAGTCGTATAAACTTTGCATAGTTGTGTGCCCTCTAGCCCAAGTCGTTGGGTGATACGGTGTTATATTTCCCTGGAAATTCCAATTCAAATTCGGTGAAACATCCAGGCTCGCTTTTTACCGATATTTTTCCGCCGCATTCTGCGACGATTCGGTGAGTCACGGTGAGGCCTAACCCCATTCCTTTCCCCACATCTTTGGTGGTGAAAAACGGGTCGAAGATGTTGTTCAGGTTTTCGGGCGCGATTCCTTCGCCGTTGTCCTGAAAGATCAACACATTGTTTCCAGCAGCCTGGCGTCCGAAGATCGATATCCTGGCTGGTTCGCCATTTGTGGTTTTTGCTTTAACTGCGTCAATCGCATTTTGCAGGAGATTAACAGCGACTTGCACAAGTTTGTTGGACTTCCCGATGGCGCTGAAACCGTCTGGTACCTGGTTATCAACTTCAATGCCTTTCAACTGGTCGCTGACAAACCGTAACCCGGAAGCAACAACCTTGCTGAGGTCCACCACCTCCAATTGCTCCGAACCTGGATGCGAGAAAGTGCGCATATCCGATACGATTGTCTTTACCCGATCCACACCTTCTTCGATATCGTGCAGCACTTCCGCGAAAACTTCGCGCTCGCCCTCGGGTAAAAGTTGTCCTTTCTTGCGCAAGGCGTAGAGACCAGTCTTCGCGTAATTCAGTGGATTGTTTATCTCATGAATGATGCCGGCGCTCATCCGGCCGAGACCTGCCATCTTTTCCGTTTGGACGAGTTGCGCTTGCGCCTCCTTTAGCTCGTCCATGGTAGCTTCAAGAATTTGAAGGTTTCGCGCCAGTTCACGCTGCAGCTTGCGCTGGTTTACGAGGTTCTTGACCCGCAGATGCAGCTCGGTCGTCGAAAAAGGTTTGCTCAGGAAGTCGCTGGCGCCGACGGAAAGCGCGGTAAGCTTCGTTTCTTCGTCGGCCCGTGCTGTGAGTAAAATGATCGGGATATTTTGGGTGGAAGTTTTTTCCCGTAACTCGCGGCAAACCTGGAAACCGTCTTTTTCCGGCATCATCATGTCCAGTAGGATGATCTCCGGAAGAAACTGGCTGGCCTTTTCAACAGCCTGCGATCCATCCATCGCTTCGAGAACCTGGAAGTCGCCAATCAATTGGGATTTCAGAAAGCGCAACATGTCCGGCTCGTCATCCGCCACCAGGAGCATTGGCTTCCGGTTGTCCTGATCGATTTCTTCCCGTCGCAGCGTTTCGTGTAATGGCGTCACTGACGGATGCAATTCTGCGCGACGATACAAATGGGAAAGCCATTCTTCGTCATTAGCCGACGATTGCACAGCCGGGTTGATTTCCTGCGGCGCGCGTTCTTCCTGCGCTTCTTCCATCCCCTGCGCTTCCATGTAAGGCAGTTCTATCGTCATGGTCGTGCCTTTGTCTGGTTCACTTTGCGCAGTGACTTTCCCGTTGTGGGCCTCGACCAATTCTTTAACAAGAGCCAGTCCGATGCCGGTGCCCTGATGTTTGCGCCTTGTTGAATTATCTGCCTGCCAGAAGCGATCGAATATGAATGGCAGTTGCGCGGGCGCAATGCCCATTCCGCTGTCCCTTATCTGAAATATCAAAAGATCATTCGCGCGTTGAACACTCAAGCTAACCTGTCCGCCCGCAGGTGTGAACTTCAATGCATTGAACAGGAGATTTAAAAGAATCTTTTCCAGCTTATCCCGGTCCAGCAGGACAGTTCCCACCTCTTCAGCGACATCGGTTACAAGCTTCAGATTTTTATCAGAGGCGACCGCCTGCACAGAATTCGCAAGACCGCGGACGAAAACGTTGACCCTGAGCGGCTCTGTTTTCATCTGCAGGTTCCCTGTGTCAAGGCGCTCGAGATCGAGCAAGTCATTGATCAGCTTCAGCAGGCGCATGCCGTTGGAGTGCATGGTGCTGAGCAGATCCTGAACTTGTGAATTGGAGAGATGCTCGCGGCGATGCAATAATGTTTCGAGTGGGGATATGAGCAGGGTCAGCGGCGTCCGCAATTCATGACTCATGTTGGCGAAGAAACGGGTTTTAACCCGATCCATTTCCACCAACTTGCGATTGCCTTCTTCAAGTTGCTGCCGACTGTTATCCAACTCATGGCGCAATGTGAATTCGCGCAGCCGAAATTTGTATTGGAAATAAGTGCCGACAACAACGATCAGGTTCATCAACCCGATAAAATAAAAGTTGTTAACAATGATGCCCAGACTCGGCGCTGTGGAACCGGGAGCCACTAAATGGAGCAGCCCAGCGGCGATATAGGTCAATAGAACCAGACCGACCGCAAACAAACTCTCCACAAAGGTCCAGTGCAATACTGCGCTGACTGCCAGGAGCACGAGATTCAGCCCGGCATAATATGGCGACGCAAAGCCCTCCGTCATCGCGATCATCCATGCAATGAACACTACCGGCAGCATTGGCACGATCAAGCCGAGTAGCCGATTTGTCGTTTGCCCGGTCTCCGTCCGGAGTAGTCCCCAAATGAGCGCCGCTAAAAAAGAGCAGGCGAGTCGCAGCTTGAAGAAGGTCCAAACGTGGTCGGGATAGACAAAATAATCCAGGAGCACCCCGGCGGGCATCAGTATGACTACGAGAATGCATCCGATCCTCGTGTTCGTGATCCGCGCCTTTGCCTCATAGGACTGAAACGCGCGGAAAACGCCTGCATCCAACGATGTCTGGTTTGTTGGCACTCTAAGGTTTTCTGACTTCGAGATAGATGTTCACTCCCGTGATGTCAGCTTTTACCGTGAAGCTGCCTGGGGTTGCATTGTCAGGATTCAATGCATTGAGTTGCGCGGAATTACGATAGATCAAATGCCATTCCAGCACGTATTCCATCGTCTGCCGGTTGGGATTGGAGGCGTCAACGTTAGTGGCTATTAACAGTCCGCCTGGCGCAAGCATGTCATAGAAGATATTCATCAGGCGCTTGCAAATGCGATCCGACAGGTAGTCAAACAGGCCCGCGCAATAGACGAGATCAAATTTTTCCGAGCCATTGTTTCGACTGCCGTCTTTCAGAACCTGGTGAACCGACTTCTTCACCATCTGAATCGGTGTCATGCGGCTATATTTTCGCTTCAGCTCATCCAGCAGTTTTCCTGTATGCTGAAGTGTTTCATCATTGAAATCGAGCAACGTGAAATTGGCGCGATCGCAAATATCGTATTCTGAGAGGAACCTCTGAATTTCTCCAGCGGGTCCACAGCCCAAATTCAAAATTTTGGCGCCTCGACCGAGCCGGACAACGCGTTGCGTCTCTTCATCCAGACGGGCTGTCAAATAATGAATGCGATTGCGATGGGCTTCCGCAGGCGCCTGGTTCCAAAACCATAGGTTCACCGTTTTTGCAAACAGCGAACTCCCTTCATGCGGACTGCGCATGATCATGTTCACCATCTCGTAATCGCCCGCATAGCCCAGAGGTTTCTGATAGGTGCGATAAGCAAACGGCGAACAGAGGACCAGTGGATGAATCTGGCGTTTCACATAAGTGCGATGCAGAGGTTGAAGGTCCTGCGGCACAGACTCGGCAATCTTTTCGAAACGTCCGAAAATCGAATTGACGGTCGGCAAAAGAGGTTGTTGCAGCTCCTTGATGACTTCCCGTTCGGTCTCCTGGCGGTTTCCCGCTGCTGATCGCACGCCTAATTCCACCTGTTCCATCCAGCGCCGCAAGTCTGCCAGCAATGTCTGAATTTCGGCGATGACAACTTTGAACTCTGGCGTAACGCGATAAATTTTCTCCCATTCTTTGAGGAACTCCCGGAACTCTTCCTGCAATTTTTCGGGCTGATGGACTGGGGCTACCACATCCACATCGATCCAGCCTTCGTCCAGGGTGGCTTCGCAGATGAGGACAAGGCCGGTATTCACCAGGTTACTGGCCACTGCGCGACCTGAGTAAACCACCCGGTCGTTCATCACTATTTTAAATTCCTGAAGAACTTCCGAAAGTTGCAGAATGCTGTAGGGGTTATAAACTTCGAATACCACGAGGTATCGGGTCATCCGGAGTGGGGTCGCCCGGATTTCCAGCCCCTGGCTGTTGCGGCAGGTGATGAAACTATTCCTCTCACCAACCTCTGTTTTGGTTGTGCTGTTTTCCATTAAGACGAATTGATATACCGACTGTTGTCGAAATGACGTCGATTTACATGTTCCCCCTGTGCCATACAAGAACATCACCTATGCAAGCTTGTCGCGCAAATCTCCGCCCGTCGCTCCATTTGAACTCTTGCAGGCCGCTCTAAATTGCATAGATGTGCGAAAGGCACGTCTCCCTAAACGCAAGCTATTGAATAAGAACGATCCATGAAAGCTTAAAAGGCTTTCCCCTATGACCTGTAGGGGGAAGATGTCACGGCACTGCAGCGGTATTCCAGCTTCCGGATTGTTGGTCGCTTGGATCGCGAACAATAAAAAAGACCGGCTGCAAAGCCGGTCTTTCGTGACTCAAAGCAAGTCGAACTTACCGGAGGGTTACGCGCAAACCAGTCGCGGTCGGGGCGTTGGCAAAGGAGACGACGCCTCGTTCGGCAGTGGCGCCGGAATAAGGGTCATTGTTGATCAGGATATTGCCGTCAATATCCAGGTAGTCGGCGAGTTCAGCCAAATGCGCTGCAGCCGTAATCAGGACGCTGGTTTCAATCATGCAACCAATCATCGTTTTGAGACCGACCTTCCGTGCTGCTTGCAAAGCGGCGAATCCTTCGGTCAAACCGCCTGTTTTGCAGAGTTTCATATTCACGCCGTGAAAGCATTCGAGGCAGTGGGCCACGTCCTTGGAATTGTGAAATGATTCATCTGCGAAGAGAGGCAGCGGGGAACGTTCCTTGAGCCAGACCAAATCTTGAACGGGTGTGCCGGAAGGCATCGGTTGCTCCACGTACTCGACGTGTTTGTCTTGCGCAAACCATTCGATGTTGGCCAGCGCCTCTTCCTTGGTCTTCCAGCCTTCGTTTCCATCCACGCGCACCGTCTTTGTCGGTGCGGCATCGCGCAATGCCTTCATGTTCTGGCGGTCATCCGGGCTGCCCACTTTAAGCTTCAGGGACGGATAAATGTCTGCTTCCAATGTTTTTTTGTAAATCATCTCCGGCGAATCAATGCCGATGCTGAAAGAGGTGACGTGCTTGTTCTCGGTAAAACCGATTCCAAAATAATCGTAAACAGCTTTCCCGGCTTTCTTCGCAACCCCATCAACGAGTGCGATGTTGATCGCGCATTTCGCGGAGTAATCTTTGGAGCTGAGCGTCTCCAGGTAGGCCATGCTCCCGGGAATATCATCGAATGATAGTTTGCTAGCGTTCACTTTCTGGAGGAAAGCACGGACCGTTTCCTGCGATTCACAGTAGCGGGTCGGTGGAGAGGATTCGCCCAGTCCGGTATTGCCGTCCTTGTCAGTTAACTCGACCAGGAAAACTTCATAGGCGCTCTTTCCGCCAGTCTTTAAACCGCTGGCGATCGTCCATTCGTGGGTGAGATTCAGTGTGGTGGTCCAAACCTTGATATTCATTTTTCGGAGGTTGAGAAACTAAACAGCACTCTCCTGAAATCCAATCTCTTTTTGGAATTGGTTGAAATTCCCTCTCAAGGAAGCCGTTTATGCCCGTCTCCAAGTCGTTTTGGAAGCGAACGAAACGAAAATCCAATGCATGAACGCGAAATCACCGCAACACTCTCGTGCTGCGGTGATCGGAACCAGGACAAATAGATCAGGCCATGACCTTTGCGTTGATATCGAAATTGGCATCGACCGTTTCGCTCGCCACCCACTGCACCGCATGACGGACCAGTTCCGTTGCGTTTTTCAGATTGAGCTTCTCTTTGATGTGCGCGCGATGCGATTCAATTGTCTTAACGCTCAGGTTCAACTTCTCGGCGATATCACGAGTGCCGTCGCCTTTGCCAAGCAGGGTGAAAACTTCCAATTCACGATCGCTCAACAGATCTACCGGCGAGCTGATCGGCGTGGCGCGCCCGCCCACCATTCGGCTGAGCATCTGGGTGGCCATGCGTTCGCTGATGTAAACCTCGCCGCTGAGAATTTTTCGAATTGCAGTAATGACGTTTTCGGCGGCTTCCTGTTTCATGATATAGCCCGATGCGCCAGCACGCAGGGCACGCGGAGCGTAAAGAGTTTCATCGTGCATCGAGAGAATGAGCACTTTCACCTTCGGAAAACGCACCTTGATATGCTTGAGCACTTCGATGCCGCTCATTTTCTTGAGCGTGATGTCGAGAATAACGACCTCGGGATTGTTCAGTTCAATGGCATCAAGGGCCTTGAGGGAATCATCCACTTCGCCGCAGACAACGAGATCCTTTTGTTGGGCAATCAGTTGGGCAATGCCATTGCGCAGCAGCGGATGATCATCGATCAATAAAATTTTTGTTTGGTTCTTTTTAGCGGACATAAAAGCTTTTTTCCAGGTTCAAAATTATGCGATTTACGGTCTCATATTGAACGAAATTTGCTGTTATCTTTTCAATCAGGGTTTGGCTGATTTGCGGGAATGTAGAACCATCTGAGAGAATTCTCAGGGAAACCCGAAGGGCCTATAGTTGAAGTTTTTAAGAGTTGCAGCGGGGTTCGGCTGAGCCCCTGTAAGCGATCGCCCGATACAATTAAAGAAGTTTGAACCGCGGTGTCTGCTGCAAAAATTGAAGCGGATTTTGATAGATGACTTTGTCGATCAGTTCAGCAGTGTGCCCGCGCTTCTTCATTTCAAGGGCAGTGCGCGGAACTGCCAGCGGAACACTCATCCCCCAATCGCACGCACTATTCATCCAGATACGTTCGTTGCCATAAACTTCCAGCATATCAATGGCGCGGGCAGGCGTGCATTTTGATTCTGGATACAGCGTCATTCCAGCCCAGAACCCGGCATCGAGCACCAATTGAATGGTGTGCTCCTCCACGTGATCAATTATCACGCGTTCCGGTTGGATGCGTTTATCGTTCTTTAACACATCGAGAATGAGTTTCGTGCCTTTCAACTTGTCTTCCAGGTGCGGCGTGTGAACGAGGATGAGTTGGTTGTGCTTCGCTGCGACTTCCACGTGTAGTTCGAGCACTTTCAGTTCGTTGCGAGAATTCTTGTTTAAGCCGATCTCGCCGATCCCGAGGACGGTGGGTTTATCAAGAAACTGCGGGATCAGCGAAATCACTTCCTCAGCGAGTTTCGTGTCTTCCGACTCCTTCGGATTGATGCAGAGCCAGCAGAAATGGGGGATGCCAAATTTCGCCGCGCGCTTCGGTTCGTGTTCCGTAAGTTGGCAAAAGTAATCGTAGAAGCCATCGGCCGAACTGCGATCAAATCCGGCCCAGAACGCCGGTTCGCAAATCGCCGCGCAACCAGCGAGGGCCATGTCCTGGTAATCGTCTGTCGTGCGACTGACCATGTGCCCGTGGGGTTCGATGTAGCGCATAATTACTTCGTGTGTGGATAAGCACCTATCGCGCCTTTGCCCGGGGCACGTTCGATCGGTTCAGAACTCGGATCGCTGAAAGAGAGCAACACCCGCTTGGCGCGATCGGGGTTTCCTTTCTCCAGTTCTTTCAGCGCCTCACGAAATGCGCTCATGCGAAAATCGTCTTCGCCGTCCGCGCGTTCGACGCGATCCATGAATGCCGCCAGGTCGATCAACCTGGCTCGGGCATCCATGAAGTAGAGATCCAAAATTTGCTGCCTCGTCATAGTTTGTTTGACGACTATAGCGAATCTGCATTCATCAACAATAATTGAGTGGCTGTGCGATTGCTGAGTGGGTGGCACGGGCAACCTGCCCGTGACGGCGGGCTACCAGCCCGCCGAGTTCTTTCGGCCGCAGGTTACGGCCGAAACGGGTTCTACCATTTTCCAGGCAGCTTAAGGAGTCTGGTTCAGTCGGAAAAAGCGCGAACTGCTCGAAGTGTTCGTCAGAACCGACAGGTTCCCATTGGAGATAGTTGTGATCTGCGGCACATCTATCCAGGTGGACGCATTGACGTTTGTTGCGGTTTGTAATTTGTAAGGAATCACCCCGGCAGGCCACGAAACCGAAACACCCGCTCCTTCATTGCTCATGAGCAGCGATGGCGTTGCAATTCGCCACCCGGCCAGATTGTAAGAGGGCAGGCCACCGGCTCTCGTGAATGAGCCGCCGACCAGAAGATCATTTCCTTTAGCCACGATTGTTCTTACTACGGGGAAATCTGTTCCGATGATGCCGCCTCCCATCCCAGACCAAGACGTTCCATTCCACTTGGCAATGCGATTGGCGGAAATCCCGCCCGCAGTTGAAAAATAGCCACCGACGTAAAGATCGTTTCCTACCGGGAGAATGGTGTCCACTGCGCCATTAAGACCGGAGCCAACTGTGCTCCATGCTGTCCCATTCCATTTTGCTATCCGGTTGAATGTGCCGCCACCTATCATCGTGAAATAGCCGCCGACATATAGATTGGTCCCAACAACTGTCAAAGCCTCAACCGAACCATTCAACTGTGCTGAACCAACACTGGACCAACTGCTTCCATTCCACTTCGCCAGATGCGAGGAGCCGGAGACGGGCCACGAAGAGAAAGATCCTCCGACATAGAGATCGTTTCCCAAAGCTGCCATTGCTGACACATATCCGTTCGGCGAACTCGTTCCGACGCTGACCCAGGTGGAGCCGTTCAGCCGAGCTATATTCTGCACTGAGTTGCCACTGAAACTGCCCCCGGCGAACAGTTCGTTACCGCGTTGGGCCAATGCATAAACCTGGCCATATTTGCCCAGACCATTGCCGAGAGTTTGCCAGTTGGTTCCATTCCACCGGGCCACGTTCGTCACCGCAACGCTCCCCGCCATCTCAAATTCTCCCGCCACAACGACTTCGTTGCTGCGGGGAATAAGGTCATAGACAATTGCCGGGATGTATGGATGGCTCAATCCTGACCCAAGCCCGGTCCAGGTCAGGCCGTCGAAACGTGCAATAGCATTGCAGTTGGTGCCCGCCAGATTGCGCCAGCTACCTCCGGCGTAGATGTCATTTCCGATCGTTCGGAGAACATTGACTTCCCCGCCGCTGACGCCTGATTTAAGTTTCTTCCAGTTCCCGCTGCTGCTGTAGGAAAAGATGTTTCCAACGTTCGTGTTGTTGACGGATTCTATTTTGCCCCCGACATAAATATCTGTCCCGAGCGAAGCTGAAGTCTGAATCTTTCCGTTGATTTGCACGTTGACTGCGGTCCACGTTGAGCCGTTCCACTTGGCCAATTTGGGGCTGGATACACCGCCTGCGGTGGAAAAATCGCCCCCGGCATACAGATCTGTGCCAATGACGGTAAGCGTGGTGACATTTCCGTTCATCCCCATACCAAGGGCGGACCAGGTGCTGCCGTTCCATTTGGCCACGCGATTGGCGGGGACGCCGCCGGCCATTGTAAAATCACCGCCTACGTATATATCATTGCCGATGACCGCAAGGGCCCGAGCTGAGTCGTTTAGACCACTTCCAAGAGCAAACCAATTTGTTCCGTTCCAACGGGCGACGTTTGTCGCAGTCGCGCCGGTCCAATTGAACTTTCCGGCAACGAATAAGTCTGTTCCCTTTTTTGTTATCGCGAAAAAGGTTTGTTCAAAAGGAAAAGAGGGACCTATTGACTGCCAGAGGCCGCCGGTTCCTCTGGCAATAGTTGAAAGCGAACCATTAACGAGGAAATATCCTGCTATGTAGAGCTCGTTGCCGCTGCCGTGCATTGCGGCAATTTCCTCGCCGATGAGGCTAAGCCCAACACCAAAGGCCGAGTAAGCACTTCCATCCCACCTGGCGACCGGCGCTGACACATACCCAGAGGCAGTTTGAACCCATAAGTTGGGTCCTGTTGCATAGATCCCGTTGTCATTCGTTGTCAGGGCTGTTACTCCACCGGGACCGTCGAGTCCGCTTAAAGCCGACCAGTCTGTGCCATTCCACTTGGCGAAGTGGGTAGCACCCGCGTCATCCGCACTGGTGAAGCTTCCCGCAGCGTAGATTTCGCCATTTCTGACGACGATGGAACGAATCTCTCCGCCGATAGGACTGGAGAACCGCTGATTCCACTGTTCGTCTCCCGGAACTGCGAAAAGGGTGCAGCATTGCAGGGCGGTAAATACCGCTACCAGAAGTTGTTTGGATCCCATCAGAGACTTCTAACAAGAAGCCTTCAAGCTACCAAGCTCGTTCTTTGAGCGCAGACAGAGAGACGGGGTATTTCCAAAATTCCGGGGATGTTTTTTAGCGTGACAATCACTTTAGGTTGGCCGGAGTGGCCCTCTGGATCTTGCTCAAATCCAAGCTTTGACAGCGTTATTTGGATTGCGCCGCAAGACCCATCGGCACAGGATCGCCAACATGCGAACTATTGGTCGATGGCTACTCGTTCATCTGGTTGGTTTGGCTCTCCTGGTAGCTTGTCCTGCCAAAGGGGATGTGAACATCAATATCCTGGGATTCCGTTATGAATCGAGGAGCAGCAGCCAGTCGCCGTCTCTGACATTGAAGGTCAGGGAGAACGAGGGTTTTGTTTCAGGAACATGGTCGGCCAACCTCGCGCAGTCGCGTCCTTCGGCAAACCAGCAGGTCTGGTTCTCCATCTCGATTCATGACGCCCGTTCGCAAAAAATGTTCAGCGCCCATGCAGATGCCATAAACTATTCCTTCCTGTTCCCGCAGAAGAAATCGTGGCGTGGTCAGCATCAAATGCTCACGCCCGCCGGCACTCTCGTTTTGAGTGGCCAGTTCTCCAGCAAAACTGCTGCAGGAGATTTCACATTCACGCCCGACGCCAACTATCTCGCGCAAGCGGGCGCTCACCTGACCAGCGCGCCATCAACGCTTGAACTGCTGGAACTGGGTCTCGCCGGAGTCACCGTCGAGCAAATGGTTGCGTTCGAAAAGAGTGGGATGAAGTCGAGTGCGGCTGAGATGATCAGGTTCAAATCATCTGGTGTTACACCTCAATACGCGGTCGCTGTGCGGAAGGTGCAACCGTTCTCAGCCGACGAGATCGTTCGGCTCCGCAATTCTGGCGTGCCGGAAACATTTCCTGCGGCAATGAAATCCGCCGGGTACGATTTCGATGCGGTGCAACTCGTGAAATTGCGCAACTCGGGTGTGTCTGCTGACGAGGCCGCGGCATGGAAGAAGGCTGGCTTTGATTTCGATCTCGAGAGCCTGGTTAAAATGCGCAATTCCGGTGTGAAACCGGATTTCGCGCGGGCGGTGAAAGAAGTGTTCCCCAGTATCTCCAGCAGTGAAGTCGTTAAGCTGCGCAATTCGGGAATCTCAAAAGAATTCCTCATTGATATCAAAAAAGCGGACGTGGATTTCACCGTCGATGAAATCATCCGGTTACGGAACAGCGGGGTTTCTGCCGATTACATCCGCGCCTGGCGAACGGCCGGCAGTACATTTCGTTCCGAAGAACTCATCCGATTGCGTAATTCTGGTGTTCCGGTCGACTACGCGGCTGTGGTCAATATTCCCAATCGGAAACCACTCTCCGTTGATACATTGATCAAACTCCGCAACCGCGGCATGAGCGCCCAGGAAATTCGCGAGTTACGGGAGTGAGCCGTTTACCGGAAACATTTTTAATCGCGGAATAACGTTCTGATTATACGGAAGCTTCTTGATCTCGTTTTATACCCTTCGGCAGAAGCCTTTTATAGCTAGCAAGCGCCAGGAGCGGCCAACTGTTCCGATACATGTCGTATTTCAAATAAAACACCCTCGGGAAACCGGTTCCGGTCGTTTCCAACTCTGTCCAGGAACCGTCCGGGTTTTGCGTGCGTGTGAGGTATTCAATGCCGTTTTTGAGTGATTCGTTCTTTGGATCATCAAAAGCGCATAATCCCATCACTGCCCAGGCTGTTTGAGAAGCGGTGCTCGGTCCTTTGCCTTTGAAAACGGGATCGTCGTAGGTGTTGCAACGTTCACCCCAGCCACCGTCTTCGTGTTGAACGCTTTCGAGCCATGCTTTGGCTTTGAGAAGCCATGGTTCAGACATGTCATAGTTCAACGCGCGCATTCCGCGCAGGACTGCCCAGGTGCCATAAATGTAATTCACACCCCAACGGCCATACCAGGAACCATCCTCTTCCTGTTGATTTTTGACGTATTGCACGGCTCGTTGCACCTGCGGATGCGAGAGGCTGTAGCCTTCATAGCCGAGCAGTTCCAGAATGCGCGCGGTGATGTCGGCGCACTCGGGATCGAGCATGGCATTGTGATCGGCGAACGGAACCTTTTCGAGAATGCTCTTCGTGCAATCCTTGTCGAACGCCGCCCAGCCACCGTCTTTGCATTGGAAAGTCATCATCCAGTTCAAACCGCGTTTGAAACATTCATCACGCCGCTGCTGGTCGTCCGTTGGAATTTTGCGCAAAGCGAGCAACACCATGGCGGTGTCGTCCACGTCGGGATTCCATTTGTTGTTGAACTCAAAAACCCAACCACTGGCTTCGACGTTAGCCTGGTTTTTGTAAATCCAATCGCCGCGAAACCGGATTTCTTTATCGATGATCCAGTCGCATGCCTTTTTCATCTGCGGATGGTCGGCTGGCACGCCTGATTCGGCCAGGCAGATTGCGACAATGGCGCTGTCCCAGACGGGCGAGAGGCAAGGCTCAATGCGGACGGTGTCTTCGGTTTCGTGTTCCAGCCGTTTCAACTCCCGCTCGGCGCGCAGGACCAGCGGGTGATCATCGGCATAGCCGAGTGCTTTTAAGGCGATGAGCGAGTTAAGCATGGCTGGAAAAATCGCGGCCAACCCATCGGAACCTTCGAATCGTTCCAGCATCCATTTCTCGGCCTTCTTCAAAGCAAATTTGCGGAAGGGACGAAGATTATTATTTTCGACGAACTTGTGCAGTTTATCGAGCCAAAGAAAGAAATTGCGCCAGGTGACACGATCGGGATCCGGCGGCAGCATGAGATCGCGTTCGTGAAAACCTTCGCGGTAAAGTTCATCGAGCGTGACATGGACGTTGCGGGTCGGCTTGAAATGATTGATGAGCGCCAGTGGAACGAGCATCGCCCGGCTCCAGTTGCTCATCTCATGGAAATTCACATGAAACCATTTACCAATGAGAATGACTTCGGAAGGAATGGTCGGAACATAATCCCACGGATACAAACCGATCAATGCGAGGTAGAGCTTGGAGAACGTATTCATCCGCGGCACACCGCCGAGGTTCAGCGCGACTTCGCGGGCCTTGAGCATGCGCGGATCAGTGACCGATATGCCGGCGAGCTTGAGCGCGAGATAGGCTTTGATGGTGGCGTTTACTTCGGCGGGTCCACCGTAGTAAATGTTCCAGCCGCCATCCGGCAGTTGCATGGAAAAGATGTGGTTGACTGCTTTGCGCTGCCATTCCTGGTCGATCTTCCCGTTCCAATGATGGTAGGCGATAGTGTCCGAAACCAGGGTTGAATCCACCATCAACTCGCCGATCCAGTAACCCTCCGGCTTTTGCTCGGACAAAAGATAATTCTGCGACCGCTTGATGGCGGTTTCGAGGTCGTCGAATGGATGTAGAACCGAAGCCGTCGTGATCTCCTGTTTCACGGCCCGGTCAGTTTTGCTCACTTGAACTGACACGCCGCGTAGTTTGCGAAACATGGGCAAAGTGTAAAGTTCTTAAATGAATTCCGCGTGTCAGGGAATCTTGTAAAACAGCCTCAGGATTGCGCTGGAGCAGTCAGCCCACTATCAGAAAACCGCATCCGGAATCCAGTGTAACGACTTCAGGAGGCTTTCAATTTCAATTACTGGCGAGTTTTATTGCGTCCTGAAAGATACTGCAAAAGCCGGAAAAGTTGATCGGCTTTTCGAGGTAGGCGCGGGCGCCCGCCCCGAGCAAGGCATCAACCTCGCGTGGCGGCACAAACGAGCTGAAGATAACAACCGGGATATTCTTGAACTGTTCAGAACAACGCACCCATCGAATGACGTCTGTCGCAGACCCGTCGCCGAGCCTGTAATTAGTCATAATTATCTTTGGGACGGGATAAAGAGTCCGATCGGAGAACTTGCCACTTCCCAAAAGGTATTCCCGCAGTTCTGAAGGGTTTTGAACAAACTGAATCATCGCAGGCAGATCACCTTTGGATAGAGCGCGAGACAGCAGAATAATGTCATTCGCATCGTCCTCAACGAACAAAATGGTAACGTCCGCTAGCTGCTGGTCGCTACTTGTTTCTTTCATGGTGGTGAGTATTGCAAATGGACTGTCTCATTTGCAACCCGACTGCAGGTTAATGGAACTTCCTATGGAATGAAATCGAGGTTCCCTCCATGCCGCAGTGCGAGAAACTGAGGGGGTTGCGAAATGCCTCTCAACCCCATCGCTACGGCTCATAGAGTCCGCGCTCCGGGGCCGCAAAAGGCTGGCTTTAATCATGCATCCTGGCTAGAATAGCGACCATGTCAGCCAAGCGTTCTCAAGTGTGGACGAGCGGTTTGTCTTTGTGGCTCTTCACTGGCCTTTGCGCTCTCCACGCGATCGAACCCGGGGATGTGATTATCAATGAGGTTTATTTTGATAATTATACGAAGGATCGCGGAACGAATCATTTTGAAGCTGTTGAACTTCTGGTTGTCAAAGATAAGATCAATTTGAACGGCTTGCAGATTTCAGACCGCGATATCTGGACTGTTCCCTCCGAGTTTCAATGCATTTTGCAGGACGCAGGACAAGGTTTCCTCCAATCTGTCCGAAGCGGAACGTTGCTCGTCATTTATGACGGCGCTGGCGACGACGATACGGATGGGGAGGATTTCACGATCACGCTTTACGCAAGATCCAGTCTCTTCTGCAATCTCGCCGGACGGACAAATGCTTTTTACCTCGGCAATTACGGGGACAACCTGCACCTGATGCACAACAACAAGCAGGTGGACTTCATCAAGTACCGTCCCAATAACCGCCCTGAGCGTGGCGGCGATCCAGGAAATCTCGAATGGGATAAAGGCTTTGATGGTTTCATTGATGTCGGATTGTCTGGCGAAAGCACCGGCTTCAGGTTCTTGGGTGACAAGCAGGAGCTCAATGCTTATCCGGCAGCATGGCAGGCTTACAGTGAAAGCTATTTCAAATCCAACAATCTCGGCAAACCAAACGGCGGCCGGAACACCGTATGGATAGAAAAACTGCGCCAGCAAAGTTCCGTGAAATAGTTTATTGTGTTGTTCCCGGCGGAAATTTTCATTAAATCGGCTTCATGTTTTCACATATTGTTATTTTTTGGACCAAAACTGAAGTGCCCAACGCCGCTGATGCACTGCTGGCCGGCATTGAAAAATTATTGAAGCCGATCCCCGGCGTCTTGCATTTTCACGCTGGCAAAATGGTGGGCAGCCCTCGGCCGGTCGTGGAGCAAAGCTACCAGATCGCGTTGAACCTGATCTTCGCCGACAAACAAGCGCAGGATGATTATCAAGTGCATCCGCTGCATGTGGAATTCGTGAACACCGTTTTCAAAGAGACCTGCCAAAAAGCGGTGATTTACGACTTCGAATGACGTTTTCACTCAGCGGATTGCCGATCCTGAGTTTTTTAAGTCGGGTTAAGAGAATCCACGGAGTTCCCAACAGGCTGCACCCGATTGTGCGGCATGCGTTTTTGCATTTTTATGGAGGACTTAAAGGAACTTTATGGCAAAAGAAATGACTCAACAAATGGAAGAACAAATTCGAACCCGCGCTTATTATCTCTGGGAAGCTGACGGCTGCCCGCAAGGTCGTGATTGGGAATATTGGATGAAGGCCACGCAGGAATTGGAACTCCAATCTGAGGCTTCAGCGGCACCGGGCATGGCGGCATCCCGCAAAAAATCCAGCAATACTGAAGGTCGTTCACCGAGTGCTTCGAAACGTCGTAATGGCAACCGAGCACCCGCTTACGCTTAAACGTAATCGAGTCACTCCGGATAAACCCGTAATTTCGGTCCAAACTCCATCACGGGGCATTCCCGTCGTGGAGTTTTGTTTTCGTTTCAACAGTCGCAATTGAGCGGGCGCAGATAGTAAACCCACAATCCGGCGACCTCCCGCAGAACCATGTAAGGTGTTTGGCGGAGGAAATAGGCTTCCCGCGCGGGAACCGTGAAGACATCACGCCCGGCTCGTGCGTAGGTCAGTTTGATGCGCGGCAAATGATAAAAGTGGCTCACCACCAGGACTTGTTGCGCCTGAAGATTCTGTAACATCGGCTGGGTGTGTTTCACGGTGGCCTGCGTGTTCAACCCCAGTTCGTCCACCAGGATATCCTCGTCTTTCACGCCATGCTGAACCGCAAACCGGCGCATCGCTTCCGTCTCGTGAATCGCTCCATCTCCCGGGCCACCGGAAAAAATGAGTTTCTTTGCGAAGCCTCCTTTGTATAGCTCGACACCGGTGCGCACCCGGTCGGCCAGCGCATCGGAAAGTTTGCCATCAGCATAGGCCCGCGCGCCGAGGACAACGATCGCATCCGCTGAACGGCGGTAATCTGTTTTTCCAAGGCACAAGACCTGCAGGATTGGAAAAATCAGGACGCACGCGCTGAAAACCACTGGGATACCAAGCCAACGAATCTTTGGCGTTTCCACCGCTTTGCTGGACCATGCAGCAACGGCGATCCAGGCAAATGCCGCGGAGATAAACGACGAAAGCGGGAGCGGAAAACTGGAGTGGATGTTGCCGCGGGCCAGCTCAATATAAAATTGCGCGGCGTTCAACAATGCAAAAAGCGAGAACAACGCTGCCAACAGAACAGTGCTCAGTTTCCACCATCGAGAGAGAGTCGAACGCAATCCGAACACAGCCAGCACAACCATGATTGCCAGCATCAGCCCGTTGATGACTGGGACGGGAAGGAATCGCAGGTCTATCCACCAAAGATTGCTGTCGAACCCGGGCGACCGGAGTTCGCCGAATAGATTGAGCAAGGCGAAGGCCGCGAAGAACAGGGCGATTCCACGAGGGGCTGAGTCGCGCAGGAACCTTGCGCAGAGTTGAAGTTTGGAGGCGACGTTCATGAAGCACTTTCTGTTTCGCAAACATTACTCCTCGTGATAATCATTAGTCCACCTCGCAAGCAGAATGAATGATGAAACGGCCAACGTGCTGCCAGCGTCTCGCTGGCAGAATCCCACAACTGCGAAACTGCTGCCAAGATGCCGGCAGCACTTTGGGGCGACGTTTCTGACGTGCTACGAATTAACCCATTATGAAAACAGGTATTCGCGCTTCCGCTAAAAAGATTTCCCGGCGCAACCTTCTAAAAAGTGCCGTTGCCTTGAGTGCCGCAATTGGCTTTCCGCAATTCTCCCGGGGAGCAGATGAACCATTCTACAAAGCGCACGGAACCCGAATCAACCAGTCGGTCGCACCGTGGTGCTTCCGTCCGTTGACGGTGGAGGAGTTGTCAGCGCACAGCGTCAAAATGGGAATCAAATCGGTGGAACTGATCACTCCCCAACATTTTCCTTCCATCAGGAAACACGGGCTGACCTGCGCGATGGTGTCGAGCCATGGTTTTGCCAAAGGCTTTGCTCACCGGGAAGAGCATGCGGAATGTCTGCAAATTTTGCGGGAACGAATCGATGCCACTGCGGCGGCGGGTTTTCCGAATGTAATTACATTCTCCGGTTTCCGGCGCGGCCTCTCCGATGAAGAGGCGAACCGGAACATGGTGGATGGGTTAAAACAGATCGTCGGTTACGCGGAAGAAAAAAAAGTAACACTCTGCCTGGAGATGTTGAATTCCAAAGTGAACGTAGAGATGAAGGGGCACCCGGACTATTTCTGCGATGACATCGACAACACGGTGGCGATTTGCCAGAAGATCGGCTCAGAGCGATTGAAAGTGCTTTTCGATATTTACCATGTGCAGATCATGCATGGCGACATTGTCTCCCGCTTGAAACAACACATGCCGTTCATCGGGCACATCCACACTGCGGGTAATCCAGGCCGGGGTGAAATTGATGGCACACAGGAAATCAATTATCGCCTGCTCATGAAAGTGCTCGCCGAGGGAGGATACAAAGGATTCGTCGGCCAGGAATTCATCCCCGTGCGCGACAAACTGACTTCGTTAAACGAAGCGGTGAAGATTTGCGATGTTTAGGAGCGCCCGCCTTAATTGCGCAACGGATTGATCAAACCGCCCGCCAGCTTGAATCGTGCAATCTCCGTTTCCCCGCGCACACCGGGGATCAAGATCACCATGCCTGTGTCTGCCTCTTCGAAATAAAAGAATATCACAATGCGGCCCGCCGCCCGCGCGTTGCCATGAACAAAACGGTGCTCGCACAAATACGACACAAGCGCGCCGTCCAGCTCCACCGATTCTCCGACTGCCTTGGAAACGACATTGCCCAACACGGAAACGAGGTGCGGCATTTGCTCCTGGTCCGAGGCGCGGACGAATTCTGAATCGCCCGCGAACTCTTCGAGAAAATAACTCACTGCCTGCTCGTAATTTGTCGGGTGCAGCATGCGCTCGCGCAAAACGCCAAGATGGTGCGGAAAATTTTGTGAAGCAGAATTCATGAGTAATTAGAACCGCAGTGTGCAAAAACCAAAATCAATGAAAACGCCGGAGTCGTTGGTCGTGAAAGGAACTCCCGGGGCAATGGCATAAAGCGATTTGCGCCGATCAGCCGCATTTTCTTTTTTGACCATCAAACCGGAATCCCGCATGAGCGCCAACTGTTTCAGAGTCGCATCCAATTTTCGACCGGAACAACGCTGCAACGATTCCGCTGTTTGCGGACCATTCTTGGCGACAGACAGAACTATTCCGCGCCGCAAAGGATCGCTCAGCACGAAAAAGATCTCGTCCATGTTCCATTGAGACTCATTCCACGATGCTGGGGTCGGTTGTTGAGGTTCATCCATGCGCAGCATCTATTCAAAACCGTCCGCGTTCTGCAAGAGCGCATTTTTTTAATCCGGGAATCTGTCGCAATAAACTGAGAGGTGCAGGGAAGCGGGCCACCAGGCAATGATGCAAAAGAAATCCTCTCAGCAACGAAATTTGGCGTGACCGAGGGGATTTCACTCCAAAAAGAGGGTTTTCGACGGAATTGCATCGAAAAACGTTCGAAAAAAGTCCTTGTTTACATAAACCACGGAAAAAACGTTCCGCAAAAGACGTCACCCAACGTAAACCACGGAATTAACGTTCCGTAAACGGCGTCGCCAACGTATACCGCGGAAAAAACGTTCCGTAAACAATGTCGCCAACGTGTACCGCGGAAAAAACGTTCCGTAAACGACGTCGCCAGTGTGTACCGCGGAAATAACATTCCGTAAACGACGTCGCCAACGTGTACCACGGAATTTTCGTTCCGTAAAAACGGTCGTCAACGTACGCTTTTGGTCCGTTGCGGCGGGGTGCCGGATATGGGAAGCATGGGATTGTATTGCGTTGCGCGAATACTGATCGCATTAACGGTTGGGCGGAGATTCTCCAGCGATTTGGGGAGCACGGTTGCTCGAATCTTTGCCTTCGCTGCAGCATGATCCCAATTGCCCGGAGGATGTTTTGAAAGTCGACACCGACGAAGAAGGCGTCGGCGGCGATGATGCGGCGGATGCGTTTAGATACTTGGTGGCGACGAAGACGCGGAATGTGGTGCAGAGGAAATTGAGGGGGGTGTGATCGACCAATTCAATCCGGCACGACGCTCCACGTTCTGTAAGAGGGTGCTGTATTCTAACTGTTTCTCCGCTGGCAAATCAGCCGTCCTATTATCCCAGGCAACAACCCACGAGAGTTGCCTCATGCTCCAGAAGTAAGTTGTCTCTCGACCCGAGCTCACGACGCATACGGCGTAGTGCCATGGCCTGTTCGCTGCAGTAGTGGTCTTGGTAAACGCAACGCCTTTCCAGGGGCTGAGATCCTGAAATGCCGGAAATAAGAGTCGGACGTATAGCGTTCGATATAATGCGATACTCTCGTCTGTTTGCCCATCGGCCGCTCTCCAGTTCACGACCCAGCCTGACTTGCCATGAAGCTTGTCTAAATCACAAGAAAGTTGTGCAGTAACGGAACGCTCGTACCAATACGGCAAGACAAGCATCCCGGCAAGCGCAACGGTCAACAGAATTGCCCAGCGAAATCGGGTCCGTTTCATGTAATGCGCAGAATCATGTGAGACATTCGGAAAAACAACGAAAAGCGCAGTGCAGCCACGATCACCAATTTCCAAGTGAGACACGACGCCGAACTAGAGCTGTGCCAGCACGGTATGAAGACGATACCAGCTGAAGAGTCTCACCGTTGGCATATGATGGATAAAATGCACCGGGCTTAGCAACCAGACGCAATTTCTCTTCTCCAAAAGGTATTTCAACGGTGGTGGAGCCATTGGCACTGATTGAAATGAGGCGCACTGGCATTCCACTCAGATCGCCTGTCGGATTGCTGAATGAAAGCAACGACTCCGTTTGATTTACGTGGGAACTCTCCTCGATTGCCTGATGCGTGCGACAGGATGTGAGGGCGCAAAGCACAAGTAAAAGGAGACTTCGGGAAAACCGGTTTATGCGCGGTGAAAATGTCATGTTAATGAAAACCTGGCTTGCGTCCGGTCACCTGCAGCCGATTGAACATCGGATGGTTACGTGGCGGCAGGTCCTTTCTTTCCATGGAAGACTGAAACGATTGCAGTTCCTTTTCCGTGAAGTCTTTGGCAGGGCACATGTAAAGCGAGGCCGGCCGTTTCACACCCTCGTTTACGAACACGACCAGGTCCTTGCCGAGACGATACGGGCGTCCGTCGGTGGTTTCTTGGCGATACTGTTCTTCCAAGAAGGTTCGTGAGGTGAAAATGAGACTGTCACCGAGTGCCTCACCGATATAGAAAGCCTGTGGTTCCGCGCGAATTGAGAGGAGTGAGACCCAGAGCGCCAGAAAGCAAATGAACAGCCGCTGCATAGATTGGCGGAAGAGTAGAGCTGTAATGGAATTAAGCAAGTAATCCGCATAGATGATCCAGAGAGATTTGCCTTTGGCGTTCGGGTTTGGGCCGGCGAGAGGCCCAGAAAGTTACCTTTGCGGCTGAGCTGCGTTAGCGGCGAAGCCGCGTTTTTTTCGCGAGACCTCGCCTGGCTGATGAGATTTTTAGAAGATACGGATGATTTCGGTTTCGCGCACTTTGTAGTTGATGGTGTAGGTGCTGGATGGGCCTGGGCGGTTCTTGCGGATCTTAGCGCTGATGAGTTCCGCTTTGAATCGGCGCTTTAGTTTCTCCAGTTCGTATTCGGCGGTTGAGCGATCGGGGATGTCGAGGGCACTGCAAACGGCAATCAGCTTCACCAATCGGGCGCGGATGTTGTCGTTCCGGACGTAGAGCGGAACGCCGATGCGGTCTGCACCTTCACGGGAGTTCTGGATGGCGTAGCGGAGCATCCAGACGATGTCCCAGAGGCGGCCGGCTTCGTCCTGGCCTGTTACACCTTCGGGAATGGCAACGTAGGCGTCGATAATTCGTAAATATTTGTGCAATTCGTGTCTACCTCCCCCATTTTTTGTTCGAGCGGTCTCACCCGTTTAAAATCACATCGAAGAGACTTAAGAGGTTTGAATGGAAAATTTCTTGAATTGACTTTGCCTTCCTCTCGTCGGGACAATGACGGACATCACACCCATATATATGAGCACCTCGGAAAATTTAACTAATCGTCGGGAGTTTTTTAAAACCACAGGAAAATACGCAGCCGCAACCGCCCTGGTGGGACTCACCATTCCATACGTGCATGCTGCGGGAACTGAAACTGTTCAGATGGCGCTGATTGGTTGCGGCGGACGCGGCACAGGCGCCACCGCAAACGCGCTCGCCACCAGCGGCCAGGGGCCAATCAAGCTGGTTGCGATGGCGGATGTTTTCCAATCCAAGCTCGACGGCAGCTACAGCACACTCAACCGGCAGTATGCAACGCAGGTTGAAGTTCCGGAAGATCGCCGGTTCATCGGCTTCGACGGTTTTAAAAAGGCCATTGATTGTTTGCGGGCGGGTGACATCGCCATCTTTGCCACGCCGCCGGTATTTCGCTGGGTTCATTTTAAGTACGCCATTGAAAAAGGTGTTCACGTGTTCATGGAGAAACCGATTTCTGTGGATGCCCCGACTGGTCGCAGAATGATTGAGCTGGGCAAGGAAGCAGAGAAGAAGAACCTCAAGATCGGCGTCGGTTTGATGGTGCGGCATTGCCGTGGTCGCATGGCGCTCAAAAAAAAGATCGAAGAGGGAGCCATCGGTGACATTCTTACACTGCGTTCTTATCGCATGCACGGGCCACAGGCGAGTGCGTTCAGTGATTGGGGCATGAAAGGTGACCAGAGCGAGTTGCTGTTCCAGATCTCACGCTTTCACAGTTTCCTCTGGCTCAGCGGTGGTTTGTTCAATGACTTTTACATTCACCAGGTCGATGAATCCTGCTGGATGAAAGGTGAATGGCCGGTCAAATGTCATGCGGTCGGCGGTCGTCATTATCGTGACAACAACATTGATCAAAACTTCGATCACTACCAGGTGGAATACACGTTCAAAGACGGCGCGCAATTCTACTTCTACGGTCGCACGATGATCGGTTGCAAAGATGATTTCTCCAGCATCGCACACGGCACCAAAGGTATGGGCACGATTTCCCTGGGCAGCCATCATCTGGCCAAAGCCGGCAGGATTTACAAGGGACATACGGTTAAGCGTTCTGAGGAAGTTTGGGCAGCGTTCCCGGAAAATAACGCGCCGGATCCCTACGCCATGGAATGGGTGGACCTGGTGGATGCGATTCGCAACAACAAGCCGTATAACGAAGTGGAACGCGCCGCCGAAGCTAGCATGGTCACCACGATGGGTCGCTACGCTGGACACACCGGCCAGGAAATCACCTGGGAAGACTACAAGAATAACGAACAAGAGTTTGCTCCTGACGCGGATAAGCTAACGCTCAACTCTGAAGCGCCGCTCCTGGCCGACGCAAACAATAAGTATCCAGTCCCGCAACCGGGGATCCTGAAGAATCGGGAATATTAATTCCTGTTCTCCAGTCTAAGAAATGTCAAAAGCCGGAAGTTCGCTTCCGGCTTTTTTCTTCAATGGGTGGAACGGGCTACCATAACGGTTGCCAAAAGTAATTTCCGGATAGGTCCTGAATCGAGTTATTCTAAAGGAGTAGGAATAAACGATATCGCACAGCTTCGGTGCATCTGGCCGGAGGCCCAAAGGGCCGGCAATCCCTCA
>JACDHS010000061.1 GCA_013820875.1 Verrucomicrobiota bacterium | reverse complement strand
TGCTTAATCCATCCTGTAAAGGAGTGCTGTCTGCCTGTTCGACTTTAGCCATCAGTTCCTTCACTTCGTTGTCGAGCCGTTCGATGACTTCCCCAGCCCGTTGGTAGCTCACCGCACTGTGTTTACTGGCATTGGCCAATACTTTGGTGCCGTCTGTCGCCACCGTGATCTGACCGAACTTCAACAGCTTCAGTTCCTGGGCCAGTTGCAGAACTTTGACAAAGCTTTCGCTGAGCAGGGCTTTGTTCTCCCTCCGGAAGTTGCAGATCGTGTCATGGTCGGGATGCGTATCCGCCGTCAGCACACGCACCGGCACACTGTCATAGGTGCTCTTTTCGATACCGCGACTGCTGAAATTACCAGTGGCGTAACTATAGATGAGCAAAGACAGCATCATATGCGGAGGGTATTGCTCGCTCCCAGTCCCTCGAGTGTTCACGCGCACCTGGCGCAGATCAATCGCCTCGACCGCGTCGGAGATGAAATGCACCAGGTGATCCGCTGCCACCCAATCACGCAAATTCGGCGGCAGCAGCAGTGGGGTGTCTCGGTCTATCGGAACAAAACGCGTCGCCATGTATCTCAGACGCTCACGCTTCTCTCCTGTTCAACATGTCTACATTAAAAATGTGTTCTCTAAGTCCGACAGGCTGCTAGAACATCCTGCATGCTGTACAACCCAGGCTGTTGTTTGACCGCCCATTCCGCCGCTCGCAATGCCCCGTTCGCAAACGTCTCGCGACTGGATGCTTTATGGGTCAATTCCAACCGCTCGCCAAGATTCGCAAAAATCACCGTATGATCGCCGACAACATCGCCGCCTCGAACTGAGTGCATGCCAATTTCTGTTCGCGTGCGTTCGCCAATCAATCCTTCCCGACCGTGACGAATGACTTTTCCCAACTGCTGCTCGCGCACTCCCGCTAAAATCTCAGCCAACGTTTCGGCCGTGCCGCTCGGTGCGTCCTTCTTCAGGCGATGATGCATCTCGATGATCTCAAGATCGAACTCCGGCCCGAGAATTTCCGCCGCCTTGCGCGTCAGCCAGAAGAGCGTGTTGACACCGGTCGAATAGTTTGAACTCCACACCATCGGCACCTCTGAGCTACGTTTTTGGATATCAAGTTTCTCAGCGGCAGTGTGTCCGGTGGTTCCAATAACGATCGCCTTTTTGTGCCTCGCACAAATATCCGCGAACTTCGGTGTGACTTCGTGGAAGCTGAAGTCAACGACAGCATCGCATTTCCGGATAATGCCTTCGATGTCATCCTTGGAACCAATTTCGCCCACCACTTCAATGCCTGGCAGACGCGCTGCGCAGTTAAGCAATGCCAGCCCCATCCGGCCTCGTGAACCTGTGATAATTACTTTTGTCATAAAAAATTTGGTGAGTGTCCCTTCCCCCCTTACAAAACTCCACACTTCTTCAAAGTCGCTTTCAACACCGCCCGATTCTTCTCGCTCATCGGAATCATCGGCAACCGCAATTCATCTTCGATCTGGCCCATCATCGCTAACGCAGCTTTCACCGGAGTCGGGTTCGGCTCAATAAACAGATCCTTGAACAATGGATAAAACCGCTCGTGAATTTTCAGCGCACCTTTCGAATCACCTTTGGCAAACGCCCGCACCATTTGCGAAACCTCTTTCGGAATGATATTCGACGCCACGCTGATGACCCCGTGCGCCCCGACCGACATAAACGGCAGTGTCAGGGAATCGTCACCGCTCAGAATAACAAAATTTTCACCGAGAGCCGCGCGAAGCTGGCTGACACGATCGGCGTTTCCACCCGCTTCCTTGATGCCGATAATATTTTTGCACGCCCTGGCCAACCTCTGCGTGGTCTCGATCGCAATCTCAATCCCGCAACGCCCCGGAATACTGTAGAGCACGACAGGCAGTTTGGTCGCACGCGCAATCGCCCGAAAATGTTGAAACAAACCTTCCTGGGTCGGCTTGTTATAGTAGGGCGCAACCTGGAGGGATCCATCGGCGCCAGCTTTCTCCGCTTGCTTCGTAAGCCAGATCGCCTCGTCTGTGGCATTGCCGCCTGTGCCCGCAAGAACTTTTATTTTACCCGCAGCGGCCTTCACCGAAAGTTCGATGATTTTTACGTGCTCTTCAAAATTGACCGTGGGTGATTCGCCCGTCGTTCCAACCGGAACAATGCCTTCCACACCACCTTTGATTTGTGCTTTGATCAGTTTCGCCAAAGCGGCTTCATCAAGTGTTCCGCCGCGGAAGGGAGTCACGATCGCCGTATAAGTTCCTGTAAACATGCTTGGGTAAAATAAGTCGGCTCACCGTTTTGAACAGCCTGATTTTGAGGCGGCGAAAGAACGCATAAAAAAGAGGGCGGGGAGCGAAGCTTTTTTCTTTCTGCCCCTGTGAGTGAAGGAAAGCCATCCAGCGAATCTTTGGCATTCATACAATTTCTCCCAGAAACGCAGCGTCAATCTTCAATCGCAATAATTCAGCTCAGCGCAGACCTTTTTCACGCGCACATGAAACTGGGGCGGTCCTTGCCAGGATTAATGGCACCGTGATTGCCGGAGGAAACTTGACCTGCAAGCGATCCGCCCAGTATGAGACAGACCTCAAGGTGGTGGCGGAGCTAAGAATGTCATGACGTTGCGTTGGAAATTTTGGACGAATCGTTTCAAGGGACGAAACGCCGCATTGCTTTCTCTTGACCAACTCGCTTCCTCGGTGTCGCCGCGCGATTCATTGGAAACGCGCCTGAACTGGCTGGTGGACCTCGTGCATTGGATTCGTCGTCCAGGGGATTATCCGGAGGCACAGAGCCAGCCACGGACGCAGATCCAGACTGGCCGAATGCGGCGTTTCTTCGACGTCCTGGAGAAGAATCCGGAGTGGAAAATGAACGTGGCGAAAACGTTGCGCTCTATTATTTTCGAAACCAACGCGCTGGATTTATTTTCGGAAACCGGACTGCCCCGGCGATTTGGTTTGTTCAACGAACTGGCCGAACGTCTCGCCTCCAGGTTTTTGCCATCGCGCTCCGATTCCCCTGAATTGGGAGTTCTCTTCGACCGGCTTTTTCCTCATCGCAATGACGCTACGTGGATCGGGCATCTCGATGAAGGTACGCTGCAACGTTTCCAGGCGCTGCTGGAATTTGAGGTGTCACCCGAGGAAAACGCCTACAACGCCCTCGCGTCGGACCTGGAAGACGCGATTGTTCATTTAACGGCGCAATTGCGAGTCGCAGGGTGTTCCAGCGCCATTCGGTTGCGCATCAAACATCGCCGGATTCAGGAGCTCCCCTTTTTCAAACTAAGCACCGTCGTCCAAACCGTCTTCCTGGCGCAGACGCAGGGCGACGAAAACAAACTGGTTCCTGAGTTGAATCATCTACGGTTGCTGATCGAAAGTTGCTATCGCGCTGAGGAGGAAGTTCTCTCGCACCTGGAGGAAAACGGGGTCAGCACGGACGTCGTTTATCAACTGGCATATATCAAGGCGGCATTGCGACGCCTGGAAGCATTGCTCGAACTGGCATTCAAACCCGATCTATCCCTTGCGCGCGTAGGATCCTTTGTTGCCATGTTGGTGCGGGAGAACCAGGCGCGGTTAAGTGTGCGTGATCTGATACGCCAGAACTTCCGTTTGTTGACGCGCACGATTGTTGAGCGGAATGCCAAAACGGGCGAACATTACATCGCGCGCAATGCAAAGGAGTATTGGGAGATGGTGCGGCACGCCGGCGGCGGTGGAGCGCTCCTCTCTGTGACCACATGGCTCAAGCCGGTGATTGTGTCCCTGCATCTCGCGGCGCTCTGGGAGGGCGTGGCCGCTTCCCTCAACTACATCTTTGGCTTCCTCTCCATTCAACTTTGCGGATTCACGCTGGCCACCAAACAACCCGCCACCACGGCTCCGGCCCTGGCTGCGCGAATGCATCATGTGCGTGATCCGAAAGCAGTAGCCATGTTAGTGGATGAAGTGGTCTTCCTGATCCGCTCCCAATTCGCCGCGATCCTCGGCAATATCGCTTTCATCGTGCCGACGGTGCTGGCATTGCATTTTCTTCTTCTACTCATAACGGGATCGCCCCTTCTTTCAGAGGAGAAGGCGACCTACACCATTCAATCCCTGTCCATCCTTGGCCCCAGTGTCTTCTTTGCGGGATTGACCGGCGTTCTGCTCTGGGCCTCCAGTCTCATCGGTGCGTGGGCGGACAATTGGTTTGCCTGGCATCGCCTGGGTGACGCGCTGGCTTCCCACCGGGCGCTCCTGCGAATCTGGGGCCCCACCAGGACGACTCGCTTCGCCCGCTTCCTCCAACGCAACATCGCCGGTTTCGGGAGCAACATTTCACTGGGTCTCATGCTCGGACTGCTGCCCGTGCTGGCGACATTTGCCGGACTGCCCCTGGATGTCCGCCATGTGACCCTCTCTTCCGGATCGGCGGCAGCAGCCGTGGCAACACTGGGGCCCAGCGTCATGCTGTATGGGCCATTTTGGCTCGCCGTGATGGGTATCCTGAGTATCGGTTTCCTCAATCTGACAGTCAGTTTTTCGCTCGCGATGTGGGTGGCGATGCGCGGCCGTGGCATTGAACCGGAGGAGCGCCGGACTATTCTCCAGGCATTATGGTTGCGCCTGCGCCAGCAACCGTTGACCTTCATTTTCCCGACCCGATCAACGCCTCCAAACGTCCTCGCGCCGAACATCCCACCAGGTATCGAAGCAGAGCCGTTGCAACGCGTCGCGCCTAAACACGAGACGACCGCAGACGTTGATGTGGCGAAGCTGCCTTGATGGATGCGGTCGACCCATCTTTCGCGTAATCAACAATCAACCCGCTGTGTTTCCCGGGATACACACGTTCGCCCGGGCAATCGTCTGCATCAACGTGTGATTGCGCATCGGCTTATCAAGGTAAACCGTCGAACAACTTGGGGCATCAAAACCAGACGAAGACAAGGCGAAGTGGGTCCGTCGAATCCGGAGCCGGAGGCCGGAACGGCCGAGACTGCGGGAGCAGGCGAGCCCACTGGCCGCAGGCCGGATGAGGTGCTCTCCGACTCACCACCGAAACTCTGATTCCCTCTTTCAGCAGCAGGTAAACCTCGCGATTCGCCTGGTTCCAACAACATCGCCGACCGATCGCGAGCCAGGATATCCATCGCCGCCTCGATCGCTGTGATCGGCAGGGTCGGTCAATCGTTGCAGCGCAGACGACAATCGGGAAAGCAAACAACATCACCCTTGGTCTCCCGGCACAACGAACCATTCGGCCAAAGGTTTCCTCCATCGCCGACACCGTTTTCCAACCGAGGTCGACAAAAAACCGATGGCAGGTTGTTCAGCGAGTTCGTCTTCGGAATAGGCGTTAGACATTGTTTTAGCTCTTGCACTGTGTGCCTATGAGGCACACATTTAGGACGTGAGTGCAACTACCCAGGAACGCAAAAGTGAACGACTCGTCGCCCGCGTTAGCAAGGCGCATAAGCAGTTGTTTGAACGCGCGGCGGCCATTGAGGGCCATTCGGTTGCCACCTTTGTGATTGCCCACGCTACCGAAGCCGCTGAACAACTGCTTCGGGACCAGGAGATCATCCGATTGAACAGCCAACAGTCTCGCCGTTTTGTTGAGGCGTTGCTGGCAGCTCCCAGTCCGGCCAGCAACCGCATGAAGCGATCTGTTCGGCTTTATCGCAAATCGGTCGTGAAAGGTTGATCTCACTGCAGCAGCTCTTTTGGTATACCCTGCATGGGGAGGAATAAGCGAGTCTCCGTCAATTCTCTAAAACCGAATTCAGAATAAAATTTTCCCGCTGCCTCATCTTTAGGATCGGTAACAATTGCCATGGAACCGATTTCGGCACTGTTCTTACCTGCTTTAGCGAGCGCGCTGGCCATGAGACGATCCCCAACACCTTGACCGCGGAACCTCACATCGCGCGCCAACCGCCCGAGAAGCGTGGCAGGAAGATCCGGATACTTGGGGATTTTCTTCGAAAGTTCAGGAGGCAGCTTGGTCAGTGAAATCGAAACCGCGGACAATGTGTAATAACCGGCGATGAGGCCAGTATCTTCTACTGGCACGAGGACGAAGCAGGCGGCAACTTTGGCGGTCATATCTTTACGCGCCTGTTGCCGCAGATAATCCGTTAACGCTTGATTCCCACAATCGAACTCTGCCCGGCGGTGCCGCGCCAAATCCAATGGCTCAATCCGAAACTCCGGTTCCGCACTCATAGATTTACTGGTTAACGCATTCCTTTCGCCTGTTCCAGCAACATCGGCGAACGATCCCGCGTCAACACATCCATCGCCGCTTCAATCGCGGAAACCGGCAGAGTGGGATTCAATCGTTGCAGGGTAGATCGCGGTTGGGAAAGCAGAACAACATCACCCTTGGTTTCCCGGCACAACGTTCCGGATGCGCCAAACGTTTCCTCCATCGCCGACACCGTTTTCCAACCAAGCTCAGCAAACAACCCAATAGCAGATTGCAGGTTTGAAGTTTCAAGTTGGAGAACGGGAGCACGCTTCAGCGCAACGTAGGAGGTGTCTTTGTTAGATAAAATCAGTCTGTTTCCAACCACGGATAAACACGGATTTTGAGATCTGAATTGCACGCATTTTGCAGCGTAACCGGGTGTCGTTGAAAGTGGGTGCTCTATGAAATGGGAGAGAGACAAGGGGGCGATCCTTTACGCATCCTTGCGGAGGAGGACGATGCGGTTGGTGTTGGTGCCTTTGGCGTTGTTGTCCACGCCCCAGCAGTTGGCAGTTTTGGTGAAGACCTGGTCGTTGATCAGGATCAGTTCGGGGGTGAGCCCGGCTTCGATGCCGCAGGGAACAACCGCTTGTTCCAATTTGACCCTGCCGCCGCGGACTTCGCCGACTTCAAAGGCGACGTAACCGCCCGGTTTCAGGATTCGATGCAGTTCGCGGAAGACATCGGTCATGGCGGCTTGCCAGGCGTCCAGTTTTTTTGGGACGGTGATCTTTATTGCTTTGGCATCGATGCCGGCGAACCAGCAGCGGAGCCAGTTGTCTCCGGCGTAATCGACGACATCGAGGAAGGGCGGGGAGGTGACGGCCAGAGAAATGGAATTTGCAGGGATTTGCAGGGTGCGATCGCAGGTCTGTGTAAGTAACAGGGCATTGCGATGGACCGATTTGAGTGTGTCGAAATTTTCCGGGGTGCAATCGGCGAGCAGTTGTTTGCTCTTTTTAAGGATCAGCTTCGCGATGTTCTTGGCGATAGGCGTCTGGTTGCGGTCGGTGTTGATCTTGATTTGTGATTTGACGGAGACGGCCTGGTTGGGTGGCAGGGTGTAAACGGAGAAGAATCCCGGGGAATGACCGGTCAAACGGTTGATGGCGGTCATGCGGATCCATTTATCTATAGTATCCAGGGTTCCATCGGTTTGGCGGCGCAGAAGATATTTTTTGAGCGCGACAATTTCTTTTAAGGTGTCGGGATGATAGAATACGAGGAGTTCTTCGGGCCATTCATCGGAATCGGCAAAATCAATTTCCTTCAGTCGCGCTTCGATTTCGGTGAGGGTCGGCGGGCTGAAACGTGGTTCCACCAGGACGGCGCTGAGAGGATTGACATCGCATCCGACGGGAACCCGACCGAGCAAGGCGGCTTCGAGCAGGGTGGTGCCGCGTCCCATGAACGGATCGTAAACGCGGTCGCCAGGGGAGGTGAGGCGTTCGATAAAGAAGCGGGGGAGTTGCGGTTTGAAACAGGCGCGGTATGAGATTTCGTGCAGGGAATGGGCGGCGCGTTGTTTGGCGGTCCAGAATTCATTGACGAATGTGGGAACGCAAACGGGTTCGCCGGCGGCGGTCTGAGCTTCGGTGACGATCTGGCGGCTGGTTTCGCCAAAATCGGAAAAGGTGCGAACCTGATCGAAGAATTGGGTGGTGACCGGTTTGATTGTTACCGGAATTTGCAGGGAAAGTTGGAGGAAATCGCCAGACATACATATAGGGCAGATAGTGCCGCATGAATGTGCAGGGTTAAAGTTCGATAGAAAAGCCGTTTTTTGAATGAATCGAGGTGATTTGGAGAAGGGCCAAAATTCGTCAAAACAACACTTGCCAAGAGTAGAGGTCATGACTACTTTCTCCTTCCTTTTCGGAAAAGGGCTTAGAAAGCGTGTGTTTTTGAATAGAGACACCGCGGATTGAATAAATTTATGTCAGTTAAAATTCGCTTAAAGCGCGCTGGAGCAAAGAATCATCCGGTGTATCGCATTGTAGTGGCAGACAGCCGCAGCCCACGTGATGGGAAGTTCATCGAAGAGCTGGGGACCTATTGGCCAGGCAAAAAAGGTGAAAATTACTCCATCGACGTTGCGCGCGCGGATTATTGGATGAGCAAAGGCGCCAAGCCGAGCGATACCGTTTACAGCTTTCTCAAGAAGGCAAAGAGAACTGCTGCTGCTGCTGTGGCCGCTTAATTGCGCGCATGCAAGCTTTTCTGGAATACGTGGTCAAAGGGTTGGTCAGCAACCCGGATCAAGTATCCGTCACACCAGTCGAGAAGAATGGGCAGACGGTTTACGAACTGCGCCTTGATTCCTCTGATGTCGGAAAAATCATCGGTCAACAGGGCAAAACGATCAATGCAATCCGCTCTTTGTTGACCGCTGGCAGCGCGAAGAAAGGTTTGCGTTGCAGTATCGAAATTGTGGAAGACCAGGCTGGCCAATAAAGCTGGGTCTGGCTGTTGTGTCCGAGCATGAAAATTGACGTGCTCACTTTGTTCCCGGAGATGTTTGCCGGGCCGCTGGATTACAGCATGGTGAACCGTGCGCGGGAAGCGGGGCTTTTGGATTTGCGGTTGGTGAATCTTCGTGATTACACCCATGACCGCCATAAAACGGTAGATGATAAACCGTTCGGTGGCGGGCCAGGAATGCTCCTGAAACCGGAGCCGATCTTTGAGGCGGTAGAAAGTCTGGCGAACGGAAAGACGCGGGTGCTGATGATGACCCCAAGTGGGCGAACGTTCAATCAGCAGATCGCAAGGGAGCTTTCGCAGCAGGAACATTTGTTGTTTTTGTGCGGAGCGTATGAGGGGTTCGATGAGCGGGTGCGGACGTTGGTGCATGACGAACTTTCGATTGGCGATTTCGTTTTAACGAACGGCGCTTTGCCGGCCATGGTGATCATTGATGCGGTCACGCGGCTTGTGCCCGGGGTGCTCGGTGACGATGAGAGTTCGCAGGATGAATCGTTCAGTCACGGTTTGCTGGAGTATCCGCATTACACGCGGCCAGCGGAATTTCGCGGTATGAAGGTTCCGGATATTTTGCTTTCCGGTCATCATGCGGAGATCGAAAAGTGGCGGCGGGAACAGAGTCGAAAACGAACCGGTGAACGGCGGCCAGATTTATTGCAATAATTTTAGAGGCGGTGGCAGACACCGTTACAGAAAGAAATATGAACCAGGTAATACTTGATAAAATTCATTCAGAACAACTTCGCAAAGAACCAGCGAAATTCAATGTCGGTGACTCCGTGAAAGTTCACACCAAAGTTGTTGAAGGTGAAAAAGAACGTATCCAGATCTTTGCCGGTGTCGTTATCGGCAAACGCGGTCGCGGTCTGAATGAAAGCTTCACCGTCCGCCGCATCAGCTACGGCGAAGGTGTGGAACGTGTTTTCCCGGTTAATTCCCCGCGCGTGGACAAGATTGAAGTGGAACGCCAGGGCGCGGTCCGCCGTGCGAAGCTCACCTACCTGCGCAAGCGCCTGGGTAAACGCGCTACGCTGGTAAAGGAAAAGGAAACCCGTGGCCGCGCTAAAGGTGCTCCCAAGACTCCCAAAGCTGCCAAAGTTCCTGCTGCTGCGCCTGCAACTGAAGAAGCTGCCGCACCTGCAACCGAATAATTTCAACCTGTTTTTTCAAGAGCGAGGCTTCGGCCTCGCTTTTTTATTGTCCAGATCCGAACACCCTGTTGCCAGCGACCCAGGTCTCGGAAACGGATCCTCTGTGGTTGAGAATCGCAGTGGCAACGTCAGTTGAACTGCTGGAGAGAGGAAGCGCAACAAAATCGGCACAGGCTTCTGGCGCAATTTCACCAATCAAACCGCACTTTTGGAGTGCTTGCGCGGCGTTCACTGTGGCCATTCGGATTATTTGATCTGGTGAAGCATCGGGAAACTTCTCCGCAAATCTTTGCATCTCCAGGAACATGTTGAGTTCCGCTTTCTGACCATTTACCGGCTTGCAGCTTGCCAGGCTGTCGGTCCCGAGACAGACATTCACACCTGCTTTTGTCAGTTCTTCGAATGGGAATGGAGCGTGCTGAAAATAAGCATGACTGGAAGGACAATGAACCACACTGCAGTTTTTTTCTGCCACGAGTTGGGCATCACCGTCGCCGAGATAGTTCACATGCACCGCCAGGAACTGTGAATCCATAAGGCCTGAATTTACAAGTTGCTGAATGGGAGTGACGTTGCCGCAATCAGCCATGTCACGCTGGGTTTTCAGCCAGTCAAATAACGCTCCGCAACGTGAGGAATACATTTCGAATTCCTCGCTGGATTCAGCCACATGCATCGTTGTAGGAAGATTCCGTTTCGCGGCTGCTTCAGCAGAGACCTTGAGTAGATCTGGTTTCGTGGAGTAGAGGGCGTGGGGGGAAAGACCGGCTCCATTCTTGCCCGTTACTTGGAGAGTTTCAAGTTTCTGCAAAGCCTCGTTCAGGATTTGGCAGGCGGGGCGGTCGCTTTTAACGCCGGTCATTTCCAGATACGAAATAACCCGCAGCGCAGTGGAAGCCCAAAGTTCTGGCAAGAGTTCTGGCACCGCTTCAATATCGGCAACGGTGGTCGTTCCGGTGTGGAGAAGCATTTCCGTGCCGCGGAGCCAGGAAGCGGCATACTCCGAAAAGGACCAACTCGCTTTCACTGCGAGAATGGCTTTAATCCAATCGGAGAAATGTTTCGGAGGCGCAATCTTACCAGCCATGTCAGTGTAATCGAGATGACAATGCGCATTGATTAATCCGGGGAGGAGGAGGACTTCGCCAAGGTCAATAATCTCTCCTGAGCCGACCTTGCTGATGTGCGCCCAATCGCCAACGGCGGCAAAGCGTCCATTGGAAATGAAAAGACCGCCGTTTTCTATCGGCGGTCTGGAAACCGGATAAATGATCCGTGAACGAATTCGCATGTATTACGCCTGGACGGTGCGTTTGGCGCGCGCTTCAGCGTCGTGTTTGCGAGCTTTGAATTTGTTATGACGTTTGCGTAATTGTTGCTCGATCTTTTTTGTCACAAGGTCAATTGCCGCATAGAGGTCGCTTTCCACGTCTTCCGCAAAAAGGTCCGGTCCTGGAACGGAAAGTCTCATCGAACATTTGAACTGTTTTTCGGGGGTTTTAGAATGGTCGTGTTCCAACGTTACGCGAGCATTGATGGCGAACCGATCAAGGTGTTCGAGTTTTTCAATTTTAAGTTGGATGTGATCTTCGATTGCTTTGGTGAGAGTTAGATTATGCGTCGAAAGAATCAGTTTCATACCAAGACATAATGCTCCGATATGGGAAAAAATCCAGCGAAACCGGCGTCCATAAATTGCTGAGTGTTATCCACTTTTTGGGGTCAGTGGGACCACTAGCCAAGCTGGTCCAAACAATGGGAAAGATACGGAAGAAGCTGTTTTTTGCGGGAAACAATTCCCGCCAATTCATAGAAACCGGGTTCAATTTCCGGATAATTGATTTGCTCAAGGAACTTCTTGTCCCCGGTGACGACTAATACAGATGCCTGATGCACAACATCGGTGACGAGAAGACACGCAAAATAGTAATTCTTCTCTTTGCGCCAGTCGCGCAACGCCGCGAGCACTTCCTCTTTTCTTTTCCAAAACTGGTCAAAGCCGAGCTCCTCGATCTGAGCCACGCTGAATTTGTATTCCTTTTCAACGTATTCTTTGCAATCGGTTGCAATGGCTTGTTCGGCCGGTTTCGAAATGAGAACCGAGCCGGATGCAAAAAGCTTTTCGGTGAATTCCGCCGCATTCACCCCGGCAATCTTTTCCAATCGTTTCAACACGATTCCGTCACGTCCGGTGGCGGTTGGAGAAGTCAAATTTAATGTATCCGAAACCAATCCAGCCAGGAGCAATCCAGCAATCTGTTTTGGCATTTCAACTTCTTCGCGAAAAAAACTTTCAGCGACGATCGTGCTGGTGGAGCCAACCGGTTCGTTTCTAAAAAGAATCGGCTGGTTGGTGGTGAGAGATCCAATCCGGTGATGATCTATAATCTCGAGTATCTCCACTTTGTCCGCGCCCCGGACGGCCTGGGAAAGTTCGTTGTGATCCACCAGGATCAGCTTGCGATCGATTTTTTTGAGAAGATCCGTCTTCGACAGAATGCCCACTGTTTGTTTGCGATCGTTTACAATCGGGAATGCCTGGAATGGCGATTCCACCACTTTACTTTTCACTGCTGCCAGCGACTCATCTTCAGAGAAAACAAGGAATTTTTTGTGCAGCATGTGATCCACAGTGATCGCCGCACGGCAGAGAATCGCAGTGGTCGCGGAATCATGCGGGGAAACAAGCAGGCTGACACCATTACGTTTCGCGCCATCGACGACGCGCGGTTGCACGGGCAATCCGCCGGTGACAATGATGACACGGACCTTCTCATCGATGGCGAGCTCCTGGATTTCGCGGCGATCCCCAACGACCAGCATCAATTTCTCCGGTGGATATTTGTGTAACCGTTCCGTGAACGAGTCCAGGTTCATCGCCCCGATCATCATGACGAAATCGTCTTCCTGATCAGGATTGATGGAGCAGAGCACTTCTGCGCTCAGAGTCCGCGCCAGATTGTTGATGCTCGCAACGACTTTCCGGGAATCAAAAATACGATTGGGCGTTGGAAAGAAAAACTTGCCCATCTTGAAAACAGAAACCAGGCCGCGACATTTGCGATGCTCATCCAGAACTGGAAGGACGCGAATGTTTTTCTCATCCATCATTGCCAGTGCTTCTGCGACGGTGGAATTCGGCGGGACACTGAGAACGTTCGTTTCCATCACGTCCCTGATTTTCGGCGAAACATCCGGGACGAATTTGGGCGGCGGCACGCCGAACGTTTGCAAAACAAAATCGATGCGCTCATTGGTATCCCCGCAACGGGCGGCGATGGCATGCGGCATGCCGGTGCGCCGTTTGAATTCCGCGTAACCGATGGCCGAACAGATGGAGTCGGTGTCCGGATTTCGGTGACCAATCACCAGGATTTCTTTCATTCGCGACGCGAACTTAGCTGCCGCCTTGCAAACGAGCAAGGGGAGATGCCCGAACAATGTCCGAAGTCACGGAAAAGCTTGCGCGACCTTCTTTTTCCTTTGTGCCGTTCTGGCTAGGTGGTAAATCAAGTTGCGTGCCGACAAGAATCATTGCTGTTGCCAACCAGAAAGGAGGCGTTGGGAAAACCACCACCTCCGTCAATCTAGCTGCCTGCCTGGCTGCTGTTGGCAAACGCGTGTTGCTCTTCGACCTGGATCCCCAGGCGAACGCCACCAGCGGAGTCGGACTGGAAAAAACCGAAGGGGGCAGCGCTTACTTTCCATTGCTAGGTGACGGTGCGCTGCTCGACAAAGTCAAATCGACAGCCTTCGAGCGACTGGACGTCGTCCCCAGCGAGGTTGATTTGTGCGGCGCCGATATGGAGCTGGCCCGGATGGAGAATCATTTGCAACGGTTGACCGAAACACTCAAGCCGGTGGTAGAATCCGAACGCTTCGATCACATCATCATCGATTGTCCGCCAACGCTTGGCATTTTGACCCTGAACGCTTTCACCGCTGCCGATGGGTTACTCGTGCCCATGCAATGTGAGTACTACGCGCTGGAAGGCATCTCCATGTTGAATCGTGTCATGAATCAACTGCGCGAAACCGGGATCAATCCCGACCTGGAATTGATCGGTGTTGTCATGACGATGTTCGATGGGAGAACCCGGTTATCGCAACAGGTCGTGAGTGAAGTTCGTGATCATTTCGCTGAAAAAGTTTTCGACACAGTTATTCCACGCACAACGCGCCTGGCTGAAGCGCCGAGCTTTGGCAAACCGATCATTCACTATGACAAATACAGTGCCGGCGCGGCGGCTTACGAAGTTTTGGCCCAAGAATTTTTAAAGAGAGTGCCCTGATGTTTCAACGTTACGCTGCTCTACGCACAATTTTATATTTCGGCGTAGTCACAATTTTTTACGCAATCGCCGCTGAACTGGCCAGGACGCATGGCGGCTACATAGTGTTTATGGAAGGCGGTTTTGTCGAAACGGTCCAACTCGGCACGATCCTCACGGCGGGTGTTCTTTTCGTTTTCCTGGCCAGAAAGTTTCCAGATCAACGCGGTGTCCTGGCGCTGCTGGCGACAGTCAGTTTCCTTGCCTGTTCCCGTGAACTGAACAATACCGAAACGTACCGGGTTCTCTACTTCTTCCCCGGAGCGAGTTGGGTCTTTGGGGCGGTTATCCTGGGGTTTGTTCTTTATAAATTTGGCAAAGATCTGCCGCGCCAGATCCGAGAACTATTGAACCAGCCCGCCTGCTCACTCTTTGTTGCCGGTTTTTTCATTGTTGTCGGTTGGGGACAAATTTTTGCCCAACGCAGCATTTTCGAATCTGCTGAAGTAGATCGCATCGTCGAGGAAGGTCTGGAAGCCGCTGGCTATCTGCTTATTTTGTCCGGAGCTGTGGAACTTTCCTATAATCTTCGTGATCGCCGGGCTGCGAAGCAGGCGTGAGCTTGCTTTAGCCTGATTCGTGCGGCAATTTCCGCCTCATGAAAACCTTTCTTCGTGCCACGCTTTTCGTCGGCATCGTTTTCACCGGCATGGAGCTTTTTGCCGCCGACTGGCCGCAATACCGCGGCCCGGCCCATGATGGTTCCACCCCGGAAAAAATCTCCACCAGATGGCCTGCGGCAGGTCCCGAGCAGCTCTGGAAAATTGAAACACCCGCCGGCTTCAGTTCCTTCAGTGTCAGCGACAGAAAAGCGTTTACACAGGTGGCCCGCAACATCGAGGGTGTCCCGCGGGAAGTTTGCATCGCGGTGGATGCCAAAACGGGAAAAGAACTTTGGGCTTACCCTGTCGGATTCGTCAAATACGGTCACGACGGCGGCAACGCCGGTTCGTCTGACAACAAGGGCGGCGATGGTCCGCGCTCCACGCCCACAGTGGACGGGGATCGCGTCTATGTCATGTCATCCGATCTCACCCTGTTTTGTCTGAATGTTGCGGATGGCAAAAAAATCTGGTCGCGCGACCTGATGAAAGAACATGCCGGTCGAAACATTTCCTGGAAGAACGCCGCTTCTCCCTTGCTCGATGGTGATTTGATCTTTGTCGCGGGAGGAGGAGAGGGAGAGGCGCTCCTCGGCATCCGCACGAAAGATGGGAGCGTTGCCTGGAAAGGCGAAGACGACATGATGACGCATGCCACACCCGTCGCCGCGACCATCCTCGAACAACGCCAAATTATTTTTTTCACGCAGGCAGGGTTGGTCTCCGTCATGCCGGAAAGCGGCAAAGTTCTTTGGCGGTACAAGTTCCCATTCAGAACGTCCACCGCCGCCTCGCCGGTGGTCTGTGGCGACATTGTTTTCTGCTCGGCAGGTTATGGAGTCGGTGCTGGTGCGGTGAAGATCAACAAGAGCGGTTCGACTTTTTCAGCCACCGAACTCTGGCGCAAACAGAACCAACTCATTAACCACTGGAGCACCCCGGTTCACAAAGATGGCTATCTCTACGGCATGTTCAGTTTCAAACAATATGATAGAGGCCCATTGAAATGCATCGAAGTCGCCACCGGCAAAGAAATGTGGGAACAACCGGGGTTCGGTCCCGGCAACGTCGTTTTGGTGGATGGAAACATCCTCGCGCTCGGTGACCGTGGACAGTTGGTTTTGACGGAGGGCACACCTGAAAAGTATAACGAACTGGCGCGCGCAAAAGTCGTGGAAGGCAAATGCTGGTCCACTCCGGTCGTAAGCGGTGGCCGGGCCTACGTTCGCAGCACAACGGAAGGTGTCTGCCTGGATGTCTCAGTGAAGCTTGCGGAATAACTCGTATCTCGACGGACATTCCGTTTGCCACTAAATTCCCCGCTGGATGAAAAGCAAGCTAACGGCGGTTTTGCTCGTGATGAACGTGCTGTTGGTCGGGTGTGGTTTCTTTTTCCTGCAACAATTTTCCGGCGCGCCGAAGAAGATCGAACCATCTCCCGAACAGACGGCGAATATCCGCGCTCACCTGAAATCCCTCCGAGAAAAGCCTCAAGCGAAAGGTCTTTCGAACACGAACTTCGTTTACGTCACCAATAGCTTTCATTGGAGCCATTTGGAATCCGCCGACTACCGCGAATACATCGAAAAGCTTCGGTTAGTCGGTTGTCCAGGGGCCACCATCAAAGACATCATCATCACCGACATCATGCGCCTTTATGCGGCGCGGCGCGGCGAGTTCTATCACAACGGCCGCGAGTTCCGCTTTTGGGAAACTGATGAAAAGCGGAAGTTGAAAGCGAGCCAACTTGAAGAACGCGAGAAGCAACTGGCACAGATAGATGACGAAATTCCAACGGTGCTGCGCGAGTTGCTCGGCATCAATTACGAACGGGAGATCAACAAATTCTTCGTGGATGCCAACGAGGATGAAAGGCGTTTGAATTTCATTTCCGAAGACAAACGGGACCAGGTTCTTTCCTTGCGCGATGAGATTGAAGGGATGCGGGAGAAGATTCTGGGCAAGGCGACCGGAGCACTTTTGCCCGCTCAGATCGAGGAAATGCGCCGTATCGAGGAGCATCGGCGAGCGATGCTGGCACAGATACTTTCTCCATCGGAGTTGGAGGAATTCGAATTGCGCACTTCAGAAACAGCCGACCGCCTGCGAGGGGAACTCATTGGTTTCGAACCGAGTGCGGAAGAGTTTCGAAACATCTATTCCGCGATGAAAGAGCATGACGAAAAATTTGCTCATACAGATGCCGACCATCCATTGATTGCTCGAGCGAAGGAAGAGGAGTTGCGCGCCATTGAGAATGAACTACGCCGACAAATGGGAGAGACCCGCTATGCTGAATATCAGCGCGCGCGTGATCCGGAGTTCCGGAGCGCGGCTTTATTCGCGGAGCTTTACGAATTGCCATCGTCCACTGCGGCGCACATTTTCGATATTCAACAGATTGCGATGGAGGAAAGAATGAACCTGCTTTCCAACGGAAACATTCCCGAGGAAAATCGTCTCGCCGCTCTTCAGGCTATCCAGGCGGAAACCGAGAAAAGTCTGCTGCGAATTTTAGGAACCAAGCTTCTTTCCAACTACACACAAAGCTCCGGCAGTTGGGTGACGGAACTTGGTTATTCGAATTAGCCTGAATCCGGCAGTTAAACGCTAATCTGCGCTGACAAGAATGCCAACGGATTCAACATTCCATGCGGGCGCTTTGCCCCATGCAAAAACTTCGTTTCATCCCTGCGGGGAAAAGTCCCCCTCACCGATTTTGGCTTTCCAGGGATGCTTACCGAGTCCCGATCCGAACGGATTGCCTCTCGGTTACGTTAACCGAGTCCCGATCCGCGCGGATTGCCTCTCGGTTACGCTAACCGAGTCCCGATCCGGACGGATTGCCTCTCGGTTACGCTAACCGAGTCCCGATCCGAACGGATTGCCTCTCGGTTACGCTAACCGAGACCCGATCCGGACGGATTGGCTCTCGGTTACGTGGGAAAAACGGTGATTTTTCCGGTTTCGGTCTTTGTAAACGTAAGAATGAGAGGGATTAACGGTTCTTGGCAGGGTTAAACTGCGGTTTTTAGGTTGAACTGCCGGATTGAGGGATAGCCGTTCTGGGTGGCATCAAAGTTGCAGTTCTTCAGATGGTTCAGAGCTGGTTTTGACCGGTTCAGGCCATTTTACCTATGGAAAATTCAGCTTACGCCATTGGACAGGCCGTGTTTTTGCGGACGGACACACCCGATTTCGAGGAGGAAACGATCCCGTTCAAGACGTTGGAAGAGATGGTCAGCATCTGTTCCAAGGCGCAGCCGAATCTCACTTTGGAGAAAATCATTGTTTATGCGATGGCTGATGGCGAACCCTCGGCTCTGACTCTCGGTTTCATTTCATCCACCAAAGGACAACGTCCAGGTAATCTGGAAGCAATCGCGGGTTGAATCTCCTCGTATCGGGGTGCAGGTGGGAAAGTGGGAAAACCCCACCGAATTTTGAAGGTGCTTCCGCACCGAACCACAGCTGACGCGTTTCGGCTTACCATTGATAATAGAAACCGCGGTAGAGATGTATCCGAGGCTATTGCAATCGTGATGTCCAGACTGAAAATCCGCGCTGCGCGCGCACCTGCTTTGCACTGCTTTCTCATAACTTCGTTCCTTTCTGAGAAGATTTTCAGGAGCACCACCTGCTCCTTTTCACCTCTTCTCCTTTTCTCGCCTTCACCGGGACAGGCAAGATGCGCTGTCCTACTCTATTGCGGCTTCGCCGCGTTGCGTTCATGGTGAAACGCGCTGCCGATTGCCGCTTTTTCTGTTACTCTTCGCGGATAAAATGCGTCTTGCTGCCTTGATGAAACCTCGTCTCGCTCTCTTTTTGCTTCTCCTGAGTGCCTTTTTGTCCAGCGCCACTGATCGTCCTAATATCGTCTGGATTATCGGCGAGGATATGGGGCCGGAGCTGGGTTCTTACGGCGATAAAAATGCGATTACTCCCAACATGGATCGTCTGGCACGGGAAGGAGCCCGTTACACCCATTGCTTTGCCCATGCCCCCGTTTGTGCGCCGAGCCGGTTCGGATTGATCACGGGACAGTATCCCACCACCGGAGGAGCGCATCACATGCGGTCGCGAGTGCTCAATCCACCTCCGATGTTCACGGAACATTTAAAAAAGGCCGGTTACACAATCTGTTGGCCGAAGAGCTTCGGAAAAACCGATTTCAATTTCGAAGTGCCCAAAGATGCGTTTGATCTGCGCGAAGATTGGACACGCACCAAACCACCGGAACCGTTCTTCGGCTATTTCAATATTACCACCTCGCACGAGAGCAAGATTCGCGTGGGCCCGGAAGCATTTGCAAAGCTCACCAGCGAACTGAAACCGTCTGACCGGCAGGAACCCGCGAAGATGGAGGTGCCACCTTACCATCCGGATACACCCGAGGTGCGCCGGGATCTGGCGAACTATTATGAACTCGTCACTGCGGTGGATTACAAGGTGGGCGAGGTGTTGGATGCGTTGGAAAGATGGAACATGGGGACGAACACGATTGTTGTTTTTTTTGGCGATCACGGACGCGGGTTGCCGCGGAGCAAACGTTGGGTCTATGACAGCGGGATTCATGTGCCGTTGATCGTGCGGTGGCCGGGGCAGATTAAGCCGGGTGAGGTGCGGAAGGATCTCGTGAGCTTTATTGATCTGGCCCCAACAATGTTGAGTGTGGCTGGCGTGGCCGAGTCCGCCAAACGTAAAACCGTTCCTGTCGTCGGTGGCGTTGACGGTCAGATTCTTCGCTACCCTCCGATGCAAGGTTCGGTAGTTGTTGGTCCTGATTCGCAGAAACGGAAGTACATCTACGCCGCGCGCGATCGCATGGATGAAACCGACGACCGTATCCGCGCCGTGCGCGATCATCGTTTCAAATACATCCGCAATTTCGAGCCGCAGCTTCCTTATGCCCAGCGTATTTCCTATGGCGAAGAGATGCCGACCATGCAGGTCTGGCGCGATTGGAATGCAGCAGGAAAGTTGAATGCGGTTCAGAAACTGTTTTTTGCGCCGACGAAACCGAAAGAGGAACTCTACGATTGCGAAGCGGATCCGCATGAGGTCAAGAACCTGGCGAACGATCCCAAACACGCGAAAAAACTAAAAGAATTACGCGCCGCATTAGACAAATGGATTAAAGAGACGAAAGATTTAGGGGCCGTTCCGGAGACAGAATTGATCAAGCGCGGTTTGGTGGAGGACAAATTGTCCGGTTACGAAGAGCGCAAAACGGAAGGTTGGAAGAAAAAATGAGTAGTAAAGAAACGAAAAGAATCTGGCCTTACTTTGTTATCATCGGAGTCATTGCAGCTATCAGCCTCTCTGTTGTATGGGTTTCGAAGGAAGTGAAACGCGTCGCGCAAAGGCGCGATGTCATGCAGAACTTCAAAGACTCTCAAATCGACACTACCTCCTGGACCAATGACATGGTCTGGATCCCTGCTGGCACGTTTTGGATGGGATCGGACTCCGGGCAAAACGACGAGAAACCGGTTCACAAGGTGACGCTGGATGGTTATTGGATGGATAAAACCGAAGTGACCAACGAGCAGTTTGATAAGTTCGTCAAAGCGACCGGTTACGTGACCCTCGCCGAACGCAAACCGAGCGCCGAAGATTTTCCCGGGGTGGATCCGGCAGTGCTGGTGCCCGGCTCGGTTGTTTTTTCGGCGCCGGATCATTCCGTGCCGCTGGATAACCACATGGAATGGTGGCGCTATGTTGCTGGCGCCAGTTGGCGCAAACCCGAAGGGCCGGAATCGGACTTGAAGGGGCGCGAAAAACATCCGGTCGTTCATATCTGTTTCGAAGATGCGCTCGCTTATTGCAAGTGGGCAGGCAAACGACTTCCCACGGAAGCCGAATGGGAATACGCCTCCCGCGGTGGAATGGATCAACAGGATTACATGTGGGGCAAGGAACAGACTCCGGATGGCAAATGGCAGGCGAACATCTGGCAGGGAGATTTCCCGGTGCGGAACAGTTTGACCGATGGCTTTGCGGCCACGAGCCCAGCTCGTTCTTTTCCAGCCAACGGATATGGACTTTATGACATGGCGGGAAACGTATGGGAATGGTGCAGTGACTGGTACCTGCCGGATTACTACGCGAAAAGTCCGTCGCACAATCCGAAAGGCCCGAACACCAGCTACGATCCCAACGAGCCAGGGGTGATGAAGAAGGTGACCCGCGGCGGCTCCTATCTCTGCAACGAATCCTATTGTATTGGGTACCGTCCGAGCGCGCGCATGAAAACGACTCCGGATACCGGACTTTCCCACACCGGTTTTCGTTGCGTGAAAGACGCACCAGCGCCCGCTGTAGCGACCACCACACTTCAGGGAAAACACTAACCCTAAAACAGAACCGCCCTGATTGTAACTTTTCGACGTACTAAATAAGTTGTCCCTGTTGTTTGGGGGGATAAGACCGACCGGTTCCAGGTGATTGGTTGCATCTGGAGCCGGTCATCTCTTTTTCAGGGATAGTAATTTGCTTCCTCCCCCATCACGCTTCAGTTTGCTTTCCCTTGTTTCGCAGCAATAAGGCACGACATGTTTTCATTTCCGCAAGGCATCGGCGGGTAATGTTCCAACGAACGGGCAATGTCATCGTCGCTCGACTTGCGCAGCCATTTGGAAAAGGCCGATCGATGATTCGAGATGAAATCAAACATCTGGCGCGCAAACGGCAGCAGAGTTGGCCTGGAAAGGCGCAACGACCATTCGCGGTATTCAACCAAAGCGTAAAGGCACATGATGAAGGCAGCAGAGCCTTGATAAACCGCGCCCTCTTCGCTGATCACCGTCAGTTCATTGGACGATTCGTATTTCTCTATTCCTGGGAATTGGCGATGTGCTTCAGGCGAGCGCGCAGGGATAAACGTCAGTTCCAAATAAGCTGGCTGATTTTCCAGCCAGTTCCGGCAACGGCAACAAAACTGGCAGTTGGCATCGTATAGAACAAAAAGGTTTTTCATGGCAGTTTCGGGTTCGGTAAAACGTTGATAAACCCAGAGCGACGAAGCCGCGGAGCATCTCCTCTCCCAAGGGGGCCCCGGGGGAGAGGGAGAACGCGCACTCACATCCTTGACTTTAAAGTAACGCCGGGTGTTTTCACCCTCACCTTAATCCTCTCCCTCAAGGGAGAGGAGACTTGCGCCTCGAAATCTTGTCATCCTTGCGGGATGTTCAGACATCGTAGTAAGAATGGAACCGGCGCTTCTGCAACTCTGGGTTTTCTTCAATCAATCCTATTCGTGTGTTCATTCGTGGTTGAATTTCCTTTCTGAACTTAGACACCTGCCGGTTTCACAAAACCTTGCGGTGCGACCGGTGGCGGTTGTTTGTGCAACTGGCCGCGTCTGCGGAGGCGGGTGAACACAAACAAATTAAAAAAGTGCATCGAACCTAACACCAGCAGCACGAGACCCACTTTTGTGCTGAGGCTTTCTATTGCCTCTTGTGGATTCGTCGCGGCGGCTCCGTGCTTCAGAGCCAAAGTAACGTATCCGATGTTGATCAGATAAAATCCGACAACCAAAAGATGGTTTACCGAATCGGCGAGAGGTTCGTTGCCTAGGAAACTGTCCACCAGGAAGATCCGGCCATTCTTATGGAGCGTGCGAGCCACCCAGACGACCAAAGCAACACTGATCAGGAGGTAAGCCGCATAGGTTGTAACGAGCCAATTCATAATTTTGCCTTTCTGTTTATTTGTTTTTTCGATCTTCGTCTCACGGAAAACTAAAGAATGCGCAGTGCCGGTTTCGTAATTCCCTCCTTCGGCAAAAACGAAAATCCCTCAATGTAAAAGGACGAGGCGTCGGTAAACCTTTCCAAATCTGCTCCTCTGTAAAATGAATTTGCGGAGCCAGCCCGGGCGGCAGAGCATCGCAAGGTGGATGCGGTTCCGCCAAACCCTCGGCCAGCATTCGCACCTGGGCCACCGACACCAATGGAACGGTCATGATTCTCTCAACAAACCAGCCGAGTATGTAGTGAAACCAAATCGGCATCGGGAACATCAGGGGCCGGCGACCCACCACACCCGCGACACGCCGCACTGCCTGGCGGAGCGTCAGGTGATCCGGCCCGACCACCGCGACCGTTTGCCGGGCGAGCTCATTTCCCACAAGGGCAGCCTCAACAATGCGGGCGACATCCTCGACGGCGTTTGGACGGATCGGCTTGTCTCTAAAACCGACAAACGCAAAGAGCGGAAACGTATGGAACGCCTGGCTCAAGTGATCGAGCATGTGATCGCCTCTGCCATAGATGACGCCACATTTGAAAATCGTGTAGTCCAACCCGCTGTTGCGAACGATTTCTTCGGCGGCCCACTTGGTTTCATGATAGGCCGAGCCACAGTCCGGGCGGGCGCGCAGAAAACTGATCAGCGCTATTTTGCGCACCCCGGCTTTGCGCGCGGCGTCCACCACATTGCGAGTGCCCTCGATATGGACGCGCCGGTAAGTCTGGTTGCCGCACTCACGATTTATCCCGGCGCAATGCGCAACGGCATCGCAGCCGGCAAATGCTTCCGCGAGTTTTCCTGCATCCTCCAGGCCCATTGGAAAGAACCGCGCGCCTGCGAGTTGATGGAGTGTCGGGTCACTCTGATCATGGCCACGCGCGATGAGCACGACTTCATGGCCGTTGCCATGCACTCGGCGTGCGATAGTTCGTCCGACGAATCCTGTGCCTCCTGTGATGGCTATTCTCATTTGCTCTACCTTTCCAAAGATTAGTTTCTAACTATCTGTTATTTCTGTCTGCACAGAAATTACAGAATACTTATCTTTGTGTCAAGTTGTGCGGCAAATACTTTGGAGGTAGGATTGCGCCCCTAACAAACACCCCTGCACCCGAACAAGTTTCGATCCCGGATCATTTGAGCCACTTCCAAAGGCACCATTTCATCCCATGTTTTGTCGCCGCGCCGGATCTTTTGCAGGATATCATGGGAAAAGATCGGCAGACATTTTTCATCGTAATCGCGCAGGTTTTCGATGAACCGGTTTTCGACAAGGTAAGCGTGCAGATGGCGGAGGTTTGGAGAAACACGCAGGTTGGTGGCCGTTATCAAAGCGCCGGTCTGGGGATCTCTGTAAGGATAGACGTAAAGTTTCAGGTCGTTCTTAAACATGCGCCCGAACGATTCCAAAATCCCACCGGCCAGGTCGGTATAATATTTCTCGTCGAAAATTTCCCTTAAGCTCGGCACCCCCATGACGATCCCATGCATTCGTTTTGTATAACGGAAAAAATAAGCTGCGAGCCGGTAGTATTCACCGAAATCCGAAATCAACACGGTTTTGCCCAGCGCGCCCAAAATATCCACCCGGTCGAGGAAATCCTGCGCATCAATCGTGTCGCCCTCAGTGAGACTCTTCAGCGTCATTTCCATCAGCGTGAGAATCTCTTCCCCTTCCACCTGCGGTTCCTGGATGAATTGCGCCTGGGCACAGCGCAACATATCGAGGGTGACGTTGGTGATCGGACGAAAGCTGCCGCGTTCGACGAGAATCGATTTTTTGTAGAATGCATCGGCCGGTTGAACCACTTCGCCGTTGGCTTTGAAAAGCGCGGCGTTGGTCAATCCGTTCTGAACAAGTTTCAGCGCCATCAGGCGGTTGTCAGATTTCTGAAAGCCGGGTCCGCTGAACTGAACCATATCCACTTCGATCCGCACCGCTCCAACGTTGTCCACCAATGAAGCGAGGAGTGTGTCCGGATTGTCATGCAGATAAAGAGCGGCATGAATCAGGTTCACGCCGAGGATGCCAAGCGCTTCCTGTTGCTGGACATTTTCTTTGTCCCACATGCGCACGTGAATGATGATTTGCGATGGTTCCTGCTGTGGTTCGGCCTGAAACCGGATTCCAAGCCAGCCATGGGAATCATCCGAACGGGTGTAACTGCGGGCGGCAACAGTTTCTGCAAAGCAAAAAAACTTGGTCGTGCTGCCGCGCTTTTCGCTGAGTCGCTCGAGGAGCAGATCGTATTCGTACTGCAACATGGTTTCGAGACGCTCGCGGCTGACGTAGCGATCGGCGTGGCCGTAGATCGCATCGGAGATGATCATGTCATAGGCGGAAATGGATTTCGCCACCGTGCCGGAAGCGCCGCCCACCCGGAAAAACCAGCGGGCAACTTCCTGTCCCGCGCCAATCTCGGCGAAAGTGCCGTATTTGGTTGGATCAAGATTGATCTGAAGTGCTTTTTGATGTGGGCCTAAAATCTCTCGTGTCATGGCAAGGTCAGAACTGCGTCAACAAGCCCAGCGTAACGCGAAATCGGTGGCATGCAAGAGGGGGGTGGGGAGTGATGGAGTATTGGAGTGGTGGAGTATTGGATCGGACGGGCGCTCCGCGCCATCACTCCATCACTCCATCACTCCATCACTCCATCACTCCATCACTCCATCACTCCATCACCCCATCACCCCATCACTCCCCCGCCCCCCCGCGACTTTGAACTTTCAACTTTGAACCTTAAACATTAAAAAGCCCCATGGCCGTAGTGCGCAAATCGTTCGATCTTAAAAATTACATCGAGAAATCGACCCATGCCGTCAATGACGCGCTCGATTTCTTTCTGCCAAATGAAAACGTCAAGCCGACCACCATTCACAAGGCGATGCGTTATTCGCTGTTCGCTGGCGGCAAACGGATGCGGCCAGCACTCGTCCTCGCAGCGGCGGAAGCTTGCGGTGGTTCGTGGAAGCCGGCGATGCCGCTGGCCTGCGCGGTCGAATGCATTCACACCTACTCACTGATTCACGACGATCTTCCGGCGATGGATAATGATGATTATCGCCGTGGCAAACTGACGAATCACAAGGTGTTCGGCGAAGGCATTGCGGTGCTCGCCGGGGATGCGTTGCTGACGCAGGCGTTTGAAATTGCGGCGCAATGCAAAAGTTGGCCGCGCTATTCTCATCAGAAGATTATTTTGGAAATCGCCCAGGCGAGCGGGTCCCTGCAACTGATCGCCGGGCAGGTCGCCGACCTGGAAGGCGAAGGCAAGAAGACTTCCGAAGCGCAGCTCAAATACATTCACGAGCGCAAGACCTCGGCACTGCTCTGCTGCTCGGTGCGCCTTGGCGGAATGAGCGCCAATTGCACCGCCGCCCAACTGAAAGCACTTACTGATTTCGGTTACAACGTGGGCCTCGCCTTCCAGGTGATCGACGACATTCTCGACGTCACCCAAACCAGCGAGCAACTCGGCAAAACTGCTGGCAAAGATACCGCCGCACAAAAGGCGACTTACCCGTCAATCGTCGGTCTCCCAAAATCGCGTAAGATCGCCGAACAACTGACCAACAAAGCTTTCGCTGCACTAAAGGTTTTCAAAGGCAAAGCTCAGGCGCTGGAAGGATTGGCTGAGTATTTATTGAAACGGGATAAATAAGGGGAGGTGAATGGTTGAATCGTTGTATTTGTGGGTTGGCTGTTCCTCCATTCAACGAGGCGTCCACTCAAATGGTGACGCTGGCAAGCCTTCCAAATTCCACAAGTTCACCACCGGATAATCCGCCCAACCGAAACGAACCGCGACAGGTTTGTTGATGTTCGGACTCCAAACAGCAATGGTGTTGTCGGGAAGAATTTCTGCGCGCGCCCAGACAAATTTCTGATCGGCTCCTGCGATACTGAACCCCTTGAGTGCGCCACCTTCCACGACCAAACCGCCCCCCACGTGATCGAAGGAGAGAATCACTTTCTCCCCCTTGACCACTGCCTTTTTGAATACCGGCCCGGAGTGAACAATCTTTTCTCCATACGCAACCGCCCGCGCAAGCAGTGCCAGCCTTTTGCCGACAGGCAATTTCTTCGTGGGATGAATGTCTTTTTCATCGCCGATGTCGGTGATCACCGCCATCCCAGTGTTCGGGACCGTTCTCGTTGTTTGCAGTTGGGCATCCCGAAGTTCCGCCCAATCACTCTCCATCGGGTTAGGTTGAATGGCTTTGAACGGAGCGAGTTGCACGAATAAAAATGGAAATGCACCCTGGTCCCAGTCCGTGCGCCAATTACGAATCAGGTCAGGAAACAAAGTTCCGTAGAGCGCAGTGCTCCCTCGTCGTGCATTGGATTCGCCCTGGTACCAAATGACCCCTTTGATGCCATAGGGAAGGATCGGAGCAATCATCCCGTTGTAGAGCTCCGTCGGTTTCCATGGCGCGCGCGGGGTGATTGGCTTTTTTGTGCTGCCGCTCTTCTTCAGCTCCTCCTGCTTCTGTTCAAAATCAGCCAGTTCGTTTTCGTAGCTTTCGCGCTGCACAACGTACTCATCCAATATTGCACTCTTGTAACGCGCATCATTGGCAAGCACTTCGTGGCGCATCCAGACTTCCGCGGGTGTGCCGCCCCAGGTGCTTTGGATGAGGCCGATCGGCACTCCCAACTTTTCGTGCAGTTCCCGTCCGAAATAGTAACCAACCGCCGAAAACCCGCGCACTGTCTCGGGACGCGCCTCCTGCCATTTCGGTTGGGATTCCGCGGAAATATCCGACAACGGAATGTCCGCTTTGCTGTGTGGCACCTGGAAAACTCGCAACGCCGAATTGGACGAATTAGTGATCGCCGCTTCTGGTTCGTGCGCTTTGAACAGCGCCCATTCCATATTTGATTGGCCGCTGCAGACCCACACTTCGCCAGCCAGCACGTTGGTGAATTGAAGCGTCTTCACGCCGCTAACCGTTAGTGTCTCGGGCTCACCCGGCTTGAGATTCTTTAAGTACACCATCCATTTGCCGTTCCGTGGTGTGGCTGAAACTGTCTGTCCGGCGAAACTGACGCTGACAACTTCACCATCGTTCGCCCAACCCCAAACCGGCACGGACATACCCTGCTGCAACACCATGTTATCCGAAAAGATCGCGGGCAGCTTGAGTTTGGATTCGGCAGGCACCGGGAACTTCGGCTCATCGGGCGTGGTGATCACTGGAGCTGCAGCAACAGTCGGAACGGCTCGCTCCTCTGACGGTGGCGGTGGAGTTGGCACCGGCGCAGGCGCGACGAATGTCTCCTTTGGAGTGCGACAGGCATTCAGGCTGAGTAACAGCGCCAAAACGAAACAAGTAATAAAACGATTCATTTTTTCAAACTCCTCGATTGGCTCGCACCAGGAGCACGGCCCCAAGCGCCTGGAATATGAAGTTCGGCAACCAGACGATCAAATGTGGAGCCAACTCCGGGCGGTCATCCATGGCCTGGCCAAATATTATGAAACTGTAATAAACCAAAACCAGCACGAGTGCCATGGCAATGCCCACGCTGGTTTCACGCCGATGCGCTCGAATTCCGAGCGGAATGCCAATCAAAGTGAACCCGATGCAGGCGAACGAAAATGAAACCATCCGGTGGAGATGCACCTGCGCGGGCATGGTGGCGATCCCCTGCGCTTCCAATTCCTTGATCTTGGAACGGAGTTGTTGAAAAGTCATTTCGCTAAGTTTCGGTTCCCGGATTCTTTGGTCCTGCGATTCCAACTTCAGGTCAAAGGTGATTTCCCCCTGCTCGGCGATTGGACTGATTTCATTCTCTTCCTGCACGGCTCCATAGGCATCAAACAAAGTGAAGATGAGTTGTTGATCGGGGAGATTCGCCTGCAGTTTCCCGCGCGGCGCTTTGAACCATTTTACATTGTTGGTTTCGAGTTGATGAATGTAAACATCGCGAAGATCCAACGTGCCGGTGCCGTCATCTTGGATTTTGCGCGCGTAGATGGTGGTCCCTTTTGAAAGCCCTTGCACATATCTTTCCTCCTGTAACAAAGAGGTGGCAGCCATCACTCCCATGCCATGCATCATCGTCTTGTAGGCTGTCCGGCATTGTGGAGCCAGGCTGAGATTCACCCACCCGCACAGGACCGTGAGACCAACACTGAGCAACAGAACAGGCGTCGCCAGCGCCATCAGGCTGATTCCCCCGGCGCGAACAGCCGTCAGTTCCTGATCCGCGCTAAAGCGTCCAAAAACGAGCAGGGTCGCCGTAAGCATTCCCATTGGCAGAGCGAACACTAAAACGAATGGAATCAACAATCCGATGGCTTCGATCACCATCCCCAGGCTGGCCTGGCGGTTGATCAGGAGAGTGAGAATTTCCTTTAACACATTTCCCAGCAACAATACGAAAGTGAAAACCATAACGGTCATCAGCAGGGTGCCGAGAATCTGCCGAAGAACGTAGGTATGAAGCGTCTTCATTGAACGATTGCTTCAATACTCTTTCTCATAAATCCTTATCTTAATCTTACTCAGATCGATCATGCGCTAAAGAAAGTGAAGTGGCGAGTAAGAGCAGGAGACAGGATCACCGGAGTGATTTCCAGGGTTCCTGATCGCCAACCTCCACGGTCGCCGGTCCCTCACTTTTTGCCGGGGAAAGAATCGCGAGGAATTCGAGCGTATCAGTCCCGATGTTGTAGGTGGCGTGAATCATTCCAGCGGGGACATAAAGGGAATCGCCTGGTTTAAGAATTTTCTTTTCTTTTTCAACCCATTGCTCGGCGGTGCCGGACAGGATGTAGAGAATCTCTTCCATCCTGGGATGGAAATGAAACGAGTGCGCTGCGCCCGGTTCGAGATGGCAGCGAATGAATAGAAGATTGGTGTCGCGCACCATGCCTGGTTTGCATTGCCAAAAATGCGTTTTGCCGGGCGGCACCGCTTCCACCTCGGCTTCGGCGAACGAGACGAATCGCCATGCAGGAAGAGAGTCTGACATGTAGGCAGTGTTTCCGCCGGGAAAAGAGAGTCAAGATTTAACAACCTTGATCCAAATACCGGAAGATGACCAACTGGAGGGAATTGGGGGGGAACAACTACCGGAGCCTCTGCTTAAATTCCTTTGCTAAATGCCGGTTCTGCATTACCAGTAGTGCCGCGATGCTGCTGGTCATCGACAATTACGATTCGTTCACGTTCAACATCGTCCAATACCTGGGCGAGATGGACGTGAAGATGGAGATTTACCGGAACGACCAGATCTCGCTCGACAAGATCGAGGCGCTCAAACCGGAGCGCATCCTCATTTCACCCGGCCCCTGTTCCCCACGAGAAGCCGGCCTTTCCAACGATATCATCCGCACGTTCGGTCCGAAGCTGCCGCTCTTCGGAGTCTGCCTTGGACATCAATGCATCGGGCACACGTTCGGAGCTGAGGTCGTTGTGAATTACCGGATGATGCACGGCAAAACGTCACCAATTAAGCACGACAGCCAGGATTTGTTCAGCGAAATGCCGAATCCCTTTGCCGCCACGCGTTATCATTCATTAGTGATCAAGCGGGACACCATTCCTGATTGCTTGCAGATCACTGCTGAAACGGACGAAGGCGAGATCATGGGGATCAAGCACAAACAATTTCCTATCTGGGGTGTCCAGTTCCATCCCGAAAGCATCCTCACCGATAACGGCCGGACCATTCTCAAGAATTTCCTGAAGCTGGGTTGATGGAGCTCACGGGGAAGGACCATGTTCCAAAACAGTAGCCCTGGGGATAGCATCCAGACGGCTTCCAGGTGATCGGAACGAGGCATTGAGACCATCCAGGCCACGTTCCGGGCAACGCAAACTGAAAAAAATTCCACAATTGACCTGATTATCCTAAAAAAGCAGTTGAAATGGCCGCAAAAGAACGCAAAGAACGCAGAAGAAGGCGTTTATGACCGCACGATTTCTTTCCCTCAGCAGGTGACAGCATAAAAAGCTCTCTTATCCCCCCGCTTCTCCTTCTGTTTTTGCGCCTTTTGCGTTCTTTCGCGGCTATTAACTGCCGTTTTAAGGATGGATGGTGTCGGGATCGAGCAGATCACAAGGGACTTGCCGCACCCGCCAAATTGAGTTTCCGGGAACGTGGACAACACACTGTGTAGTCGTCGTTGCTGCAGTTTTAAAGTGGACAAC
>JACDHS010000060.1 GCA_013820875.1 Verrucomicrobiota bacterium | reverse complement strand
GGCCAGCGCAGCGCGGTGATGTACACCCTGATCGAAAACTGCCGGATGCATGGCATTGATCCTTTGGCCTACCTCAAAGACGTCCTGACACGCCTGCCAACCACGACCAACCAGCAAGTCGGTCAACTGACCCCGCTCAACTGGAAGCAAGCCCGCGAAAACCCCCTCGCCAAAGCCGCCTGATCCTTCACCGGCCCAAAGCCAACCCGCCATCTTATCAACCCTTGTTTTTCTAAACAAGGAGGTCGGCCCATTACCGTTTACCTAACAACAACGCTCCGTCAAGTTCGTCCGTTGGCTCCGCCATGCCCTTCGTGAAAACCTCACGGAAAGCCTCGCCTTGCAGCGCCTCGCCTATCTCTATGCAACCTTGTAGCTAACTCCCTCGGACACCAATCGCGTGACGCTTACATTTCACTAAAGCGAATATGCAAATAACTAATGTAATTGGCGCTGCTGAGCCAAGTAACACCACCATCCAAACGAGAAACGGCTTTTCAAAGCTATTAATCTTCTCAATCGTATTGTGTGACGGACTTTGCAAATCGTTCATATTTTCTACAACGACCTGCCGCTGCATCTCTCGATTGTCAGCTAGAGCCAATGGCATTGAAAGCCATCCTTTATCACTATCTTGAATGGCTAAGTGAGTTACCTCGAATTGAACTCGATCATATACCAGAGTGACAGTTTCATTCTCAACAACCTTAATGTTGACATTATTCATTACTGGCAATGGCAGCCGGGGAGAAAGAAATAAATCTACGACTCTTGGTCCATTATACCGCTCCTGAACAGGAGTGATAAATATCACTTTCGGAACAGCATTCTTCACCTTTAGCTCCACGAACAACTGCGGAGATACCGGGAGGAGGATACCGAGCCAATTAATGACGATAAAAGTCAAGAGTAAGCCGAAGGTGCTGGCAACTAATCCGAAAACCCAAAAGCCTTTAATCCATTTTAATTGAGTAAGCATCAGCGCATGTATCCATTGTTTAAACATTCCTGCTCACAAGAATATGGCTTGTCCTTGCAGCCTCTTCCTATTCTATCCGCTTCTTTGTCAGTACGGCTATCTTCTTTAGTGTTTTCTGAGCCAATAGAGGTGCCTAACTCCCTTAGAAATGAGAGGATTGCGGCCGTATCCTCCCCACAAGTCCGCGCTAATTCGCAAGATGTTACGCAGTGGAACCACTTGTCTGTAGTATTTTCGATAAAGGTCCCGTTAGCTAACATGGCGCGCATTTGCGCAAGTCGCCTGTGGTACACCTCGAAGCATCTACTTAGAGCGGTAGGGGGCGGCTCCCAGTCGGCCATAAACACTACCCACCCCATTTCCAATCCGTTGGGGTCCACGAAGGATAACGGACTGTTGCGCACGAAACCATACAGGTTAATCCCTCCTCGTTCTCAGATCGGGTCTCTGGATAGCCATCTCTGCAAGTTCGGTTCATAGTAACGGTACAGATAGTGAATCAACCCACTGTTCAGATGTGCCTCCTTGCTGGAAAAACGATAGAGGTTCACGTCAGCAAGCGGACCTGATTTGGACAGGATGTTGCCAAATGGATCGTAAATGTATCGTGCTGCAATTCTTTGCAAGTTATCGGTCAATGCAGTTACATTTCCATTTCCGTCAGCATGGTAATAGGCGTGGCCAGCTTCAGTAGATATATGCGCTGATCTTGAAAGCAGGCCTCCAATCCCACCTGCCCTTTGCCGCGTTCCACTTAAGTCTGATCCCCTCGTGTAAGTCACAGTCGGGAGATTATTTCGGTCGCGTTCCTGGATTACCAGATTGCCATCGTAAACATAACGCACCTCATCGCTGAGCACCCAAGCACTCCCACTCCAGGTGAACTCCTGGCGAATCCGTCTGCGCATCTTGCCATCATAGGTGAATTCCGACTTCCATTCACCAGATTTCGTAATGCGGATCAACTGGTTTTCAGGATGCGTTCTTTTTTTACGTCGGTTTTCCACTTTTGGACCCGCAAACCGGGGACAGGCAGGATGCCTGTCCTACTCAACCCGGTGCGCACATGTTTGACTCCAATTTTCTTTAGCCACTTCACCGCTTCATCGAGCCGGTGGTCTTCATAATGGAACCATTGGCAGATGCCCACGTCCGGCGCCAGATCCGCGAACGTTTGCAGCGCGCATTTCGGTGTTCCGTCTTTGTTGAGCAAACCCATGTAAAGCAGTTTGGGGAAAGAACCAAGCTGCTCCACGCATTGGCAACTCATCTGCTCAATAACTCACCAAGGATGTCAGGTTTTCCCAAACAATTTAGCAGACGATCATTTTTGAAGGGTCTCAGTCTGGCCGGAGCTGGAACGGTCGTAACCGGTGGCTACGGCAAAGCGATTGAATCCGAATGGCTCGAAGTCGGACGTCACACCATCAAATTGAGCAAGGTTCCGGGGCAGCAATCGTTAAAAATCTTACACCTTTCCGATTTGCATGCCTCAAACATGGTCAGTCTGGAGTTTATCGAGAAGGCAATCAATCTTGGCCTGCGCGAAAAACCCGATCTCATCTGTCTGACCGGCGATTACATCACTCGCAAGTACAACGATTGGGAGGGTTATGCCGGCGTCCTGTCGGCGCTTCCCAAAGCCGCCCCGACCTTTGCCACCCTCGGCAACCATGATGGCGGTGCCTGGTGCGGAATACACAACGGCTACGAAGATTCCCATAATGTTCGCAATTTGTTCGACAAAAGCGGCATCGCTCACCTCGATAATGCCACCCATAAACTTGAACTCCGTGGATGGAAAATGAACCTGGTGGGTCTCGGCGACATCTGGGAAAAAGATTTTCAACCGCGCAAAGCGTTCTCCGGTTGCGACGACGCCTCGTGTGTCACCACCGTGCTTTCCCATAACCCGGACACCAAAGACGATCTGCGTCCTTACAAGTGGAACCTGATGCTGAGCGGCCACACCCATGGCGGCCAGGTTGAATTACCCTTCTTTGGCGCTCCGATCGCGCCCGTGAAAGATCGCCGCTTCATAAAAGGTTTACACCAGTGGGATAACCGCTGGCTGAACGTCACAAAAGGAATCGGCAATCTTTACGGCATCCGCATCAACTGCCGTCCGGAAGTGAGTTTGCTGACGCTGGTCTGATAAGGGAGAAAAGTTCGCAACCCGCCGGACAGGCCCTTATCAAGCTCCGCGAAGGCGTTTTCGAAGCCAGGAAGAGACGTTCTTCTGGTCGCTCGGGGTTCCACAACGAGGGCATGAGTAACGCTCAGCGGGAAACTCACCCTTGCAATGCTTACAAGTAATCTTGGCTTTACGTTTCTTCAGGTTGTGATGATACGGCATCCAACGCAGTTGAGCAAACGTCTGCGTTGCTCCCTTTTCGGGATGAATAACGGGAAAGATGAGGCACCAGCCCTGCGGCTCTGAACCGCAGGCATACTTTTTACTGTTAAAAGGGTACTCGGCGGGAGCCGCACGCATACCTTTTACCGTTAAACTTAAATCCGGCAGTTGAAAGACAAAGGAAGAAGGGAAACCACAGATAGACACAGATGAACACAGATATTTCAGCAGAAAAGCATTCCTCTGTAGGGTGATCTCCATTTTCTTCACAAGCCCTTCTTTTCTGTGTCCAACTGTGGTTTCAGTATCGCCCTCTATATTAAAAAGGTTTAGAGTTTGACACTCCCACAGTCCAAACTTAGCTTTCGAGTCGAAAATTTAGTTATGGCAGAAAACATTCCAACGCCCCCCGGAGGAATCCCGCCGCGTCCAAGCGAAGCGGCGAAAGTTCAACCAAAAAAAGAAACCGTCCGGATCAATTTACCTCCGAAGCCAACCGCTTCTCCGACCATCAAGTTGCCAACACTGCCGACAGGTGGTGCCCCGGCCGCTGCCGGTGCGGCTGCAATGCCACCCGGCGCTGCCCCGCGTCCTGCTGGCGCCCCGATGGGTGCCCCTGGTGCTCCAAGACCTATGGCTTCGGCCGGAGCTCCAGCGAAACCTGCGGCGGCTCCCGCTTCTCGCCTGGCTGGCGCAGCCCCTGCAGCAACTCCTGCCGCCCCGGTGAAACGTGCTCCCGCCCCAAGGGCTGCGGCAAGTTCCACACTGAGTGGAGTGGATAAAGGATTGGCAATCACTGCCGCAGTGGTCAGCGTTATCGCGCTGAGCAGCGTGGTTTATCTCGGCTGGATGGTTTATCAGCCACTCTAAGTATTTTTAAGTCTGCAACATTGGATTTATGGCTGCTGCAAATATCGTCACACTAACTCAAGACAACTTCGATGCCGAAGTCTTGAAGTCATCCACACCTGTCCTCGTCGATTTCTGGGCTGAATGGTGCGGTCCCTGCAAAATGATCGCCCCCGTCCTTGATGAACTCGCCTCTGAGTTCGACGGCAAAGTGAAGATCGGCAAAGTAAATATCGACGAGCATCAAAGCATTGCCACTGAATATGGCATCCGTGCGATTCCGACATTGCTCGTTTTCAAAGATGGCCAGGTTCATGAGCAGATTGTCGGCATGCGTTCCAAACGTGATTTGAAATCCAGCCTCGACAAAGTTTCGGTTTAATTTTGGCGAACAGGGCATTATGCCTCTTATCGTCACGCCATCTGAATTAGAACGCCGCGCCGAGTTGTATCATCAACTCGGCGCGTTGCTTATCGCGGGTGTCCCGGTTCTGCAAAGCCTGGAACATTTGGGCAGGAATCCTCCCTCACGAGCTTTTCGCAAAGTTCTGGCGCAGGCACATGCCGACATTTCCGGGGGCGACAATTTCACCAGGTCTTTTTCCAGAGCGGATCACGATCTGCCGCTGTTCGATGTTGCCCTGCTCGAAGCAGGCGAACAGAGCGGGCGGTTGGAGATCTGTTTGCAGATGCTGGCGCAGTATTATCGGGAGCGAGCCAAACTTGCGCGGCAGGTTATTTCGAATTGCATCTATCCCGCGGTGCTCCTCCACATGGTGATCCTGATCTTTCCAACTTCCATGTTAGTGGCTTTGGCCTTGCGCGGTGAAACAGCTCCTTTCGTGATGCAAAAAGTGGTCATGCTCGCGCCGATTTACGCAGCGATATGGATAGGCGCAGTGCTGCTTCAGGAGAAACGGAGTGAACAACTCCGCGCCAGCCTCGAACATTTTCTCGATGCGATACCCATCCTTGGTTCGGCCCGCCGCAAATTGGCACTCGCCCGACTTTCTGCGGCTTTGGAAGCGTTGATCCGGGCAGGCGTTCCAGTTTTAGCAGGATGGAACCTGGCAGCGGCAGCAAGTGGTTCCCCGAGATTGCGACGGCGTGTTGCAGCCTGGAAACCCGAGTTTGAAATGGGGCAAACTCCCGCTGAACTGCTGCGACAATCACCGGAATTTCCCGATATGTTCGCCAACCTCTACGCCTCGGGCGAAATCAGCGGTCAGCAGGATGACACGATGCACCGACTGCACATGTACTACCAGGAAGAAGGCACCCGGACGATGCGAACATTCGCGCAATGGCTGCCACGCCTGGTCTATTTTGTCATCGTCATTGTCATCGCGTGGCAGGTGATTTCGTTTTATAAGGGTTATTTCGGGCAACTGGGTGACGTGATGCAATAGGGTTGGGGATCTCCTCTTAATCGTAATCCTGATCTTACTCTCTCCTGCGGATTAAGATTAGGAGTAAATTAAGAGCTGTTACACATCCCGAACAAAAGTGATTTACAGGCATATGACAATCGCAGAAATTTTATCGAACGAAGATCTCCGCCAGCAGGAGTTTCCAGTCACAAAAGAGAAAATTTTTTTCGGCCACGCAGGGGTTTGTCCTCTGCCGCGCCGCGTATCGGAAGCAATCCGCACTTACGCGCAACAATGCACTTTGGGCGACCAGGAAACATTGGTTCCCTCGTTCCAAATTCAGAAATATCGCCAGACTGCCGCGAACTTGCTGGGTGTGCAATCCGAGGAAATCGCATTTGTCGGGCCGACCTCGCTTGCGTTAAGTTTCGTCGCGAGTGGTCTCGACTGGAAAAAGGGCGACAACATGCTCGTTTATTTCGACGATTATCCCTCCAACGTTTACCCCTGGATGGCGCTTGCCGAAAAAGGTGTGAAAGTCCGCTTCATCAACATCCGCGAACTCGGCAAGATTCGTGACATCGATATAATCGGGCAAGTAGATGAAAGCACACGGCTCGTGGCGCTGGCTTCCTGCCATTTCGTTTCAGGGTGGCGGATCGACGTTAAAACCATCGGGAAACATCTTCGGAAACGGAACATTTTGTTTTGCCTGGATTCCATCCAAACGCTCGGCGCATTTCCAACACCGTTGCAGTATGTGGATTTCGCGGCTGCCGATGCGCACAAATGGTTGCTTGGCCCTTGTGCCGCCGGCCTTTTTTACGTGCGCAAAGAGGTTCAGCAACGTTTAAAACCGAGAGTGTTCGGCTGGCACAATGTGCTTTGTCCCGACTTCACCGCGCAGGAAGAGATCAAGTTCTTTCCGAACGCCCAACGTTATGAAGCCGGCTCCGAAAACCTTCTTGGGTTGGTTGGCTTGCAAGCTTCCATGGAGCTTATCTCGAACGTGGGCGTTGAAAGCATCGCACAGGAATTGTTGCGTAAACGCAGTTGGCTGGTACCCGCATTGCAGGAGAAGGGTTACTCCGTGTTGCAGGCCGATGCGCCCGCCGAGCATGCCAGTGGGATCATCAGTTTTCACCGCGACGAAACCGATTTAGGGGAACTGCACAAGAGCCTTGAGTCCGGGGGGATCATCACCTCGTTGCGCATGGATCGCGCTGGTCGCAAATACATTCGCCTTTCGCCGCATTTTTACAATACGGATGCCGAACTGCATCGCGTCCTGGAATTACTTTGAAGTGAGTTCGACGGTAGCCTCAGAAGGTTCAGACGTTCCGGCTCCACGCATATAGTACCATCGGCGAATCAATCCGTCGTGTGGACTGAAAATCCATGCCGCCGAAAAGAGCAAACTCGCCATCACCACCATCGCACCCGCCGGAGAACAATTCAGCCAGGTGGCAAGATGCACGCCGCCGAGCGAACTGAGAGCCGCATTCAGCACCGTTAACAGCAGAATTCGCGGAAAACGAGCGGTCAGCAGAGCGGCCGTTGCGCCGGGCAGAATAAGCATCCCAATCACCAGGATGGCGCCGACCGACTCAAATGAGCTGACCACAACGACGGACAGCCAGCTCATCAATCCATAATGGACCATGGTCGCGTTGATTCCCAGTGACGATGCCAAACCCGGATCGAATGAACTGACCAGGAGTTCCTTGTAGAACAACGCAATCAGCACGCAGGTCGCAATCGTGACGAGAATCATTCGGGCCACGGTGATGGGACCCAGCGGAATTCCGAAGATACGCGTATGTTCTCCTGCCAGCGCCTCGGGACCGATGTAGCCGATTTCGCCGTAGAGAACGCATTCCTGGTCGAGGTCAATCTGCGCCGCAAACAAGCTGATCAGGATAACGCCTATCGCAAACAAACTGGTGAAGGCTATGCCAATGGCGGCATCCTGCTTGACTCGAGTTTTCTTGTGAATGACTTCAATAATAATCGTGGTGACAATCCCGGCAATGAGCGCGCCGATGAACATGGCCGTGCTACCGCGCGTTTGTGAAACAAGAAAGGCAATCGCAATCCCGGGCAGCACACTGTGACTGATGGCATCGCCGACAAGCGCCATGCGTCGGACGATCAGATAATTCCCAACCAGTCCGCACGCGGTCGCCACCATGAAACCCATGAGCACGATCCAAAAATTGCTCGTGGCTATGAGCGGATCATTCCATGGCGAGAACAGGAATGTGTGCCAGTGAAACGGTGGAATCAATTCGCTCATGTGCGCCTCCCGTATCCGATTGTTTCCGCTGGCGCGCCATCCATCCGCTTCCCTTTCTCAACATCGCGCAATCCCGGAATATCGCGTCCATGCGGATCCTTCGTGGCATAGTTCAAACGCTTTTCAATCTCACGCACTACTTCGTCCCCCAGGACGTGTTCGATCTTTTCCGCATCCTCATGCACATGGTCGGCAGCGAACTGCACGGCATTGGTCAGGTAAAGTTCCCAGAGGCGATGGTTGCGCACGATTTCACAGGCACGCTGCCAGCCATCAGGGGTGAGATAAATTTGGCTTTTCTTTGCGTCGAAAGTGGCCAGGTCATGGGCCGCCAGTTCACGAGCGCGTTGATGCGCCTCTTCAAAAGATTCGGCGCGCCGAATTTTCAATTCTTCGAGGGAAACGCTTTCACCCTTGAAAGCGCGATCTTCCAATACGTGATAAATGGATTTCAGCGTATTCTCACGATTCATCCGTTTGGCGCGCGAACGTTGCTGCCACCAGCGCGTCGTGACGCCATGTTTCGGTCCGAAGAAAAAGGCAGTGGCGAAGACAGCACTTGCCCCCAGCACCATGAATGGGCCAGTCGGCAAACTTGGGCCAAGAAAAGAAAAAAATGCGCCAACCAAACCAGCCAACATTCCAAACCCCGCCGCAAGCCAGATCATTTTATGCATCCGATCGGTCAGCAAATAAGCCGCCGCCGCCGGAGTTATTAGCATCGCGGAGACCAGCACCACGCCCACCGCCTGCAACGAGATCACCACAGCAAACGCGAGCAACAGCATGAGTGTGTAATGCAACACCTGCACCGGAAAACCTGCCACCCGCGCGAAGCCCGCATCGAAACTTGAGACCAGGAATTCTTTATAAAATATTCCCACGATCAACAAGGTGAGGACGGTCACTGTCGCCATGAGGATCAGGTCGTCTTTGCCGATGGCAGCAGCCTGGCCGAAAAGGAATTTGTCGATGCCACTGACGTTTCCCGTTGGCAACTGTTGGATCATTGTGATCATGCAAATGCCAACCGCGAAAAATCCGGCCAAAACCATTCCGAGCGCAGTGTCCTCTTTAAGTCGTGTGGTCTGTTTAATGAGATTAACGACCGCCGTTCCGATCAGGCCGGCAATGGTTGCTCCAATGAAAATCGCAATGGGATTTTTGGTCATGTTCCACATGAAGCCGAGCGCCACACCGGGCAGGACAGCATGGGAAAGTGTGTCACCGACCAACGCCATTTTTCGCACCACGATGAAACTTCCCAGTAACCCGCAGGTAATGCCAAGCAGGATGGAGCCAATTACCGCATAACGGACCGCCGGATCCTGGAAGCTGAAGAAGCGCGCTGTTTGCTCGCCAATGCTCATTTCCGAAATGTCACCAATTCGCGCCGCCTCAACGTTCCCAGCGAAAAACAGGAAATAACCGAGAGCTGTTAGCAAATAGATGAAAGTTCGTTTCGAGAGCATGAAAAACATCTCAAACCTTCTGTCGCACGGCCTCGGCGACCTCGGAAAGAATGGTAAGACGACCCCCGTAAGTCTTTTGCAACAACTCGTAAGTGAATACTTCCTCGGTGGGACCAAATGCGACCACCCGCATATTCAAGAGCAACAGCATATCGAAATAATTTCGCGCGGTCGGCAAATCGTGATGCACCACGAGAATGGTTTTTCCTTTGGCCCGCAATTCGTGGAGCAACGTGATGATGGCCGATTCGGTGGCGGCATCCACTCCGGAAAACGGTTCATCCATGAAATAAACGTCGCTCTCCTGGGCAAGCGCCCGCGCCAGGAAAACACGTTGCTGCTGCCCACCGCTCAAGTTTGAAATCTGCCGGTCTGAATAGGGCAACATCTTCACTTTATCGAGACATTCACGCGCAATCTCGCGATCCCGCTTTGAAGGTCGTTTGATCAAGCCGAGATGTCCGTAGCGTCCCATCAACACCACATCCATGACGTTCACCGGAAAGTCCCAGTCCACCGATTCACGTTGCGGAACGTAACCGACACGCTTCAGGTTTTTTTGGAACGATTTGCCGTAAATCTTTACCCAACCACTATTTAACGGAAGCAATCCCATCACCGCCTTGATCAAGGTGGATTTCCCCGCGCCATTGGGTCCGACGATACCGACCAACTTTCCTGCGGGCACCACCAGATCAATCCCCCATAGCACCGGTTTTTTATGATAGGACACCGTCAAATCATGGATTTCGAGCGGGGGCGCTTCCGTCGCACCGGCCTGACCCAGTGCAGAGGTTGGTTGTCGAGCGGTCGAAATCATTTAGAACCTCCAGGTAATACCAACAAACGGGTTAAAATCATCGGCAGCACGAGTAACTCCGATGTTCACTCCGGCGTCCAGTTGAATATCATCGGTCACCGCGTAGGTCAGCCCGCCGTTCAAGGTGCCAATCCAATCGCTCCCCGATTCGGCGCTTACCAATGAAAAGAATTCCACATACCCGCCCAGATTGCCAATCAGGCCACGGCTGAATGTGATCGTATTGATGAACTCAGGATGATAACCGCTCCCGGAAACATCTTCATTGAAGTCCACCTCGGTCATGAGGCCCATGCTCCATCCGGCGGGTAATTCCACGGCCAGAGGAAGAATGAGGCCGCCTTCGAAAGCGTCGTTGCCGAGATTGTCCTGCGCCGTCGGAAACTTGACGAACGGCATAATCCCGAAAGCCGTCTTTCCACCGTCATTGCCCCAAATGTTTATTTTCAAGCGGGTGACAATATCCCCGAAGCCAGAGTTTTTCTGCACTGCCCCGGTCGTCCGGTCTTTGACACGCACCCAATTGTAAGTTGGAATCAAAACCTGGAGATCGGTTGAATTACAAAGTCCGACCTTCACATTCGCAGCAGCAACGCTCCAGCTTTCTGCTCGTTCATTTGCAAAACTCGCATTGTGCCGATCGTAACTGTAATTCAACAAATCGGTTTCGATCTGAAAATGACCGGCATCAACTGTGTAAGGACTCTCCGTCATGTCTGGCCGGTCTGTGCTGATCGGGCGCATCAACTCGCGCGGCGTGGGATTCCAAAGGGTGTATTGACTCTTGTCGGCCTGGGCAAAAGCCGGGGCAACGGAAACCAGGGAGACAACAAACAACAAAGTTTTCAAAGTAGTCGAGTTTTGGATTTTCATTTCTGGAGACAATTATTTAAGAGCGTTCACGATGGTGTTCACGTTGTGCTTCACCATGCCTTCATAGGTGCCGAGGTCGTAACCATTCTCCATTTCTCCTGGGGTTCCCATGGCATCAGAGAAAATCTCTCCGCCAACCTTCACCCCGGCATCTTTACTGACACGTTCGATGGTGTTATGCGGCACACTGGATTCCACGAAGATCGCTTTCACTTTCTTTGCTTTGATGAAGTCCGCCATCTTTGCCATGTCTGCGATACTCACTTCTGTCACTGTTGAGATGCCTTGCAGGCCAACCACCTGGAACCCGTAAGCACGACCGAAATAATTAAAAGCATCGTGGCTCGTGATAAGAATGCGCTTTGCCGGTGGGAGCTCAGACACTTTCTTTAATGCCCATTGATGCAGTTCCTCCATTTGTTTGCGCAGATCGTTGCCGCGTTTCTCGTAATACGCTTTGCCTTCTGGATCGGCCTGACTCAAGCCTTTCACTACCACGTCAATGCACATTGCCCAAATCTGCACATCAAACCAGATGTGTGGATCATGATGGCCCTCAAATTCAGGAGGACTGAGAAGGCGCGCTTTCGGGAGCGCATCCGCGAGGGCGTAAACCTTTCTGGTCCGGCTCATTTTGTTAAACAGTTCCTGCATTTTCCCTTCGAGAAGCAGTCCGTTATAAAAAATCACCTTTGCCTGGATGAGCTTGTTCACATCCGCCTGGCTGGCTTTATAAAGATGAGGATCCACTCCCGGCCCCATCAGACCTTGAACATCCACACGATCGCCGCCGATGGATTTCACAAGATCAGTCACCATGGAAGTGGTTGTGGTCACTTTAAGTTTTTGGGTCGCCGCGCTCGAAAGGAGAGGCGAGCCGGCGATTAGCAATGCAGAGAAGAGAAGTAAGAAGCGTCTGGTTTTCATTTTCATTGAGAAGAAAGTTAGTACAATCTAACTTTTCGTCAAGCAGCAAAGTTAGCGTAGGCTATACTTCTGATTTTTGGCTAATATTTTCACTGATAGAACAAAACGGAGGTGGACGCATCCTCTCTTCCCCCTTAATCATTCGCCATGCGTCCTGTGGATATTCAGCAGATTGGCAATGAACTTGCCATCAAGTGGGAAGATGAGAGTGAGCATTTTATTTCACTGGAGAAACTGCGACGGCACTGCCCTTGTGCCGCATGCAGAGGAGAAACCGATGTGATGGGAAAGATTCACAAGGGACCGCCGCAGACGCTTTCGCCCACATCGTTCCAGTTGCAGAAGCTGAGCTTTGTCGGCAGCTACGGAATTCAACCAGCCTGGGGCGATGGTCATACCACCGGGATTTATACTTTCGATTATCTGAAGAACGTTGCCGTTGCCGAGGAGGGTGGGAACTGAATTGGCCGGGGAATTGAAAATTGCAAAATGAAAAATGCAAATTGAGGTTAAAACCGCAGTTGAATCCTTCAATTTGCAATTCCCTATTTCGCCTAGGCTTTTCCGCCGTAACTCACAAAGTCATCCAGATCGAGCATGTCGAACCAGGTCGCAATGTCTTCCCGATGCGCGCCAGCTTTGGCATGGTAATCGTTGAAAAATCTGCGGGTTTCAACATCGGTCGGAACACGCTGCTCATGGTAAGCAGACCACCCGAGGATTTCAGGGTGTGAACGCCTGGATGGCGCATTCTCATTGATCCATTGAAGAATTTCCCAATCACCCTTTCCACTGGCGAGTTGCTCCTTCAATTTCGCGGCATCCACTCCCACGAAATGGAAGAAGTGCTGATCCAGGGGACAATTGTAATGGAACTCTCCATTTTTTCCGTTGAGAGTCGCCCGCCCCTTGTCCAATAAGCGCGGCAGAATGACAAAACCACCGAGCCGCACACGAGCGCTGCGCGGAGGACGTTGCGTTAAATCAGGTGTGTCAATAGCCATAACTTTTCAAACACTGGTCTTTTGGCGGAAGAAATCAAGGTTCCCGGAGCAGGAATCTGCATTTTCTTTATAAAATCGTTGGCATCTCCCGGCAGGTCGGATAGAAACGTTTTAATAGCAATGCACGAAACATTCAGGGCTCAGTGCTTGATGTCGAGTGATTGCCTCTTGTTGTTCTTACATCTTCCAATCAGATGTGCGACATTAACAAGGCTTACGAATTGTACGAATTGGGGGGCCAATTCTTAGATGGTCAAGCCAAGTGGGTTTGACGATTTATGCACGAAGGTTAAGCTAGTGCATGAGTATTGGCTCGTTCACAGTAGAAAAAGATCAGATAAAATAACGTGAATCCGCGCACCATACTACTTATTGAAGACGACAGTAACGACACTCTCCTGTTACAGCGTGCCTTTCGCCGAGCCGGCATCACCCTCCCCCTGCAAATGGTAAGTGATGGCGATCAAGCCGTAGCTTACCTGCGCGGCGATGAGAAATATGCCGACCGCACGGCTCATCCGCTGCCCACGCTGATTTTGCTCGATTTAAAACTGCCGCGCCGCTCCGGGTTGGAAGTTCTGCAATGGCTTCGACAGGAAGCCACCGAAGACGTGAAGGCAATCCCCGTCATCGTGCTGACTTCATCCCGCCTGTCCGAAGATGTGGACCAGGCCTATTCGCTGGGCGCCAACTCCTACATGGCCAAGCCTTCCGGCAATTACGATGGCCTCGCTGAAATGGTCAGAAGCCTCGACGCAAAAAGTCAGGCCAAATAAGGAATCGTCAACGGCCCCTGCGGCAAAACAGCCACACGCGCATTCGGCCCCAGTCCCTTTAATTTCTCCGCCACAAAAGCGCCGATGTCCAGACACGGCGTGAGGAACGCCGCCCTCGTCACTTCTTCCGGCAATTTGCTGTAGAGCAAAACCCTCGCTCGACGCTGAATCAGTGCCTGTATCTGCGCCTGCCACTGTTCCGGGCGAACAAAGCCGGGTGTGGAAAGCATCGTCAGAATTTCCTCCGAACTCTTTGCGCTCCGCAACAGCTTGTCCAGGGGACTATTGGCCGGAACACCCTCGCGACATTCCGCAGCCAGAATCAATGTCCCTCCCTGCTCCAGTATCCGCGCCCCAGCGCTCATCCCCTTCACTCCCTGATACAGATTCATATCCAGCGGATAACCGCTGTTCGTCGTAATGACGATTTCAAAAGGCGCTTTGACCTTTTGCATCGCCGACCGGCGCACAAATTCGAAACCAGCCTTATGAGCTTCGATCATGTCCCCGGCGAACACCCCTGTGATCTGACGCTGCTCATTGAGCGTCACGTTCAACAAAAAACTTTTCCCCACACGCAATGCGATATCGCGCAACTCTTCCCAGAGTTGATTCCCGTCCGTGATGCCAAAGGTCGAGTTCGCATGACCAATATTCTTTTCGCCATGATTGCTCATCACCGTTTCCAACCCCGCCACCCCGGGACAAATCCCTTTGATGCCGCCGCTGAACCCCGCAAAGAAATGAGGCTCAATAAATCCAGTGATGATCCGCACATCCGCTTCCAACAGATGCCGATTGATCAAGGCACGGGAACCATCGCGAGTGCTACCGAGCTGCACCAGGTCTTCCTCTTTTTCGCATTCGTGATTGATCACGCGGTAATTGGCCACTACTTCCGGTGTCAGCATTTTTTCCAACTCCGCCGGGGTATTCGGACGATGCGTTCCCGTGGAGTTCAACAAGGTAATTTGCTCGCGCGGAACATGACTGATGTGCTCCAGCAACCAGGGAATCAAACGCTCGTTGGGAGTGGCGCGGGTGATGTCGGTAAAAACAATGCAAACCTTGTCGGTCCGTTTGATCTGCTCGCGCAACGGTTTGTCGGCGATAGGACTTTGCAACGCAGCAATCACCGCCTCTTTTTCGTCCGTCAGCCCCGGTTTCGATGAAGGTTCGATAACCGTCGTCCGATCCTCGGGAAGATCAATCGTGAGATGCCCCTGTCCATAAGCGAGATTTACTTTCATGCGTCGGGAAACTCTAGCGACAAAATTTCACGCTGAAAAGCGCTTTGGTGATGGTGTCGCGGGGTGGGTGCGCTGATTGAGTTCAAGGCCCAACGGGCCGATGATCCCTCAGCCCAGGCCAGCGGCCTGGGTATGGATGGAAAGCAGTTGCGCGGCCTGAAGGGCCGCGATAAACATTTTTATTTACATGCCACAATCATTATCTCGCATTCTTGTTCATCTCGTATTCAGCACCAAAAACCGTGTGCGATACCTGACGCCCACCATCCAAACCGAACTGCATCCGTATCTATCCGGCGTACTGAATGGAATTGATTGTCCATCGTTGCAGGTTGGCGGTGTTGAAGATCATGTTCATCTATTGTTTGGCCTCTCCCGCACACGCACGATTGCCGACATCGTCGAGACCGTGAAAACCAGTTCTTCGAAATGGATCAAAACCAAAGGCACTGAGTTTTCCGATTTCCATTGGCAAGCTGGTTACGGCGCATTCTCCGTGAGCCAGTCCGATGCGGACACAGTGGTCGCTTACATCCAGAACCAGGTTCCCATCATCAGAAAATGACGTTTCAGGATGAATACCGGCGTTTATTGGAAAGGTATAAGGTCGCCTTCGATGAACGTTATGTCTGGGATTGAGTCGGGTGTTGTGTGCTGGAATATCGCGGCCCTTCAGGCCGCAGGCTCTGTTGATAACGTTACCCAGGCCGCTGGCCTGGGCTGAGGGATTGCGCACCTTTGGTGCTTGAGACGAGCGAACATTCTGTTCCCAATAAAAGTTCACGATCAACAAGGCCCAAAGGGCCGCAATCCCTCAGCCCAGGCCAGCGGCCTGGGTATTTCGTCCCAGACAAATGCGGCCTGAAGGGTCGCGATAATCGACCTTCAAACATATGACAATTGTTGTCCGTTCTCGATATCCGGTTGTCTTCGGCGTCATGTCTGGGATTGAATCGGGTGTTGTGTGCTGGGAATATCGCGGCCCTTCAGGCCGCAGGCATTGTTGATGACGTTACCCAGGCCGCTGGCCTGGGCTGAGGGATTGCGCACCTTTGGTGCTTAAGACGAGCGAACATTCTGTTCCCAATATAAGTTCACGATCAACAAGGCCCAAAGGGCCGCAATCCCTCAGCCCAGGCCAGCGGCCTGGGTATTTCGTCCCACAGACAAATGCGGCCTGAAGGGTCGCGATAATCGATCTTCAGGCCGCAGGCTTTGTTGATGACGTTACCCAGGCCGCTGGCCTGGGCTGAGGGATTGCGGCCCGTTGGGCCTTGGCATAACCAAAAGCCCCGAGCGAACGGGAGACAAGCCGTTTCGCTCACCTCCCATAATGACTACAAAAACCAAATCCACCAATCCGGAGGAAATGAAATGTCGTTCAACCTGCCTCCTGTTCAATCCAAAGAAGCTTCCCCTGCCTAAAACGATCCCTGACACCCCGTTCCGAGTCGTTTTACGCCGATCATCGATCTACTACAGGCTGTTGTAAGACGTTTTACGCCGATTATCGGTCTACTACGGGCTGTCGTAAGACGTTTTACGCCGATTATCGGTCTACTACAGGCTGTCGTAAGGCGTTTTACGCCGATTATCGGTCTACTACGGGCTGTCGTAAGACGTTTTACGCCGATTATCGGTCTACTACAGGCTGTCGTGAGACGTTTTACGCCGATCATCGGTCTACTACGGGCTGTCGTGAGGCGTTTTACGGCGTAAATCGCGTGGTTCGCAGGCAAAATTCTTTCCCTTTTCGTGTATTTCTTTTCAGTGAGGGACTTTTCGGATCCGAGCACCCATTTTTCTGCCACTCCAGAAAAAATATTTTCAGAAAAACCTCATTTTACTTCGTAAGTAGTTGTTCCTCAGTGGATAACGAAAAATGAAAATATTTTAGGGTCAAAAGCAAAGGGCCCGTAGCTGGCCCTTTGCTCCTGCCATACTGCTTCCCGTTCGTTCAAACGTTTTGAGCGGACAAAGTCGGTTAACAATAAACAAAAGAAACAAAATAAAATTATGACACGTAGAGTATCAACTCACATGAGCGGCCTGTTGGGCGAGTCAACCAGTGCCGCATCCGGGGTGACGGAACATGGAACCGCCCTTGACCTCAAATACACCACCGCTCCCGCCATCACCGGCGCGCGCACAGCGATGGTCAACGCAAATACCGAACTGACGACCGCGCAGGATCTGTTGCGGCAGCGTTATGCCCTCCTGGCTGTGCTGTGCAAAGAGATGCGGCGGTTGGCGATGTTGAGTCGCGAAACATTGAAGCCGACCTTCGGCCATTCCTATTCCACGGCCTGGAATAGCGTCGGCTTTCTCAGTTCCATGAGGATCCCATACAAAGTGGTGAAACTGGAAACAATGGCCGAAACGATGGGGATCTTCTTCACCGATAATCCGACGTTGGAACTGCCGCCGCGGGTGACGGCGCTACGAGCGGCAGAGCTGTATGATGGGATCAGCAATGCGCGCACGGCGGTGGAATCGCAAAAGACGGTGGTGAAAGATCTTCTCACGGTTCGCAACGGGAAGGTGACCGAGCTTTACAACCTGCTCATGGTGTTGGTGGGTGAACTCGACATCACGCTCGATCCGATGGATGCGCGTTGGTTGTCGTTCGGTTTGCCGATTCCGGGCATCGTGCGGACGCCGGAAGTTCCAGCCGGTTTGATCGCGGTGCTCATCGGCGCCAATGCGGTCTCAGTGAAGTGGAACCGGGCGACGCGCGCGAAATATTATCGTGTGTGGAAACGGGTGGTCGGCGTGGATGAGGGCTTCATACCGGTCGGCAGTCCGGCAGACCTGGACTTCATCATGGAAGGATTGCCCGGCAATTCGGACGTGGAGATCGCAGTCTCGGCGGTGAATGCCAGCGGCGAAAGTGCCTTGAGCGTTGTCACACTGGTGACGACGTTGTAAGAGATGACACATAAGAAATGGGGTGCCATGGAAAGGTGTCCCCACCAAAGCCGCTCGGGCAACCGGGCGGCTCCTTTTTTTGGGGAACGTGTCAGGGTGGAACGGGCCTGCCGCAAAGCGGCAAATCGACTCTACAGTTCTGTTTTTCCAGCCCGTTTTCGGCGGCAACCTGCCGCCGAATGCTCGAGTGCCCGACAACGCATTGATTGGTGGTGTTGCCTCTAAGCTCGGCGGGCTAGTAGCCCGCCGTTACGGGCTGGTAGCCCGTTCCACCCAGCCCGTGTTCCAAACGGCGGAACGCCATTGACTTAAACTGCTCAGAAACTAATTTCGAAGGCATGGAGGACGTCAAACCGCGTTGGCCGGAAAACAACGATCAGGTGCCGGATGAGTCCGACGCGAAACCATTGTGCTTGAGTTGCCTGGTTCCCAACGAACTATCGGCTCACTTCTGCGCCAAGTGCGGCGCACCGCTGACTTCCTATGCTGCTACCGGTCCATTTGAACATCTTTTTGCCGAGGGACATGTTTACCGTCAGGCCACCGAGCGACCGCGCAGCTTCATCGTCGTTTTCGGCATCTGGCTGATCTTCGGCACGATGGCGTTGACCGCTGCGGCGCTGGTTTTCATGAGTCGCGAAAACGGCGTGGTTTCTGCAGCGTTCGGCGCTTTCCTGCTTCCCGTTTCGTTGATCATTATCTGGAAGACAACCCGGAACTACCTTGCCCGGCCACGAATGGATAATACACCTGACTGATTAAGATGGCCTATCTCCACGCTTGCACCCGGCAACCGGTTTGTGCCGCTCCGGCAGTCGGATTCCGATTAGAACAAGGTGCTTTCAATTTCAGAGCCTGTCTGAAAATGGGTGGCACGGGCTACCAGCCCGTTTTCGGCGGCAACCTGCCGCCGAACTATGCACCCGGATGTCATCATGCTGTGGGCATTTCATCCGCCTTACTCGGCGGGCTGGTAGCCCACCGAAACGGGCTGGTAGCCCGTTCCACCCATGGCTTGTTCCACCCGCTTTCAGGCAGGGTAACTACACCGTCGTTTCGTCGTACTTCGCGACTTGGTCTTTGATTTCTTCGAGGGGACGGAAGCGGTCGGCTTTGAAACCTAGTTCCTGGCCGTATTTGCTTTTGGGATCGGGCGGGTTGTTCAGGCCGACGAGGAGCACGCCAAGTTCGCCATCGCCCATTCCCGGTTGGGAAGGAAATGCAATGGAGCGTGCGCTGTAAACGTTGCGGATGACGTAGGTCCGGCCTTTGATCGGCAGGGCAGTGTAAAGTTTTTTCACCGGGCCAGGAAACTGGTCATCAATGCACACAACTTTTTGTCCGGTCATCATAATCTAATACAGCAGCTCAAACTTATTACGATGTGATGATGATTAAGTCCAGTCGCCGCAGCTTACTTTTCAAGATATGTGACAAGATGTCCCTGCCAGCAAACTATGGAACCAGCATAGCCCGGTAATACCGCCGCTCAAGACCTGCTGCAGTGGTATCACGGAAATAAAGAGTTCCATCGATTGGATGGGCACCGGACGTTAGCAGTTCACTCCATTGAATCAGGTTGGTTGAACCTTCGATGCGATAAGTTTTCCCGCTCTCTCCAGACAGCAACATTTCGAAGTCGCCGTTCAACAAACGGTTGGCACTTGAAAACGAGGGAGGCACTGCCCCGGGATGGATTACGATAGAGAAACTATTGGTTGCGCTGCTGAAAGCCGTGTCAGTGACGCGGATTACAACCTCGTTGGTGCCTGCTTGTGTTGGTGTGCCGACAATTTCTCCAATCGCTCCCGTGAGAGAAAGTCCGTCTGGAAGCGTGCCTGACTCAATGTCCCACGTGAATTGGCCAGTGCCACCATTGGCATGGAGAAGAAAACTGTAAGGCGTTCCCACTGTGCCGCTGGGCAAATTGGTGGTGGTAATCTCAGGCGGAATGGAGGATCTCGACCAATAGCTCCAGTAGGAATTGTTGGCAGGATCCGTGAAATGCATGAATACCATGCTGACATTTGTCCAAATAACAGTGCTGGTGAGAATGTGATTTGTTTGATCGGGAGTAATACCTTGATCATTACCGCTAAAAACATCGTACCGACCGCCAACCGCTTCGACACTTAATCCAATGCCAGTCATGAACGGTTGCGGCGGGATGGAGTTTCCGTTGATATCTTTGTAGGTCCAATTGATTTGTTGCAGGACGTTTGAAGCATCAACCACAACACTCGGAACAATGATTACTTGCTGGTTTGCAGCATCCGGATCGAGGAGGTTCCACTTTAACTCGGTATCTTTATAGCCAATGGTGTAAACGCCACCGGGAGGAAATGGGGGCATGTCAACCTGAGGACTACCGTAATAAGCAGAGTCGAAACTTGATCCACTATGTGCATTGGTTGTGTTGTCCAAGCCCGAACCGAGCGGACCGCTGAATGTCACAGTCTCAGGATAATCTGAATCCCTGATGCTGAAATTAACAAAGTAATAACTTAGTGGCTGCGGAAATTGGATCATTCCGTTTGTTCCCGCACCGAAGGAACCATGTTGAAAATTGAACACGAGTTGAAAACCGCCCTGTGAACAACCGGTTTGTTCTCCTGTCGTCACGAGTGGCATCTGCACGAGTTTGAAGTAGCCCGCAAATCCCAGTGCGCCGGGATAACTCTCCTCATCAAACTCCCCAAAGCGCCCGATAAGAAGTTCCACCTGGTAAGTCTGGCCGGGGCGCAATTTGCGAGCAGGGATTGTGACAGACGTGGATAGTCCGTCCAGCGCTCCGGGTTCGCCCGGGCCGGGGGTTTCGAGGATGTCATCGCCATCGTCGCCGCACCCCATGATGTTCACCATGAGGAAATCGTTGGTGCTGCCGCCGGAGATTGGATCCCAGGAGAGCACGAAATCAGCGGCTGGATCGACCGCCTGGGCTGCGGTGAAATTGCTGAAACGCGGCGTGGGAGGATAATCGCTGCCGGTCAACGTCAACGAGTTCGTGCGGAGCCCATCGTTTACCCCTTCAGTAATGAGTGCGTAGGTGCCATCCGGATAAGCGGTATCCAATGCACTGAGCGACGGAAACCCATCTCCAAATTCAAAGCCATCATCATCGGGAATGGAAACCAACGAACTGTTGGGCAATCTCAGAGTGACGCTGGTGAGAGTATCGTCCTCGTCCCAGTCTGAATCTGAATCTACAAACACGTGGAAAACAAAACCCGCCTCTTCGTCAATCACCGGGGAGACAGCATTCGTTTGAACAAACATCTGGCCTTTCAGCACAGCGTATTGCGTGACATCCGCGGCCAATGCGCGACTGGCGCCGGATAGGGTCAATAGCGCAATAAGCGCAATCCAGAAGCTGGGAGGAATAAGTTTCATAGCATCAATGATCGTTCTGCAATTAAGCTTGGGAGGGAAACTACCTGATGCTCTTCTAGGGGACGCCGGTGCTTTATTCAACCAAATAATAGAAGCGGAGGGCCCTCTGATAGTTCCGACTTCAGAACTCGCGAATTCGGAAGAAGCGGTTGCCGACATTTTGTATCGGCACAAGAGCTTCCATTTCGTTGCCAAACGTTGTGGTGACGATGTCGAGTTCTGTCCAGGTGTCGCCAGGCAAAGTTGTCGCCTGTTCCAACTGATATTGTTTCCCGTTTTCAATTTGCCAGCGCAAAACCAGGTTCGTCCCCGAAGCGTCAGCGCTGCGGAAGCGAGGTTGATCATAAATGACAAAATCAGCGTCGTTGATGTCGAAGAATATCTGGCCGACCGGTTCGATCTTCAGGCGCGCACTGCTAGTGCTGATCCCAGGAAACATGACGGCTGCTGTTCCGACGTTTGGGACATTGGTTGCAAGGGTGATGTTGAAAGTTTTTCCTGCATTGGTCGAGAGCAGGAGATTGACGAGGGTCGCATTCAGCGGCGGATTCGTGGTTCCGGCAACATCCCAGGTGATCACTTCTGCTCCTCGGAAATATCCATTTGTATTGTGCGAGGTGATTCTAAATGGTCCGGCTGAGCCAACCACTTGAACATGCGTATCGGCAAACGCAGAGGCACCCATGTTTTGCGAGTCGCGGACCGTCACCCGAAAGTGCATCAGTCGATTTGTTTCAGGCAGTTGTTCTCCTAACGAAGGTGCATTCCCGAGCAGCGCTTCCCATTTGGGAAACACACGCGCGGCATTGGTGCCGGGTGGGAAGGAGCGAAACAGCGGACTGAAACCGTTGTCGGGGTCCGACAATAATTTAGGCGGGCCAGTATCCATCTGTTCCCAGCAGTAAAGCAGCGTATCACCATCCGGATCCTGACCGGTGGCGTGCAGGATAAACGGTGTTTCTTTGGGAACGAAGAAGGTGGAAGGAACCGTTACAGTAGGCGGCTTATTGCTGGTGGTGATGATCTGGCCACAGGCAGCATTCATTAAAAAGCCCCGAATCTCATGAATGGTTTCCGCATGGAAATAATCGCTCATGAGCGGCTGCAACGAGTCGTTGCCGCAGGGGAGACCCGCGTAGCTCATGAGCGTTGAGCCGGTTCCAGGTTCCACTGCTGAACCGGCGTTGCGGTTGGGCCCACAAAAGCCCTGCGTGGAGTTGAAGCTATGGCTCGCGCCGAATTGATGCGCCATTTCGTGCGCGACATAAATGGCAAAGATTTCCCCCACCGGTTCCGGCAATCCCATGCAGGCGCCCCCTTTGTGTTTCGGATCGCAGACGCTACCCAGGTAAGCCAATCCATAAAGCCCGGTATTGAACAGTATTCCGAGATCGTAATTGGCGGTGCCGAGAATTTGGTCAAACGTCTCCTGCGCCTCTTGCATCGTGGTGGCTGTTGGGGTATTTGATGTGAAAGGATCGGTGTTTTTGTTTGTGAAGATGAGTTGTTCCATCCCCGGAACCAGCAGGAGGCGGACACCCAAATCGCGTTCATAAATTCCATTCACCCGGTTGAACACCGTAACAATGGCAGCGAGCGCAGATTCCACTGTTCCACCGTGAAATTCTGTGTATTCACCCGCCACCGTCACCGCGAGACGAAACGTGCGGATCTGGTGAAACGTGTCGTCTGCGTCTTGCGCTATTTTTTGGGAACAGGAACCCTCATGCCTCGATTCCGTCAAGCAGTGGAATCCACCTGACGCGGTCTCACGCGCAGCCAAAATGCCGCGCTCCGAGTGAGGGCTGTTGACAGTAAATTGATCGAGATAGACCGTTCCCTCGGGAGTAAATATCTGGGCGTGAAGGCCGAAAGGGGATTGATCACAACGCACTGTTAATTCAGGAAGTTCCGCGGAGCGTCCCATCCAGGTTCGCAATTGAGGAAAGTTGGCGGCCAGTTCGGGACTCATTACCTCAGAAGGTTGCAGGGTAAATTGCAGCATTGCGCCCTCAGGCAGAGAGATGTCGAGGGTGACCGTTCCTTCCCCATTCTCAACAATCATCGCGGTGCCCTGTCTCAGATTCTCCCGCAACGAATCAGCTCGCGCCACCAAAGCAAAGCAAACAAACGTCATCATCGAGAACCATTTCACGAGCATCATTGTGGAGATGCCTGAAACAATTTCATGCGGGTATAAGCTGAACGTTGCGACGGCAACGCCCCCTGAACAAGACTCGGGACTCCCTACTTGAACACCGCTATGAGGTGGTTTCGAGTTCGGTCAGCCTCTCCTGTATCGGCAGGCCGGTGTCGAGGGCATGGAGTCGTAATTTGTTTCCGCGCAGTTGAACGCTGGCGGTGCCGGGTAACAGGCAGACAACCCAGAGGAAGAACACTTTGGCGGCATCGCTTTTCAGGCGCACAGATACTTCGACGAATCCCGGATGCAGCGGCATGGCGGGTGAGAACGCGCGCCGGGCAACATCGATTCCTCCAAGAAAGGATTGCCAGAGGAAATAAGGGATGAATTTGATGAACGGGAGAAGACGCCAATTCCAACTGTCCCGCGGCCAGACCATGAAGCTGGCCCATGTGGCCATGACGATTGTGACGAGGGCGACCGGCCATTCTCTCCAGATGCCTTCGCTCAATATCAGCCAGAACAAGGCGCACCAAAGAAAGCGCATGGCGATCGAAAACGCGATTGGGCGCGACGCAACATTTTTGGCAATCAGTTCCATGTAAGTCTCCTTCTCAAAGTAAAAGCACGAGCAGCAGAATTAAAACAACGAGCCCGACCCCGGCGGCTGTCCAATTTTTCAAAAGCGATTCCACGCGATTGGTGATGTCCTGTTTCGTTTCGCTTTCGGCGAGGCGTTGCACTGAGGCGACGATGTTGATCTGCCAATAGGAGGGGCCCGGAACAGGCAGCGCTCTCCCGATCTGGCGCAAGCTGTGAAAGGCTTTTTCCAACAGGACCACGATATCACCGGCGGGGATCGGCCAAAGCTTCCTTTTGCGCAATACGCGTTGCAAGGCAATGAGGAGCGCCACTCCCAGCAACACCGGCCAGACGGAGTCCCAGATGGAACGGAGCGTGGCTGTGCTTCGCTCGAGTTCGATGGCGTAGCGCCCGATTGCAAATGTGACGCTGCCCAAAACCGCCACCAGCAGGATCAGCCATGAAATCCACAGCGCAGGCGCGGGGTGCGAAGTTTTTTCCGATGACTTCATCTGTTGCCAGGTGAGAATCAGGAATCGGGTGAGCAGGAGGGTCGTCGCCATGGAGGCGAGGGGCAGCAGCCAGGTAAGCGCGGGATACCAGTCCTCGGGGGCGAGGTTGGCTGCATTTTTCAAGGCGTGCTTGGCAATGGCTCCCCCCGTCCAGGGGGCTCCAGCGATGGCAAGGGCGGCGATCATTAATCCGCCAAGGCAGAGTCGCTGTCTCCACCTGCTTTGGCCGGTGGCGCCAGCTACACCGACGCCGAGGAAAAGTGCGCCTTTGGCGAGGGCGTGATTGACGGTGTAGATCAGTAGAACCACAAGGATCGGTGGCCATGCCTCCGGGGTGGCGAGGCCGATGCCGAGCGCGACGGTCATCATTCCCATCTGGCTGATGCTGGAGTAGGCGAGGTTTGTCTTGGGACTTTTCTGGGCGAGGCCGGCGATAACCGCAAGAAAAGCCGCGCTGAACCCGGCAACCACCAGGAAGGTGCTCCATTGCGGGAAGGAGCCGTGGCCGAGAGGGAGGAGTTGCATCCAACCAAGCAGGCCGGCTTTGATCATGCAACCGCTCAACACCGCGCTGGCGGGGACGGGCGCGACCGGGTGGGCCAATGGCAGCCAGAAATGCAACAGCAGAACACCGGCTTTCACACCGAACCCCGCAAAGATAAGGAACATCATGAGGTCGCGATGAACCGCCTCGGCAATCGCCTCCTGCATATCTGCCAACAGGAGACTTGGGCTTTGGCTGGCTACCAAAAACATTCCGCCCAGCAACAATGTTTCGCCGAACAATGCGGTGATGAGATAGATGCGACCCGCGCGCAGGGCTTCGTTTGTCCGATCGTGAATGACGAGTCCATAAGCGGCAAATGTCATGAGCGCAAAGCAGGTGTAGAATGTGATGATATCCTGCGCGAGAATCAGTCCGAAGTTTCCGCTCATGGTGAGTAGAAAAAAAAAGTGAAAACGCCAGGGTCGCTCGTCTTTACGCATGTAGTCGAAAGCAAAAAGCGTCGCGAGACTCCAGAGCAGCGCGGTGAAAAAAAGAAACACCTGGCCAACTGCACCGAATCCGACATGAACACCGAGGATTAACCAGTCCACCGACGCCGAGGCGTTGCTGTCGCCAAAGATGGCAAACGCGAGTGCAGGCAGAGGCGCGAGTGGAGCAAGGAACCGCGAGACGCGGTAGGTCCGTTCCTGCATGAGTAGTGCGATCAGCCACGGCAGTAAGATGACGCTGAGCCAAATCATGGTGACGAGTAATACAGGAGTTCCGCAATTTGCCTGGCCAGTGCCAGTGGGCTGCCGTTTGAAGCGGCGAAAAGACCTGCGGCCAGTGAGAAACCGGCGGTGATGACCGGCGGAACCAAGAGCATGGCAGAGGTTTCCAGTTTGCCGGTGCGCGGACTCCATGATTGCGACGGTTTCTTGAACCAGGCAGCGTGCAGGATCGGGAGAAAATAGGCAGCATTCAGCAGACTACTCACCAGCAACACAACAACGACCCACGGCTTCCCTGCCTCCAATCCACCCAGGGCGAGATACCATTTGCTGATGAAGCCAGCAATGGGCGGCAGACCAATCATTCCCAGGGCCGCAACGGTGAAAGCCCCCATGGTCACTGGCATGCGGCGACCGATTCCATTCATTTCACTGATGCGATGCAGTCCCAGGGTCTCGGCGACGTTGCCGGCACAAAAGAAAAGAGTGATTTTCATGATCCCCTGATGCACCAGGTGAACGAGGCTGCCGATGGTGCCGGTGATACCGAACAGGGCCACTCCCAGCGTGATGTAAGAGACCTGGCTAATGGTGGAATAGGCGAGTCGCTTTTTCAGATCATCCTGGGTCATTGCTCGAAGCGATCCGTAAATGATCGTGATCGAAGCCAGGATTGCGAGCGGTGTCAGAACTCCAAGGGAATTGGCAAAGCTAACTCCGAAGACATCGTACACCACCCGAACGATTCCAAATGCGCCGGCCTTCACCACGGCGACCGCGTGCAACAGCGCACTCACTGGCGCGGGCGCCACCATCGCGACAGGCAACCAACCGTGCAACGGAACGAGGGCGGCTTTCACTCCAAGCCCTGCAATCAGAAGCACGAAAATGGCAATCAACTCGGTGTGGTAGTAAGGAGCAACGGACGCGAGAGAACCGGCGTGGCTGAAGTCCACATCCCCGACCAGCACATTCAACCAGGCCACACCGACAAACAGAACAGTTCCACCGGTGATGGTGTACCAAAGGTAGGTGCGACCGGCGCGCAGCGATTCTTCCGTTCCGCGATGCACGACCAGGGGGTAGGTCGAGAGCGTCAGGAATTCATAAAAGATAAAGAACGTGATCAGGTTGCCAGCCAGCGCAATGCCGGTGCTCGCCGCCACGCAGATACTGAAAAAGCCGAAGAAGCGGGAGCGATGTTCGGATCCTTCCAGGTAGCCGATAGCGTAAATGGTCGTGACAAACCAAAGGACACCCGAAAGGGTGACGAACAGCAGCGAAAGCATATCCACCCGCAGCAGAAAATCGAATCCCAGCACCAACGGAAAACGGAACTCATACTCCCTTCCCTGCAACGTTCCCACGATGATGATGCCAACGAAGACAAGCTTCAGACCTGCTCCCAGGAGATTCAGCGTGCTGCGCAACCGTTGCCTTTTTTCCTCCAGAAAAAAGATCAGCAACCCTGTGAGAAGGGATGTCCCAACGATCAGAGTGGGCATGGCACTTTCCCACGTCATAACCCAGGATTCTCCAACACGGGAACTTCAGGGAACCCCATTCCGATGTTCAGCAACGTGATCAACTCCTTGGCCCGGAACCCAATGACGACTGCGCCCACAGCCAGCGCAAAAGCGGTCCCCTGCATCACAGGCGAAACCGGTTTAAATGGGTGATTGGCCTCCTGCGGAAGAAAAGTGTAACGGAGCATGAGAAACACATATCCCGCCGTCAGCAACCCGCCGAGAGTCACCACTGGAATCCACCACCATTGTCCCGAACCGATGATCGCTTTCATCATCAGCCATTTCGCCACGAAGCCTCCACTGGGTGGAAGGCCGATCAAACTAATCCCCGCCAGGGCGAGCGCAAAGGTGGTAAGCGGCAGGTGTCCGGCGATACCCCGCATTGATTTGATTTCATCAGTGCCCACCGCCTTCAGAAGAACACCGGCGGACAGGAACATAGAGGTTTTGGCCAATGCATGGGAAATAGCTTGAAACAAACCACCACTCCAGGCCCAGGCTGCAACGACATCGCGTGAGGTGGTAGCGGTGATGATCGGGAAGAGCAGGAATAGATAGCCAATTTGTCCAACAGTGGAGTACGCGATCAGAAGTTTAAGGCGCTTCTGTCGCACCGCCTGAAATGATCCCCAAAGAATGGCCGCTGTTCCAAGAGCGCCTAAAAGTTGTCCTGCCGAAAAATGGATTTGTCCGTAAAAGGTTTCAAACCATAAACGTAATGTGATGTAAAAGGAACCTTTGACGACGAGACCTGAAAGAGCCGCGCTGACCGGTGCTGGAGCCGTTGAATGCGCAGGTGGCAACCAAAAATGGAGCGGGAACAAAGCGGTTTTCAAAAGCAGCCCCACAGTCATTAAGGAAAGTGCGAGGACTGTCGGCGCATCCGTCTGAACCACTTGTTGCAGAGCCTGAAAATCAAGGAGGCCGTAGGAAGCGTAAAGGAGCGCCACCCCCATGAGATAAGCCATGGAACCGATCAGCGCTGCGAACAGGTAACGCAGACTGGCGGTCAGCGCAGCAGCATTGCCCGCCAGCGCTGCCAGCCCAATCGCGGCGAGGGTCACCACTTCCAGGGTTACATAGACATTAAAAACATCAGCCGAAAGAAACAATGCGTTCAGCCCGCCCACGAGAAATAACCAGAGCGGCCAAAAGGTGTCGTTCTCCGACCATTCTCCCTTGCGGGCGGTCGGCGCGAAATAAGAGATGGAATAGAGACTAATGATCGTTCCAATGCCGCCGGTGATCAATAGCATCACGGCACTCAAACCATCTGCAAAAAAGTTGATCCCAAGAGGAACACTCCATCCCCCGACGAGATACCGCTGAGGCCCATTTTGCCAGATCTGTGCCGAAAAAATGAGCCCTACGGCAAACGTGCCTGCCGTCGTAAGCAGTCCGATGACCCGCCCCCAGCGTGCCAGCGCAAACGCAAGCACACCTCCCGCGAACGGCAGCAAGACGAGCCATATAATCATTTCTCCACCCTGTTGTTTGTAGGGTCTTCGAGTGTGGTATGGCCGGTTGTTTTGTGGATTTGCCGAGTGAGGGCAAGCGCCAGGACGCTGGCGCTCAGTGCGATTACGATTCCCGTGAGCACCATCGCGTGCGGCACAGGATCAGCGGTTTCGATTGTGTTCCTCCTGGCAATACTGATGAGGAAGAGAAAGGCGCCTCCACCCATGATATTCGCGGCCATGACTTTCTTCAGGAGATGCCGACACACGATGATCCCTTGCAGCCCAATGCAAAACAGGAGAACCGCACCGACGGCATAAAGTTGGTACTGGCTCATGGGCTGAAATCCTCCTCGTCCGTGTAACGCTCTCGTTGGAGGCCGAAGAAAAGTCCAGCGAAAGTTGCCCCAATGGAAATTGCAGCGGCGGCTTCAACCCAAAGGATTACCGTTCCAGCAGTATCCGGAGAGAACTCAAGGAACCTGCGGCCAAGCAGCATGAAAAGGCTTCCTGCCAGCGCAAAACCCACAAACCCAACGAGCAATGTTGCTTTCCAAAGAATCGGAGAAATCCCTGTAAGCGACCGGAACCCGGCAAACCACAGCAGAACAGCCACGACAGCCAGCAAAACGCCGGATTGGAAAGCCCCTCCTGCGGCAAACTTACCAAGCCACAAAAGATATCCTGCCACCAGCACCATAGCGGGAGTCAACCATCGCACCAACCAGAGCAAAGAATGGTTAGTCGATGGCGTTTGCTCCACGTTGGAGAGGTTGCTTGCGCGATGCACGCCAAGCACTCCCCATACAGCCAAAAGCAGGACGCCGAGTTCAAGCCATGTGTCATAGCCGCGAAAGTTAAGCAGAACGGCGGTGACGGGGTTCTCCACGCCGCTTCGTTCAAGGTTCGAATCCACCTGCTGCGTCAACCCGGTGGCATCCGTTGGAAGCGAAACGACACCACGGATCATCACCCCTGCAAGCAACGAGATGACGAGGGTCACCAGAACAATTGAAATGACGCGCCCCTGTTCTTCCATGTTTTAGCTTCCGATTGTACATTCGCCCTCTCGCCCCGTGCTCCCCGCCTCTTAAAATCTTAAGATTAAGAGCACGCCCAACCGCTAGGTAACCCTGCCGCCTCCCCGCACTCGCATCGCATGCAGCGCATCCAGCAGCAGGACACCCGTCAATCCCGCGCCGATCGCGGCCTCAGCCAGCGCAATATCCGCCGCACCGAGTCGCACCCAACCGAGCGCCAACAACAAACCGAAAGCGATGAAGAGGATCACTGAGTGATACAGATCACGCACCACGAGAACGCCGAATGCCAAGCCGACAACGCCCAGCAGCAACACGCCATCAAATGCCCATTCCACCCAGCTCATCTTTTCTCCTGTTCCCGCAGAATGTTGCCTCCAATCAGATAACAAGCGTTGGAACTCGCCAGCATCGCCAGCAACCAAATACCTACCAGCTTAAGCGCCACCAGGACTGAACCGGATTGAAACACCAGACCCGCCACCACAAAGCCAAGGCCCAGGTTGTCTGCCTTGGTCAATGCGTGCAACCGGGTGAAGGTATCCGGAAATCGCAACATACCGACGGTGCCAGCGAGAAAGAAAACTGCGCCCAGGCAAATCAGCATCATAGAAAACAGGTCAGGCAAATTCATGAGTCATCCACCTTTAGCGGCATGGAGGGGCGTTTAACAAAAGCCACCACGGCAAGAGCGCCGAGCAAGGCAAATATTAGAGCGACGTTGCGGAGGTCAGGCCGATCAAGCCCTTCAGCCATTAGTAACAGGATGGCAACTCCCGTCGTGCCAAACAGTTGGGATGCCAGCATGCGATCCGCTGAGGTCGGCCCCCGTAAAACGCGAAGCAGCCCGACAAGAATCGTCCCCAACAGAAACAACGCAACCGCAATGTAAACCTGGTTTATATCCATTCCCCTCCTTCTAATCTATTTAGAAGGAATCATCTCTCGGGAGCTTTGTAAATCGGGGCAGCCTCTGGTTTCGGGGTGTGATTTTAAGTGGGTGAGATGGGAGGAGCGGTTGCGTGGAATCGGAGCGCGGCGTAACCGCGACGCGGTTCGTTGTTTCTATATAGCGATTACCAAAAGTAATTTCCGGATAGGGACTCAAGTTTGATCGGAAACGTCCGGTGTTCAACCGCGAGCGTTTATTGCACGGCGGGCTGTCTGGTTCCTTCTCCTCGGGGGAGA
>JACDHS010000059.1 GCA_013820875.1 Verrucomicrobiota bacterium | reverse complement strand
TCTTTTGTTACCCCGGATTTCCTCAAAACTGCCGAAAAGTCTGGAAAACGGGCTGTTTATCCATCATGAGCGGTTTTGATTGACGAGAGGGCAGGACAAGGTCATTTGGGCGGGTTGGGATCATAAAGTTGTTTTCTAATGACCCTGGAGAGGTGCCAACTCCACTCCTACTTATATGGCTTCAATAAATCGACGGACGTTCCATCACAACAGGTTCATGTGTACGACGACCAGCGAGCCAGGCAAAATAAAGAAAGTTGGTGATCAGGACAAAAATCATGAAAGAACTAGGGGTAAACATTGGCGGCAACAGTAACTCACGATCCGGGCAGCGCAAAAATTTATGTAACTTTTTCCATCACAACACACAATCCGCCCCAATCCGTTATACTCTTCTACACCATTGAATAACCGGACGGTTTCTGGGATAAAGAACCATGCAATGGACCCTTTTCTTGGCTGGACCGCATAGTTCGAAAGGAATTTAACCACGGATGAACATTGATAAATACGGATGCGGAAGGGATGCGGGAGTGATGAGCCGCGCTTTCTTCCACTTTCCCGTTCTCCGGCTTTCTCGCCTGCTGCTTTCGCTACGACTGCACCGGGTTCATCTGATCGTTGTCACGATTCTCTGTTGCCTCATCACTCCTTCTTTCCGCGCGGCGGAAGCGCCCAGTCTCTATGGTATCCATGATCATTCTCCGGATCCGGCTGAATTCCTCACGCGAATCGAAAATGGCGCCACCCGTGGATGGGTAACGGCAACGGTGGCGGTGGGAACCGATCCGAACAATTTCTCTGGCGACAGTTTTAATCACATTTCAGACAGAGGCCACACGGTCATCGGCCGGATTAATTACGGCTATTTCCCAGATGGAACTATTCCGGTCGCTTCCAAATGGGACGATTTTGCGCAACGTTGCGCAAACTTTGTCGCCAACTCGACTGGTTGCAGCATTTGGGTCATCGCAAATGAAACAAACCTCCCGGCAGAATGGCCGCTGGATCCTTCGAACAACCGGTTCAACTACGTTTCGCCACAGGACTACGCGGTGTTGTTCCGAAAAGTTTACAATGCCATTAAAGCGGTTCGGCCGAATGACAAAGTCATTCCCCAGGCAATTGCGCAATGGGCTGGACCCCTGGGGCCCGGCGCGTTCTCGGTAAACGGCACCGTCTATCCACATGATGGATTACCGCTGAACTGGGTGCAGTATCTCAACCAGATGCTCACAGCCATTGCGGCCTCGGGGCCACTCGACGGGATCGCGCTCCACATCGGCTCTCGCGGTTACGCCTACGCTGATATTCACAGCACCGAACGCGATGCGGTGAACAATCTGTACTGGAGTTTCTATTCCTACAAAGACTGGGTGGAACTCGGCATCCCGCAATCGCTCTACCATCTGCCGCTCTACGCGACGGAATGTAACGGGATGTTTTTCTGGAACGGCGGTCATCCGGAAGATGCGAGCAAACATTATGAAGCTGGTTGGATGCAGGAAATGTATGCTGAGATAGACCGTTACAATCAGATGGCTGCGTCGTCGGGCAAACCGATCTTTCGGTGCGTAAATCTGTACCGCTGGTGCGCCGGTTGCGATGGCTGGAACATTGACGGGGATGGTTCACATCCGAGTCCCTACAGGGCACAGATCATGAGCGATTTGGATTTAGCCATTGCTCAAAACTATTTGTGGCCAACGAACCTGGTCGTCACAAATGTTCCTCCGGCTCCCACCAACCTGACGGCTGCGGTCAGCTCCGGCAGAGTAACGTTGAACTGGAGTTCTGCGTTGAGCGCGGAGAGCTACAACGTCAAGCGCGCCACAGTAAACGGTGGACCTTACAGTTTGATTCAATCCAACGTGACGGACACGACCTTCATCAATGCCTTCTACACACCAGGCACGACTTATTATTATCGCGTCTCCGGCGTGAATAGCATCGGCGAAGGCCCCAACTCACTCCAGGCGAGTGCGACTCCTACGAACGGCATCTGCGATATGGTGGTGACAGGCATCACCTGGATTCCCACAAACTTTTTGTTCGCGGGCGATGCGGTTAATTTCCGGGCGACAATTTCCAACCAAGGTTCAGCGGCCAGTCCATTCATCACTCATGGCATCGGATTCACGGTGGGTAGTGGCGGCTTTTTCTGGCACAGTAGCGACAGGTCCATGGCCGCAGGGCAGTCCTTAACGTTGGCGATGAATGGCTCGCAGTCGGGCGTTACAACCTGGACCGCAACTGCGGGAAACAACACCATCACCGCCAATGTGGATGACATCAATCGGTTCCCTGAAGCGATTGAAGAAAACAATGTTTTAACAACAGCCTTCCAGGTTTATGCCCCTTCCTACGCAGTTAATTCAGGTGGATCTGCGGTCAGCACTTTTGTGGCGGACAGTTTCTTCTCCGGATCAGCCAACACGTTCTCCGTAGGCAATGCCATTGATCGTTCGCTGGTTTCAAATCCTGCACCGGAAGCAGCGTATCAAAGTGAGCGCTGGGGCGCTTTTTCTTACACGCTGCCGAACCTGCTGGCCGAAAGGGCTTATAACGTTCGCCTGCACTTCGCGGAAATTGCCTCGGGAATTACAGGCGCCGGGCAACGTCTCTTTAATGTCTCCATCAACGGCACTCAAATCCTCACAAGTTTCGATGTTTTCTCTGAAGCGGGCGGAAAGTATCGAGCGATCGCGCGCGATTTTCTCGCTACGACCGGGCCTGCCGGGCAGATCGTGGTGCAATTCAATCCCGGCAGTGCCAATCAGCCGAAGTGCAGCGCCATCGAAATCCTGCCTCCGCCTCCAAAGGTTTCCTCGGTGACCGTCACGAACGGAACGGCGCAACTAACGGTGGAAACGTTTCCGCGGAAGATCTATCGGTTGCAGGTGAAGAACAATTTGAGCGATGCGAATTGGACATCGGCTTCTGTGGATACCCTCGCATCAGGCGACAGTCTTTCGTTCAACAACAGCATTTCCACAAATCAGCAGAGGTTTTACCGGATTCTGCAGACGAACTGATTTCTCCTCACTTTCCCCCGGAAGCGTGGCTCTGTGAGCCTCAGCAACTCCAGGAGGCCAGCAACATTATTACGTATTCGATTCATGAACGTTGCTGAGGGTCACAGACCCGCTGCTCCGAGAGACAACTTAACCGCCAGTTTCAATCACAACCTCTTTGAACAATGGGCAATGGACATTGCACAGCGGACATCCTAGTTTTCCGCGCGTGAGCAAGAGTTTGCCAATGGTGACAGTCATTATCCCGACCCGGCCCAACCAGTCGGACACCATCGCCATTGCCACCGCCAAAAAGTTGGATTATCCGAAGGACAAACTTGAAATCATCGTGTCGCGTGGACGACAACCTTCGGTGCAGCGCAATGCCGCCATCAAGCAGGCCAAAGGTGACATCATCTACTTTCTTGATGATGATTCTGTTCCCCTCCCGGATAACCTTCTGCGAGCCGCTGTTCATTTTTCAGATCCGGGGGTTAAGATGGTGGGCGGCCCGAATATTTGTCCTCCGAACGCGCCGACCGTAGAACAACGCTTCGCTTTCACGATGGGAAACTGGCTGGCGTTTGGGCCAAGCCGCGCGCGTTACACGCCCGTCGGGAAGACCCGTGAATCCGGCGAAAAGGAATTGATCCTCTGCAACCTTCTCGCCCGCCGCGACACCCTCGTCGAGCTCGGTGGTTTCGATGAATCTCTGTATCCAAATGAAGAGAACGCGCTGATGGATGATATCCAAAAGCGCGGTGGCAAACTGGTTTATGATCCTGAGCTTCTCATTTACCGGCGTCCCCGCCCAACGTTTAGGGCATTCACAAAAATGCTAATGACTTATGGTCGCGGCCGTGCGGAGCAATTCCGGATGCATCCGACATTTGGTTCGGCAGCCAACTTTGTTCCCCCGCTCTTCTGCGTTTTTCTCCTGAGCTGTCTGGCCGTGCCGTTCCTGGACAATAAACTGGTGCCCCGCATCTATGAAGGGATTCTGGCGTTCTACCTGGTGACTATTTATTTCTCGGCGTTTCTCACCTACGCGAGCAGCGTCACAAAGCAGGGCGGGAACATTCGGCCAGGCACATCATTCGTCGTTGCCTTTCTCATCTTTTGGACCCATGTCATGTATGGGATCGGATTCTGGCGCGGCCTTTTCACAAGCCCAAAACCGCCCTCGCAGGAAATCTCATCCGAAGTAAAATTGGAGAAAGTTTCGTAAAAACGAATCGCAATCACATGCAATCGCAGCTTTGGCAGAAAGCAATTCAGGGGAGCGCTGATCCGCAACGCGCGGAGCAGTATTTCGAACAATTCAAAGCAATCGCCGATGCGGCTTTCCTGAAAAAGGCGAGCGCCGAGCATGTCCATATTATCATTTCAGTGTTCAGCGGTTCGCAGACATTATCCGAGCAATTGCTGGGGAATAAAGAGTGCCTGTCTTTGCTGGATCCAGAGAAGCTGAAGCTGCCATCGCAAAAACAAGTGTTGCGACGGGATGTTTCCAATCTGCTTAAACCGCTCATGGCAGCCCGCGATTACTCCGGTTCCTTCGCCCAGTTGCGGCAGTTCAAACAACTCGAAATGCTGCGCATCGGTGGGCGTGACCTGGCGCGGCTCAGTTATCTGCCTGACGTGGTGCGCGACATCTCAAATATCGCGGATGTTTCCCTCGAAGCGCTTCTTCAAATCTGTTGGCAGCAGTTCACTGACAAATTTGGCATTCCCTATCATCGTGATGCTGCGGAACGCTGGCAACCGACCGAGTTTTGCGTGCTCGGCATGGGCAAACTCGGTGGACATGAACTCAATTACAGTTCAGATGTGGATGTGCTTTTCGTCTATCGCGATGAAGGGCACGTCTTCAAAATTGCCCCGCGCAAGAATGAACCGCCAGGCAAGGGAATGGCGAATCATCAGTTCTTCAATCGCCTTTCTGAAGCGTTCATCGCGGAAGTCGGACGCATGACGAGTGATGGGTTCCTTTTCCGCATTGATCTGCGGCTTCGTCCCGAAGGTGTTGCCGGTCCACTTTCACGATCGCTCGACAGCTACGAAAATTATTATGCGCAATGGGGCCAGACCTGGGAACGCATGATGTTGATCAAAACTCGCTGTGTGGCGGGCGATGAAGAACTTGCGTCAGAATTCTTGGAGATGGTGCAGCCGTTTCGCTATCCACGTTCCCTCAGCGAGCGGGTGTTGCGCGACATTTCAGCGATGAAACAGCGCATTGAAAATGAAGTGGTTAAAGCGGGCGAACTGGAGCGCAACGTGAAGCTCGGACACGGCGGCATCCGGGAAATTGAGTTCGTGGCGCAAACGCAACAACTTCTGCACGCCGGCCGGACTCCATTTTTACAAGGAGCACAAACCCTTCCTACTCTCGATAAACTTGTCCAATACAAGCTGCTCGCCAAGCGCGACGCACAGAGTTTGACGGCAGCTTACATTTTTTTGCGCGATGTGGAGCATCGCTTGCAAATGGAGTCGAATCAGCAGACACACACGATTCCCACCGAACGCAAAGCGCGGGAGCGTTTGGCGAAATTGATGGGCTTTGCGTCATTGCCGGAATTCGAGGCGGCAAAGAAAGAGCACAGCAATAATGTGCGTGCTATTTACGACAAATTCCTGCGGTCGGACGAAAGCCATGGAACGAGTTCGCTCCCTTCCGATTTCCGCGATGAACCGACATGGACGAAACTACTGACCGGGCACGCTTTCCGGGATCCTGCCAAAGCGCTTCGTTTGATCCGGGAATTTGTTGAAGGCCCGGGCTTCGTCCATGTTTCATCTCGCACTTCAGAGTTGGCGAGGGAATTGTTGCCGAAGTTCTTTGGCTTGTGCCCGAACTCTCCATTCAAGCCGGCGGATTCAAAGTACGGAGACTTATCGGATCCCGATCGGGTGCTGGCTCGCCTGGACAGTTTCATCACGGCATATGGCACCCGAGCCATGCTTTACGATCTTTGGACGAGCAATCCTTCGCTGTTCCAATTGTTGCTTCTGCTGTTCGATCGCTCCGAGTTCCTGGCGGAAGTGGCCATCCGTACCCCGGACCTGGTGGATGAACTGGAATTAAGCGGCCGTCTGCGCCGATCGAAGACCGCCGAGGAAACACTGCGCGATCTGCGTTATGGCCTCGAAGATCCCGACCAGAAAGCGTGGCTTCGGAAATATCACCAGGCGGAGTTCATGCGCATCGGTTTGCGCGACATTCTTGGCCTCGCCGATTTTGAGCAGAACCTGTTCGAACTTTCCGCGCTTGCCGATGCCTGCCTTCAATACGCGCTGGAAGTGGTGATGCGGAAGAACAAAGTAAAAGCAGCGCCGTTCGCCATCATTGCCATGGGGAAACTCGGCGGCAATGAAATCACTTACGGCTCCGATCTCGACATTCTATTCGTAGCCGATTCCAAAACGAAGAACCTCCCTGCCCTGCAAAAGCTCGCGGCGGAAGTGATGGAAACATTATCGCAACGCACGGAGCACGGAGCGACCTTCGAGACAGACGCTCGATTACGCCCTGACGGCGCGAAAGGGCTTCTCGTTAATACACTCAAAGCTTACGAAGATTATTATCGGAACCGCGCGCAGCTTTGGGAAATCCAGTCGCTCACCCGAATTCGTCCAGTGGCTGGAAATGCCGCGATTGGCGACGCATTCAAAAACCTAGCGACGGAGTTAACCAATTTCCAGAAACCCTCCAGGCCGCTGCTCTCGCACACTGAACTCTGGAAACAGCAGATTGCAAAGATGCGTTTGCGCATCGAGAAAGAACGCACGCCAGCGGGAAAAGATCATTTGGCGATCAAGACGGGTTCTGGTGGTTTAATTGATGCTGAATTCATGGCGCAGACCTTTTGCCTGGAACATGGGTGGCTGGAGCCGAACACCATGCGCGCTCTGATGCGTGCCCGCGAAGACAATGTCTTGAACGAAAAGGATTCCGAACAGTTGATTTCCAATTACCGCGAACTGCGCCGCATCGAAGGCATCCTGCGCCGCTGGAGTTATGAAGGGGAAACGGAATTGCCGAATGACGCCGAACCTCTGTATCGCGTGGCGGTACGGTGCGGTTACAAAGACGCCGAGGCATTCATGGCTGCGCAAGAGCGTTTTCGGAAAGCCATTCGCGAGATTTATAAAAAGGTGCTCCCGAGCTGATATGAGAGCCGTGATCCAGCGCGTTTCGGAGGCCAGCGTCCGAATCAACGGAATCATGAAAGGCGCGATTCAAACAGGACTGTTGATTTTGCTGGGTATTGAGGAAACCGACACAGCGGAAGACATCGAATGGCTTGGCGGGAAGATCATTCGATTGCGCATTTTTCCGGACGAGAGCGGTGTGATGAATCGCTCCGTGCAGGAAATCGGCGGTGAGATTCTGTTGATCAGCCAGTTCACTCTGTTTGCCAGCACAAAAAAAGGGAACCGTCCCTCCTACATTCGCGCGGCTCGCCCGGAGATCGCCATTCCGCTCTATCAACAATTTATCCAACGGTTGACGTCGGAGTTCGGCAAGCCGATTCAGACTGGAGACTTCGGCGCAGATATGAAGGTCTCCCTGATCAACGATGGGCCGGTGACGATCTCAATCGATTCAAGAGATCGTGAATAGGCTCAAGGCACTTAAGGCTTCGGTGCTGGCTGAATGATGTTCGTTGATGTTTGTCCCGGTATGGTACTTCCGCCTGTTCCGGGTTCGTGTTGACCTGTGCCGAATGTGCCACCAGACGTTTCTCCCGCTGGCCCTGTGGCTGATCCGGGATCGGCGGTTTGCGCATCGCGCTCCGATGTGCCGGTTTTTATTGTGCTACGTTCTGTAGCCTCTGGTTCGACGTAACCTTCTTCATCGCCCACTCGATTGCGATCGCAACCCACCACGATTGCGCCTAAAAAAACTAACATAATTACCCGTTTCATAAAGCACCTATGGCACTCGCTGAACATTTTTCAACCGAATGAATACCGAAAAAAAACGCAATCAGTGCAGGCAAAGAGTTTTACCTAAATTTTGGGAATCAAATTCCGAAAGCCTTTTTCAAAGTCTCCAGGCTTTTTGTCGCAATCACTTCCGGTCCTTCCTCGAAGTTGAACACTTCCACAGAAACGTAGCCATTGTAGCCGACCTTTTTCAGAGCAGTGGCGATCGGCTTGAAATCAACCTTCCCAAAACCGGGACCTTTCAAATTGGTATCGTTCGCATGGAAATAGGCGAAGTTCGGCCACGCATCCTTGATGAGATCTGTGATGGAAAATCTCTCTGAAGACATCGCCTTCACATCCAACACGATTTTGAAATAAGGAGAGTTAAACTGCTGCGTAAAACGGATGGCTTCCTGGACTGTGTTAATGAAATTCGTTTCTTCCGGAGCGAGCGGCTCGATACAAATGGTGACGTTGCGTTCACCTGCCCTGATAACCGCGTCGCGGAAAACAGCACGCGCAAATTGCCAGGCGCCCTCTTTCATGACTCCAGGGATGACATCTCGTTGTTTTGGCGAACCAACCACCATGAACTCACCGCCGATGTCAGCGCAAAAATCGACCAGGTCCACCAAATACTTGGCTGTGCGCACCCGAACTTCCTCATCAGGGTGTGTCAGATGCATTCCCTCAGTGTGCGCTAGAACCCAATGTATCCCAGAGATATTGAGTCCGAGCGTCTCCGCGGCGAACCGGATTTCCATGCGTTTCTCCTGCGAGACTTCGGTCACATAAGGCGCAATGGTAAACGGAGCAATTTCAATGGCATGATAGCCAGCGTTTTTTGCGTAGGCCATTGCATCCTCCAATTTCCACCCGGCAAAAATTTCATTGCAGATACCAAATTTCATACAGCGAACGTATCTCTTTGATTTGCACTCAAAAGTATTTTCATTAGTAACCTATTTGAGAATCGCTTTCAACAAGCGCTATCATCTTTGCGTATTGCAGATTGCAGACCAAACGCTGAGTTGAGGAAACAATATATATCTGGTGAAGGCAGTGATGGTGGCGTTCGCAACCGGTGAGGAGCCTAACGTGCGGGCCTCATCTAGAGGGTGTGCGGACGGTTTCCAAATGATCCAGAAGTGACTTGGAACCTTTCCATTTTGCGCCAACAATCAGGTTTTTGTTTCGGATCCCTCTCCCTTTGGGGAGACAGATTTCGGGAGTTTTACCGTTACTGCACAGGCTCTCGGCGCCGTTCACAAGCCCTGGGAAGCAGACCTGGTCGCTTCCGAATTCCAGAAACTCCCGCAGCCTGGCTGGAAAACAATTGCATACGACACGACCGGTGCAGCAAGTATCGATGCGGCCTTGAACGTTAATAGACACAGGTTTCCGTTGCTTATGGTGGCATTTAGGGGTTGAATCACAAAACTGTAGAGCCCTTAGGCAGCAACCAGTTGGTTGCTGTTTCGCGGGTATGTCCAGTTTGGGAATTGAAACTTGACGAGGTAGCTCTCTTGGTTACATTTCTGAACGGTAAAAGTTGTTGCTGATATATCAGTGCGCCAAGTCGGAGAAAACTACTTCTGCCGACTTTTTTATTCCCCTGGAGGGAAATGGAGACCTTATGAATGCAGATTTTGTAGCTGTTTTGGAATATTGGGAACGTGAAAAAGGTATTAGCCGTGACATATTGGTTAATGCCGTCCAGGAAGCATTGGTCTCTGCAGCGAAGAAAGCTGTAGGGCCGGCGCGGGAACTTCGCGTGTCCATCGATCAGAAAAATGGAGATATCAGAGCGTTCGCGAAACTCATTGTTTCTGAGAAAGCTGTTAATAAACAGGAGCAGATCACTGTATTTGACGCGCGCAGGATCAAGCCAGACGCCCAACTGGGGGATGAAGTAGAAGTAGAAGTCACTCCCGCCGGTTTTGGCCGTATCGCTTCGCAATATGCGAAGCAATCGCTCATGCAGCACATTCGCCGTGCGGAAAAACAGCTCATTTTTGATGAATTTAAAGATCGGGTGGGCGATATCGTCAGCGGCACTGTTCGTCGGTTTGAACGGTCTGACGTCGTTGTTGATTTAGGACGGTACGAAGCTATTTTACCCAATCGGGAGCGGGTTCCTACCGAGGAGTACCAAATTGGCGAACGCATTCGCTGTTTCGTAAAAGCGGTGGAAACAGGTTCTCACGGGCCGGAGATTATTCTGTCGCGGGCCGATCCCTATTTTGTCATCAAGTTGTTTCAATTGGAGGTTTCTGAAATTTCGGACGGCACTATTGAGGTTAAAGGGATTGCGCGGGAGCCTGGGTTCCGGACCAAACTGGCGGTTCATACACGGGATGAAAAGGTGGATCCTGTCGGTGCCTGCGTCGGTCTCCGTGGCCAGCGTGTAAAAAACATTGTTCGCGAATTGAACAACGAAAAGGTTGATATAATTCGATGGGATCCGAACGTAAAGACGTTCATTGCCAACGCCCTGGCACCGGCAAAGCCGAAAGCTTTCGAGATTGATGAATCTCGCAAACGGGTCAAGATTATCGTACCGGACGATCAGCTTTCGCTCGCGATTGGAAAACGTGGTCAAAATGCCCGTCTCACATCCAAACTGACTGGTTGGCAGGTGGATATAGAGGCGGAACCGATCATTAAGATGGGCTTTGAGGAAAAAGTTGCGGAAGCTATCGAGAGTTTGGCTTCTATCCCTGGAATTACTCCTGAGCAAGCCAACGTGCTGGTGCATGCTGGTTTCTTGAGTTTGGAAGATTTGTCGCAGGCGGATGTGGACGATCTGGAACAAATTCCCGACCTTAAAGAACACGCAACGTCTATTTTCGAAGCTGCAAAAAATGAATCAGATCGTCGCAGCACAGAATCACAAACTCCTGTTGCTTGATTATTATGCAACGGAAAAACACATTGTCTGCATGTTAGTCGCATGAAGACTTGGTGTCATAGTCGGTTAGAAAATTTTTATGCCCGTTCGTATTTACGACATAGCGAAAAAACTGGGGATCGAGAACAAAGCCGTCCTGGCCAAGGCCAAGGAATTGGGCATACCTGCCAAGGTGGCATCAAGTTCTCTGGACAAAATCACCGCCGAATATCTTGAAGAACAACTTGGGGGAGCGAAAATCGCTGTCGCACCCGAGCCGGCGCCGGCGCCAGAGATAAAGGTAATTTCCGAGCCGCCGCCACCACCACCCGCTCCACCAGAGCCGCAACCTTCTCCTGCACCCGCTCCAGAAGCCGCTCCGATTGAAGTTGTCGCGGAGTCTACTCAGCCAATCGAATCGCCGACAGCAGCGCCGATTACTGAACAAGCGCAACCCGAACCGGTCGCGGAGGTGAAAGCCGAGCCTGCGGCTCCGTCGGTCGAGGCTCCGATCGCCCAAGAGGTCGCAGTTGCGGAAGCGGAACCGATTGCTGCGGTTGCTCCAGTCCCTGAAGAGCCTGTCCTTACACCGCCTCCACCTCCACCTCCGCCAGTTCCAGCAGGGCCGAAAGTCGGCGATAAAGTAGGATTTATCCAACTGCCGCAAAAAGCAGTTCCGAAAGTTGTCACCCCGCCCCCTCCTAAATTGCCGCCGGGGCGCCCACAGCCTCCTGGCAGACCTGATTTTCAACGCGGCCGGGACACGCGCCGTCCACCTTATGGTGGTGGTGGCGGAATGTCCGGCCAAAGGTTCGGGCAAAAAATCGTCGAACCTTCCAAGCCGGTTACGCCAAGGATCAGCTTACCATCCGACGCTGAGATCATCATTATCAAGCCACCGATCGTCGTGCGTGATCTTGCTGATCGGTTAAAGATCAAGGCGTTTAAACTGATCGCTGATTTGATGGAGATGGGCGTTTTTGCAAACGTCAATCAAGCCATTGACGAAACGGTTGCCCAGAAGGTTTGCGCTAAATACGGCAAGAAGTTCGAAGTTGAAAAACGCGAACGCGGTGCCGGCACGGTTCATGCCCCGACCAAAAAGACGGCAGAAGAACAGGACATCGAGGACAAACCCGAGGATATGAAGCCACGTGCCCCAGTCGTGACTATCATGGGTCACGTTGACCACGGCAAAACCAGTCTTCTGGACGTCATTCGTAAAGCCAATGTTGCCTCCGGCGAAGCGGGTGGCATCACCCAGCATATCGGCGCCTACACAATTTCTTTCCCTCACCCGGAACGAAAAGACGAACTGCAGCAGATCACCTTCCTCGATACTCCGGGCCATGCCGCTTTCAGCGCCATGCGTGCTCGCGGCGCCAACGTGACAGACGTTGTTGTTCTTGTCGTTGCCGCTACCGATGGTGTTATGCCACAAACTTTGGAGGCGCTGGCCCATGCTCAAGCCGCCAAGGTTCCGATTCTTGTTGCTGTAAACAAAATTGATCATCCGAATGCGAACCCGTTGAAGGTCCGTCAACAATTGCAGGACAAGGGCCTTGTTCCTGATGATTGGGGTGGCGATACGATTTTCGTGGATGTCTCAGCAGTGACGAAACAAGGGGTGGACAAGTTGTTGGATATGATCCTTCTGCAGGCCGATTTGTTGGAACTCAAAGCCAACCCGGTTCGCCGCGCCAAAGGAAATGTGATCGAATCCGGCATTGCTCCTGGAGGTCCGACCGCAACCGTTCTCGTGCGCAAAGGCACGTTGAAGGTGACGGATGTTCTAATCTGCGGTCCGTTCTACGGGAAAGCCCGCGCACTCATTAACGAAGAAGGCGCTCGCCTGAAAGAAGCAGGCCCCTCGGTCGCAGTAAAGGTTCTCGGCTTGAACGGGGTTCCTGAAGCTGGCTTGGAGTTCAGCGTTGTGGAAGATGAGAAAGCAGCCCGCGAAATTTGCGAAGGACGTGTCCTGGATGCAAGACAAGCCACGGGGGAACGGAAAAAGAAAGTCACGCTTGAAAGCATCTTCAAAACTCTTGAGGCCAACCAGGCGAAAGTCCTCAAGGTGGTCGTCAAAGCTGACACCCAGGGATCGGCGGAAGCCATTGTTGATGCGATCAAAAAAATCGATTCCGACAAGGTTTCCATGGATATCATCCATAGTGCAGTGGGAACGATCTCCGAATCCGACGTTATGCTCTCCTCAGCTTCGAATGCGGTCATTCTCGGCTTTCATACTCGTGTGGACAACACCGCCGCAGAACTTGCAAAGCGTGAAGGCGTTCAGATCAAGCTTTACTCGATCATTTACGAGTTGATCGATCACGTGAAGGAAGCGATGGCTGGCTTGCTGGATCCAATCCTCAAGGAAGTTGTTACCGGTTCAGCAGAGATTCGCCAGATTTTCGAACTTTCGAAAGGCGGCAATGTTGCCGGTTGCACAGTCACCACTGGACGTATCGTTCGTGGGAAAGTGCGTGTCGTTCGCCGGAAGAGTGTTATCTATGAAGGTGCCATTCAGTCCCTGCGCCGATTCCAGGATGAAGTAAACGAAGTTCGTTCCGGTCTCGAATGCGGTATTCGCATCGAGGGGTTCAATGAGTTTCAACTCGGAGACGCAATCGAGTGTTACATTGTGGAAAAGATTGCCCAGAAACTGTAATTTCAGTTGGAGGTTTTTATGTCGCTTAGACAGCAGCGCGTTCGGGAACTTCTGAAACGCGAAATAGGTGAAATCATTCGCCGGGAGCTTCCATTGAGTGAAGCGGGGTTGATCAGCATCAACGATGTGTTGATGTCCAGCGACCTGCACTCTGCCACAGTTTTCGTCGGCGTCCTCGGGACAACGGCACAGAAGCAAAAAGCAGGGAGCCTTTTGCAGAAGGAACGAGGGCGCATTCAAGGTATGCTTGGTCGCAATGTCGTCTTGAAATACACGCCTACCTTGAGATTCATCGTCGATGACTCGATTGAGAAGGGCAATCGTGTGATCGAGCTTCTCGATGAGATTGATAGAACGTTGCCCCCTGCGGAATCTTTAAAAACCGAATCCGATGAAACCGATGAGCGTCGCTAAGTTAGGTTTCTCTCATCTTCAACTTCCATTTTGCCCGACAATAACGATTCTTTTCCATTATCCCAACAGATCCAATAGATGAACCCTGCTCTCAAAATTGTAAGTCGAATCATCCAGGAGATTCGGCAGCACCAGACTTTCTGCATCGTCGGTCATGTCCGCCCGGACGGTGACTGCATCGGCTCACAGCTCGCCGTCGCGTACGCTTTGAAGGAAGCAGGAAAAACAGTGACGTGCTGGAATGAAGATCCCGTACCAGACAAACTGAAGTTCCTGGATCCCGACAAACTCATGCAGCGACCAAAACGCAACGAAGAATTCGACTGCGTCATTGCGACGGACTGCGCCAGTTTTGAACGTCTCGGCAAATGCGGCGAAGCTGTGCAGAAAAGAAAAGTGCTGATCAACATCGATCATCACCAAAGCAATAGCCGCTATGGCGATATCAATTGGGTGTCTGGAAGAGAAGCGTCCACCGGTGAATTGATTTACAAATTGCTACGCGCAGCGAGCTGGCCGATCACCCCGAGGATCGCTGACTGTCTGTTCACGGCAGTTTCCACCGACACCGGATCGTTCCAATATCCAACAACGAAGCCGCTGACCTACCAGACTGCCGGCGAACTCGTGAAACGAGGCGCGGACCTTGCAAAAATTTGCGATGAAGTTTATCAATCACATCCGCTTTCCCGGGTGCGTTTGCTCAAACATCTTTACAGCAAGTTTCGTCTCACCAACAACAACCAGATCGCTTATCTCTGGTTGAAGAAACGTGACTTTGTTCGCGCGGGCGCTGACACCGAGGAATCAGAAGGTTTGATAGATCATATTCGCGACATCAAACCTGTGGAAGTTGCATGTTTGTTTGAGGAAATTGAACCGCAACTCACCCGTATCAGCCTTCGTTCAAAAAACGAGAAGGTGAATGTCAGTGAGATTGCCTCTGCTTTCGGCGGCGGCGGGCACAAGGCGGCAGCAGGTGCACGCATTGAAGGTCGCCCCCTCGCAGTCCAACGCCAGGTAATTGGCGCGATTCGCAAAGCTCTCACCAGTGCTGGAAAGAACAATTCCGAACCTAAAAGCTAGATGGAAGCATTCGATTCTTTCGATGGGGCCCTTCTCGTTGACAAACCCGCGGGACCAACTTCGCACGATGTGGTGGATGCCATTCGCCGGAGGTTTAAAATTAAGAAGGTCGGTCATTGCGGAACCCTGGATCCCGCGGCCACCGGTTTGCTGATCATCGTTCTTGGCAAAGCCACAAAGCTTTCTGAGAAGCTGATGAGCGACGACAAAGTTTACGAAGGCACCATCAAATTCGGTGAGACCACCGACAGTTACGATGCCGATGGCGAACTGGTCGCTTCCCTGCCCGTCCTGCCGATGACTGTGGATGAACTGAACGAAGCCACTGCTTCTTTTACGGGGGACCAGATGCAAACGCCGCCCATGGTGTCAGCCATCAAGCAAAATGGTGTGCCGCTCTATAAACTCGCGCGCAAAGGAATCGAAGTGGAACGACCTGCCCGCCTCATTCACATCTACAGCTACCGTTTCACCAAATACGAAGAGCCGATTGGCGAATTCAAAGTGGCCTGCACAAAGGGAACTTACGTCCGCAGTCTCGCGCATGATCTCGGCCAGAAACTCGGCTGTGGCGCTCATCTCAAAACATTGCGCCGTTCCGTTTCTGGAAAGTTCGATTCAAAAGATGCCATGCCGCTGGATGATTTGTTAAAGCTTTCCCCAGCGCAGTTGGAAAACCGTGTTATCCCATTCTTAAAACTCGCTGGCGGAACCTACTGAAGTTTCAGTGAACGTCATTCACACTGCCAAAGAATTGCACCCTGGCACCCGGAAAGTCTGCCTGGCAATCGGTGTTTTCGATGGCGTTCACCTCGGGCATCAACAGGTCATCCGACAAGCCATCTCCGACGCCCGCCAGCAGGAAGGTATTGCGGTCGCAATCACTTTCGATCGGCATCCAAATGCCGTGGTTGCCCCTGACAGGACACCACCGCTCATTTATCCCCTGGCAAAGAAAATGCGAGTGCTCGAATGCCTGGGCACGGACACAACACTACTCCTGCATTTCGACCAGGCGCTCAGCCAACTTACAGCGGATGACTTTATCCTCGGACTGGCGCGCGACCTTCAGAACATTCACAGCATCTGCGTCGGTAGCACCTTTACATTCGGCTACAAACGTCAGGGCAACGTTGATCTTCTTAAACGACTCGGCAAAGAACTCGGATTCGTCGTCCACGGACTCGCGGCCGTTTCACTTGACGGGCAACGCGTCAGCAGTACGCGCATTCGCGAAGCGCTCAGCACCGGTCAACTCGATGCCGCCAGCCAAATGCTCGGACGCCCCTACTCTCTTGTCGGCAACGTTGTCGAAGGCGACAAACTCGGACGCCAACTCGGTTTTCCCACCGCCAATCTTGATACGGCCGGACTTCTCCTTCCGCCAGTTGGTGTTTACGCGATCCATGCGGAAGTGGAGAAAAAGATTCATCGCGCAGTGCTGAACATTGGTCATCGCCCTACCCTGCAAGATCCGCTGCCGCAACTGCGCGTAGAGGCGCACCTCCTCGATTTCTCGGGTGACCTTTACGGGAAAGAAATCGAAATAACCTTTATTGAAAAACTGCGCGAAGAGCAAAAGTTCCGTTCGATCGAAGCTTTGAAGAGTCAGATCGAACAGGACATCGTTCAGGCTCGCACGTTGTTCTAAGCCCATTGAGTTATGAAGAATGCAACCGGCCAGAGCTTCAAAGATTTCCCCAAAGATTACGTCGGCCTTTGCCGCGTGCTTCTGCCCCGTCCCATTCATGACCGCATCGAATACGCCAACATCTCGGAAGTGACCGACGCAATGGCCTTATGGCAGGATGATTTCACCGCAGACCAGCGAGACTATTTCGATCTGCTTTGTACGCTGATTGAGGAATACGACAAGGAGCATGTAAAATGGCCGAAAGTGACCGGTTTAGACCTGCTCAAACATTTATTGGACGAACACGGCATGAGCGCAGCGGATTTGTCGCGCGTTTTGGATGGTAGTCGCAATTTAGGCGCAATGATTTTGCGCGGGGAACGGAATCTAACACTCGCTCATGTCCGCAAGTTAGCTGCGCACTTTAAAGTTGGTGCGGAATTGTTTATCTGAGGGAAAGGTAATGAAGCGGATACTGACTTTTGAACAAAGATGGTGTTCCGTTGCCCGAATCGCTCGGAAACAAAAAGTTCAGCGGCAAGTTCGTTGTCCGGGTAGAACCCTCGTTGCATCGCAGGTTGGCCGCGAAGGCCCTGGCTTCAGGCGAAAGCCTGAATGCGTTCTGTGAAAAGGTCTTGGCAAAAGCCTGAGAAGCCGCAACGCAGAAAAAATGGTGGTAGGTGACAGATTCGAACTGTCGAAGGCGTAAGCCAGCAGATTTACAGTCTGCCCCCGTTGGCCACTTGGGTAACCTACCGCTCCATAAGCGGGACGGGATTTAGCCAAAATTGCTTCCCCGTCACAAGCGCAAAATGTAAAAGCATTCCTTTTAACTGCAAGCAGCGAAACCACATTTCTCTTCACCACAAAATTTTTGCAACAAACCTCGCGTCAGGATTCACGCTCAATCCTCTTTGAACATTGCACTTTATTCTTCCCCGCCTAATTTACCCGCATGTTCGATTCGTTGTCGCAAAAGCTGCAGGGCGCATTCAAAAACTTGCGTGGCCTCGGCAAAATTTCCGAAGAAAACGTGGGCGAGTCCCTTCGCGAAGTCCGCATGGCACTGCTTGAAGCGGATGTTAATTTCAAGGTCGCCCGTGATTTCATCGAACGAGTCAAAGTAAAATCGCTCGGCCAGGAAGTGTTGCTCAGCGTTCAGCCCGGCCAACAGATCATCAAGATCATCCACGACGAATTGGTTGACCTGCTCGGCTCCGAAAACGCCGCCCTGCAACTCAGTGGCAATCCCGCCTGCCTCATGATGGTCGGCCTGCATGGCTCCGGCAAAACCACTTCCAGCGCCAAGCTCGCGCTCCTCCTGCAAAAACAGGCCCGTACTCCGCTGCTCGTGGCGGCGGATGTTTATCGTCCAGCGGCGATGGACCAATTGGAAATCCTCGGCAAACAAATCGACATCCCAGTCTTCGTAATGAGGGGCGAAACAGACGTCCTGAAAATTGCGCAAAACGCCTTTAACTTTGCCCGGCTGAATAATCGCGCCACATTGATTTTCGATACCGCAGGTCGCCTCCAGATTGATGAACCGCTCGTGCAGGAACTGGTTAATCTGCGCGATCAAATCAAGCCACAGGAAATTCTTCTCGTCCTCGATTCCGCGACGGGCCAGGAAGCGGTCAATGTTGCCACCCACTTTGACAAGGCGCTCAACATCACCGGCGCCATCCTCACCAAGCTCGACGGCGACGCGCGCGGCGGTGCGGCATTGAGTTTCAAAGCCGTTACCGGCAAGCCGATCAAGTTCGCTGGTGTCGGCGAAAAGGTGGACGAATTCGAACCGTTTCATCCCGAGCGCATGGCATCACGCATTCTCGGGATGGGTGACATCGTGACGCTCGTTGAAAAAGCCGGCGAGGCGATTGACGAAGAAGAAGCCAAGCGCATGGAAGAGAAGATGCGCAAAGGCCAGTTCACCCTGGAAGATTTCCTCAATCAATTGCGCCAAATGAAAAAGCTCGGCTCGCTCGACAAACTGGTGGACATGTTACCTGGTGGAGCGGAAGCGGCCAGGCAGATGGACATGACCAAATCAGAGCGCGAGATGCGCCGCATGGAAGGAATGATTTGCTCGATGACGCTGAAAGAACGTCAGAACCCAACCATTTTGAATGCGAGCCGACGTCGCCGCATTGCTGCCGGCAGCGGAGTCACTGTCGCTGAACTGAATAATCTGCTGAAAAAGTTTGGTGAAATGCAGAAGATGATGAAACAGATGGGCAAGTTCCAAAAGATGATGGGCAAGATGGGCGGAGGAGGAATGCCCCCAATGCTGCGGCGTTAATCACTTCATCCTGCAAGAGGCTGGTTGGCTGGACCTCACATTGGGTCATGTTTCACCGACTATACTGCGCAACATCTGCAGCTTTCCGCCTCCCCTGAAGGGTTTGCGCACCGGCAAAAAAGAGATTTTGGGGAGTCAGCAAAGGTTGTTGGGTGTCAAAAAAGGGTTTTTTCACTGTCAGCAAGCTTTGCGCACTTCTCAAAATTGCTTTTTTGACTGTCCGCAAACCTTGCGGAGGTCGCAAAAAGGCTTTTTTGACACTCAGCAAGGTTTGTTGGGTGTCGAAAAAGGGTTTTTTGACTGTCAGCAAGCTTTGCGCACTCCCCAAAATCCCTTTTTTGACTGTCCGCAAACCTTGCGGGGGTCGCAAAAAGGCTTTTTTGACCTTCAGCAAAGTGTGTTGGGTGTCAAAAATCCCTTTTTTCGTCATTTTGCGCCCAAACTCAGGTTTTTGCTTCTGAGATTGTCGGCTTTACCATCTTCTTGGGAGCGGTATATTTTTTTCTGGAGACCTAAAAAAGCTGGCTGGAGCCTGTCCGCAGAACGCATTGGCGACCTTAAAAAAATTAGAATTGTCCGCTCTCGGCTTTACCGGCAATCTTTGCCCCCCAATGCAGCACATAAATATAGGCATCATCGGCGGCGGCACAGTTGGCGGCGGTGTTTATCAGGCACTCCAACGTAACGGAGCCTTGATCGCATCCCGTCTCGGCGTCCAAATCAATGTCGCCAAAGTCGCGGTTCGCGATCTGAAGAAGGTTCGCAACGTTACCATTCCATCCCAATTGGTGACCACCGATTGGCGCTCCGTCGTGAACGATTCGAATGTTCATATCGTAGCCGAACTGATGGGCGGCACCACCACTGCAAAGGAAGTTGTCCTCGCTGCATTGAAGCGGGGCAAGCCGGTGGTGACCGCGAACAAAGCCTTACTGTCGGCCCACGGAGAAGAACTTTTCGAAGCGGCGAATCAAAATTGCGCCAACCTGTATTACGAAGCAAGCGTCGCTGGCGGCATCCCGATTATCAAAGTCCTCCGTGAAGGGTTGGTCGGAAACCAGATCACCCGCCTGTATGGAATCGTCAACGGAACCTGCAATTACATCCTGACCCGGATGAAACTCGAAGGGGGCGATTTCGGCGACATCCTCGCCGATGCACAACGCCTCGGTTATGCGGAAGCAGAACCGTCCCTTGATGTGGACGGTCATGACGCCGCGCACAAAACCGGGATCCTCGCTTCCCTGGCGCACGGCTTTTGGGTGAATCCAAAACAGATATATGTCGAAGGCATTCGCCCCATCTCGAAGCTCGACATCCTATTCGCCACCCAACTTGGCTACACGATCAAGCTGTTGGGAATCGTAAAAGCAACCGAACCCGTTGCCGCTAAAAAAAGCAAAGCAACGCGTAAATCGAAAATCAAAAATCGTAAATCCATCCAGGTCTCCGTTTACCCGGTGTTGATTCCCAACGCGCACGTTCTCGCCAGTGTGAACCATGTGTTTAATGCCGTGCTCCTGCGCGGTGATGTCGTAGGCGACACCCTTTATTATGGCCGCGGCGCCGGTCAGGATGCGACAGCCAGTGCGGTGCTCAGCGATCTGGCAGACGCTGCGCTCGACCTGAAATGCAAAGTCAAAAACCGTGTCCCTCCCTTTGTGCCGCATGAACGCGCTGGAAATGTGCTGCCGATTGCTGAAGCCGTTTCGCGCTATTACCTGCGCCTCAGCGTCATTGACAAACCGGGAACACTCGCAAGAGTCGCCGCGATATTGGCCGAATCGAAGATTGGTATTTCGTCGGTGATTCAACCTGAAGGTCACGAAGGTGAAAGTGTTCCGCTCATCCTCATGACGCATGATGCCTCGAATGCCGCGATGACCAAAGCACTTGCTAAAATCAGAAAAATGCCGGTGATTAAAGCGCCGCCTGTCATGATCCGCGTCGAAAATTTTGATTAAATGAATTCTATTCTCCCCAGCACAGGTGAACGTTGGCGTGGCGTGATCCACGCTTACCGCGCGCACCTCCCCGTTTCCGATGCGACCCCCGTTGTTTCACTTAACGAAGGCAATACGCCACTCATCCGTGTGGATAATTTCGTGAAAGCAATCGGCGGAGAATTCGAACTGTGGCTCAAATTTGAGGGACTGAACCCCACCTGCTCTTTCAAAGATCGCGGCATGACGATGGCCGTTTCCAAAGCAGCCGAACGCGGCGCGCAAATCGTCATCTGCGCAAGCACCGGCAATACCTCCGCCGCTGCCGCTGCCTATGCAGCGCGCGCGAAAATGAAATGCGTGGTTCTGTTGCCGAACGGAAAGATCGCCCTCGGCAAATTAGCCCAGGCATTGATGTACGGCGCAACGACTATTGCCGTGCAGGGAAACTTTGACGAAGCACTGCGCATCGTTCGGGAACTGGGTGAGACCGGGAAAGTCGAAGTGGTGAACAGCATTAATCCCGTTCGCATCGAAGGACAAAAGACCGCCTCTTTCGAAATCTGCGATCAACTCGGTCGCGCTCCTGACTTTCATTTCCTGCCGGTCGGCAACGCGGGCAACATCACTGCTTACTGGCGCGGTTTCAAAGAATACAAGGCATCCGGAAAAATTGATCACCTTCCAAAGATGTTCGGTTTCCAGGCGGCTGGCTCCGCGCCGATCGTGGACGGAGCGCCGGTCGAGAATCCAAACACGGTCGCGACCGCCATTCGCATCGGTAACCCAGCCAGTTGGGAAGGCGCAAACTGCGCGCTCAAGGAATCCAACGGGTTCATTGACAAGGTGACCGATGAAGAAATTTTGGATGCCTACAAATTGATCGCGCGCACGGACGGCATTTTTGTGGAACCAGCCTCTGCCGCCTGCCTCGCTGGTTTGATCCACTGTGTCAAAGCTGGGAAAATCCCAATGGGCAGCGTGATCAGCGCAACCATGACCGGTCACGGATTAAAGGATCCTGATAACGCGATTAAAACCGCCGGATTCGAACCGTTTGTGGTGGAAGCGAACAAAGAAGCGGTGATGAAAGTGATTGGGCTGTAAGGCCTCACACCGTTTTCAATTGGAATTTCAAGCACCCCATTTTCTGAATTAAAGGCTTTTCACCTCCCACCAATCGCGACATGCTACGCTTTATTTCAAGTTAGATAACGCATGAGCACATCTCAATTTGATACCGGCTTTCCAACGAGTATCTATCTCTTTCGTAGAGAACGTGACCTCCGCCCATTTTGTCTCGAACAAATTGAGGGGGCTGGCGCGCCGCAACGTATCCCGTTGTCCAAGAAGGAAATGGTGATCGGGCGCTCACACGATGCGGACATTCCGCTCTCCTCCCAACGCGCCTCACGTCACCATGCTTTCTTTATGCGCCAGGGTACCGACTACGCCATCCGCGACAACGACAGTCCCAATGGAATTTTCCTCAACGGCATCAAAGTCCATTCCGCGACATTGCGGGACGGGGATGTCATTCAAATTGCTGACAGTGCTTTCATTTTCCACGAAGGTTGAACGATGGCTGTATTTGTAAAATTCTGGGGATGTCGCGGCTCAATTCCGACCCCGGCAAGCTGGACCCGCGTTTACGGCGGCAATACCTCATGCGTCGAAGTGCGTTTCGATAAAACGATTTTCATTTGCGACGCCGGTTCAGGCATTCGCGAACTCGGCAAAGACCTGGCCACCCGGCAACCTGAACCGACTGAGTTACATTTGTTGATCACTCACACTCATTGGGATCATATTCAGGGCTTTCCCTTCTTCTCACCCGCCTACGCTGAAACCACCCGACTGCGGGTTTACGGAAAATCAATGGGAGAAAACAGTCCGCACGCGTTGCTCTCCGGACAAATGATCTCGGATTATTTTCCGGTCTCGTATCAGCATCTGGGCGCCCAGATCATTTCCGATTCTTTTCAAAGCGGCGGCAAGGAGATTGAAGGGGTCTGCGTACGGACTATCCCACTGAATCATCCGGGTGGATGCACTGGTTACATTTTCGAAAAAGACGGGAAGAAGATCGTTTATCTCACCGATAACGAATTGGAGATTCAACCGGGCGATAAATTTCCAGATCTCAACAACGATGGTCCGCTCCGCCGTGTGCCGCAGGATCTGATTGATTTCGTGCGACACGCCGATTTGTTGATTGCCGACGCGCAGTATGACGACAAGGAATACGTTGAGAAACGTGGTTGGGGGCATTCCTCTTGCGTTTCAGTGACCGACCTTGCCATTAAGGCTGATGTCAAAAATCTCGCTCTCTTCCATCATGACCCCGAATGCAGCGACAGCCAGGTGGACGAAAAGGTCCGTGTCTGTTGCGAGCGCGCCGTCCGGTTTGGCGCGAATGTAACGATCTTCGCAGCCCGCGAAGGCATCGAATTAAAGTTTTAGCCAAGCGCAAGACACAGCATCGGGACGGCTCGTCCTGAACGGACAGGCGGCTTTCGCCCCCAGAGTAGGACAGCGCATCTTGCCTGTCCGGGAAAGGGGGAAACAGATTTCGTCCAAATCAACCACACCCAACAGCCCGGGAACAGCGTTCCTTCTCCAAACCATTCTTTGCGCGATCACGGGACATAGGCATTTTGCGGAGTGCAAAATGGGATGTTCACCTTGTTGCAGCGATCCTGCCTCAAGACGATGTTGCCTCGCTTTCCGACCTCTGCCCGCGCCGTGCAAGGGCCACCTGTTCGGATTCTGGAATAGCACCGTCAGCAACAACGGAGAACTTTATGGCAAACAATCAAAACAACTTGGGGCAACGATTAGCGCTTGGTCTCGCCTGGTTCAGCATCGGTCTGGGATTGGCACAGATTCTGGCCCCTCGCCGCATGGCTCAAACAGTCGGCATGAAAAAGAGCAAGAGCAACACTCTCATGCGAATGCTCGGCGCGCGCGAGATCACCAGCGGCATCGGCATTCTCACGCAGCGCAAGACATCGAAATGGCTTTTGGCGCGAGTCGCCGGGGACGCGATGGATCTTGCCATCCTGGGCTCTGCCTTCAGTTCAAAACGTTCCGATCGAAACCGCGTGATCGCAGCAACGGCAGCCGTCGCCGGGGTTTCCGCTTTGGACCTCTATTGCAGCCGGCAACTGAGCAGGAACGGTTCCGACACAAAGAAAATCCAGGTGCGGAAAAGCATTACCATCGGTCGTTCGCCTGAAGACCTTTACGAGTTCTGGCGTCATTTCGACCGCCTCCCAGTGATCATGAATCACCTTGTATCGGTCGAACCCATCGGACACGACCGCTGGCATTGGGTGGCGAAAGCGCCCGCCGGAAAGACGGTGGAATGGGATGCTGAACTAATCGAAGACGACCCAAACGAATTGATCGCGTGGCGTTCCTTGAAAGGTTCGCAGGTGGACAACGCCGGAGTCATTCAATTCGAACGCGCCCCTGCCGGTCGCGGGACCATCGTGCATGTGGAACTGGAATACAGCCCGCCTGCTGGGATGATTGGCGCGAAAATCGCCAAACTCTTTCACGTAGCGCCCGAACAGCAGATCGGCATTGATCTCCGGCGTTTCAAACAATTGATGGAAACCGGCGAAATTGCCCGCACTGAAGGGCAATCCGCTGGCCGCGCCACCAGCACCTCTAAGAAATACGACGATTACGTCCGCGCCTAATGATCCGGGTGGCACGGGCAACCTGCCCGTGAAGGCGGGCTACCAGTCCGCCTTTCCCTGAACAATGATGGATAATTTTAAAAAAAGGAGAGACCCCAATGAAAGCTGCATGTTGGTTTGGCAAATTTGATGTCCGAGTCGAAACTGTTCCTGACCCCGAGATTCTCAATCCGCGCGATGCTATTGTAAAAATCAGTTCCACCGCTGTTTGCGGTTCCGATCTTCACCTTTACGATGGCTTCATTCCTACAATGGAAAAAGGAGACATCCTGGGACATGAATTCATGGGTGAAATCGTGGAGGTGGGGAGCGGCGTTAAAACTTTACGAGTGGGCGACCGCGTCGTGGTCCCCTTCCCTATTTCGTGCGGCAATTGTTTCTTCTGTAAAAAGGGTTTGTTCTCCTGCTGCGAAAATTCCAATCCCAACGCCACCCTTGCGGAAAAGATGTGGGGCCACTCGCCGTGCGGTATCTTCGGATACTCCCACCTGCTCGGAGGCTACGCAGGCGGACAGGCGGAATACGCCCGAGTCCCCTTCGCGGATGTCGGGCCCATTAAGATCGAAAGCAACCTGGACGATGAACAGGTTCTTTTCCTTTCCGATATTTTTCCCACCGGTTACATGGCCGCCGAGAACTGCAATATTCAACCGGGCGACACCGTCGCCGTCTGGGGTTGTGGACCCGTCGGACAATTCGCGATCAAAAGTTGTTTTATGCTTGGGGCGGAACGGGTGATCGCCATCGACCGTTTTCCAGAACGCCTGCAAATGGCGAGGCAAGAAAGCGGCGCGGAAACATTAAACTACGAAGAGTCGGATATTTCCGAGGCGCTCGCTGAATTGACCGGTGGCCGCGGACCGGACGCCTGCATCGATGCCGTCGGCATGGAGGCCCACCACGGACACGGAATTGTTCATGCCTACGATCGCGTCAAACAAACGATGATGCTCGAGACCGATCGTCCTATCGCGTTGCGCGAAGCGCTGATGGCCTGTCGCAACGGCGGCACTGTTTCGGTGCCCGGTGTTTATGGCGGGCTCGCCGACAAAATCCCCATCGGTTCCATCATGAACAAGGGGTTGACCATCCGTTCCGGTCAAACTCATGTGCAACGTTACATGCGTCCACTTTTGGAAAGAATCGAACGCGGGGATATCGATCCGTCCTATGTAATCACCCACCGCATGCCGCTTGAGGAAGCTTCGAAGGCCTACGAAATGTTTGCGAAAAAACAAGATGAGTGCATCAAAGTGGTTTTGAAACCAGAGCATTGAGATAAGGTTGTTCAGTGAATCCCAACGGGATTCCCTAACAAAGCCCATATAAGGGTTGCCCGATCCGATCCGGGCTACCCTGGTTTCCTGCGGTGATGAAACCTCAACCCCAAATGGGTTGCGCCCCCCTGTTGGATCGAGTCAACATCTCCTCCTTTCACTGAATTGTCAGAACCACAAATTCAGCTATGCTTCTGACAACAATCGTGAAGTAGAACCAATCGCCAAAAGGCAACCGTGGAGAAAATATGCGACCGGACCGACTCACCATCAAAGCGCAAGAAGCCCTGCAGGCTGCCCAAGAAACCGCCAGCCGTTATTCACACCAGGAACTCGACGGCGAACATCTTCTCCTCGCTTTGCTCCAACAAAGTGACAGCCTGATTCCCCCGCTCTTCGAGAAGCTCGGCGTTTCCACGGATCGTATTTCTGAAGACCTCGAAAAAGAACTGGATCGTCGTGTCAAAGTACAAGGGATCAGTTCATCAGATTTGTTCCTCGGTTCCGCACTCAAGAAAGCTTTTGATGCTGCTGAAAAGGAAGCTGAAAAGCTTAAGGACGACTACACCAGCACGGAACATCTGCTGCTTGGCTTGATGGAACAAGGCGGCCCCACTCTCAAGAAAATATTCCAAACACACGGTTTGCGGCGCGACTCCGTCCTGAAAGCACTCATGGAATTGCGCGGCAACCAACGCGTGACCGACCAGAATCCTGAAGACAAATTCCAGGCCCTGGAAAAGTACGGCAAAGATTTAACCGCCCTCGCCCGCGCTGGAAAAATCGATCCGGTCATCGGACGCGACGAAGAAATCCGACGCGTCATGCAGGTGCTCACTCGTCGCACCAAAAACAATCCTGTGCTCATTGGCGAACCCGGCGTCGGCAAAACCGCCATCGTCGAAGGTCTCGCCCGGCGCATTGTCAGCGGTGACATCCCGGAATCGTTGAAGAACAAGAAAGTGGTCGCGATGGACCTCGGGGCGATGATTGCTGGTTCAAAATACCGCGGTGAATTCGAGGATCGGCTAAAAGCATTTCTCAAAGAAATCATCTCGAGCGAAGGGCGTGTCATTTTGTTCATTGATGAGCTTCATACCATTGTCGGGGCCGGAGCTGCCGAAGGCGCTGCCGATGCTGCGAACATGTTGAAACCTCCCCTGGCGCGAGGCGAACTGCATTGCATCGGAGCGACAACTCTCGACGAGTATCGAAAGCACATCGAAAAGGATGCCGCACTGGAACGCCGCTTTCAGCCGGTGACCGTCGCCGAACCGAGCGTCGAAGCGACGATCGCGATTTTGCGCGGTTTAAAAGAACGTTACGAAGTGCATCACGGAGTGCGCATCCAGGACGCGGCCCTCGTTGCGGCGGCGACCCTTTCTCACCGTTACATCACCGATCGTTTTCTTCCCGACAAAGCCGTTGACCTCATTGACGAAGCTGCCTCGCGCCTACGCATGGAACTCGATTCCATGCCAACGGAGATCGATGCGCTCGAGCGCCAGATCATGCAGCTTGAAATTGAACAGACTGCATTGAAGAAAGAGAAAGACGAAGCCTCTCGCGAGCGTCTGCGCAAGTTGGAAAAAGAACTGGCCGACCTGAAGGAAACTTCCTCCCAACTCAAAGCACAGTGGCAAAACGAAAAGGCTGCCATCAATGCCGTCAGCATTTTGAACATGCAACTTGAAGAGGCGAAGAATGAAGCGGAACAGGCTCAACGCGCTGGCGATTTAAATTTGGCCGCACAGATCCAGTACGGTCGCATCCCTGAGTTGCAGAATAAAATTGCCGGTGCACAAAAAGCATTGCAGGAGAAACCAGAGACTACACGCCTGCTCACCGAGGAAGTGACCGAGGAAGACATCGCCAAAGTGGTGGCTTCATGGACCCGCATTCCCGTCAGCAAAATGCTCGAAGGCGAACGTGCGAAGCTGATCAAGATGGAAGAGCGTTTGCAGCGTCGTGTCATCGGCCAGGCCGAAGCGATTCATGCCGTGTCCAATGCCGTTCGACGCGCCCGCAGCGGTTTGCAGGATCCCAATCGTCCGATCGGTTCCTTTATTTTTCTCGGCCCCACCGGCGTCGGCAAAACTGAACTCGCCCGTGCTCTCGCTGAATTTCTTTTTGATGACGAAAGCGCCATGGTGCGAATTGACATGAGCGAATACATGGAAAAACACACCGTCGCACGATTGGTCGGCGCTCCTCCGGGTTATGTCGGATATGAAGAAGGCGGACAATTAAGCGAGGCCGTTCGTCGCCGCCCTTACAGTGTGGTACTGTTTGATGAAATCGAAAAAGCGCACCACGACGTCTTTAACATTCTCCTCCAGGTGTTGGACGATGGCCGCCTCACCGATGGCCAGGGGCGCACGGTTGATTTCAAGAACGCGATCGTGATCATGACCAGCAATATCGGTTCACCGATTATCCAGGAATTTTTCACCGCTGGAAAAATGTCACCTAACGAACACGAGGAAATGGAACAACTCGTGAAGATGGAATTGAAGAAGCTTTTTCGACCGGAGTTCCTCAATCGCGTGGATGACATCATCATCTTTCATAGTCTCGACGAGGAACAATTGATAAAGATCGTGGACATCCAACTCGAACGTCTGCAAAAGCGATTGGCCCAGCAGCACCTCGCTCTTGATGTGGATGAAAGAGCGAAACAGTTGTTGGCCAAAGAAGGTTACGATCCGCAATTCGGTGCGCGTCCACTCAGGCGCACCATCCAGGAGGAATTGCTTGATCCGCTTGCGATGCGATTGCTGGAAGGCGAGTTCAAGCCGGGTGATTTGGTCAAAGTCAGCGCGAATGGAGCCGGTCTGGAATTCCATAAAGCGGGGGATTGAAAACGTTGCATGGTTGAATTGTTGCACTGTTGCATGGGTAAAAGGCCCCGGTTCTCATTTGGTGTTCCGTTTACAAAAGCTCCCCCACCATTCAACCATTCAACCATTCAACCATTCAACCACCCAACTCCTCCCCATCCTCCATCCCACCAACAAACGAAAGCGGTTATGCCCGATTGAAGTATGTCTGTCCTGAAAGAGGTTTGGCCTTGAAGGGAAACCAGGGACCAAATCCCCGTTAACACTTAACAAAGGATACAACATGAGAATCGACATAAAGAAAACAGTGGCAGCATTGGTAATTGCCAATCTCCTGGCCAGCACCGCCTTCGCGAACGACCAGAGGGGGCAGGAGCAATCTCAACGAGGGGCCGGACAACAAATCCAGGAACCCTCAGGCGCTGAGTCCGGGGTTCAAGCGGGCGAACAGCATGAAGCAATCGTCATCGGCGAACCTGCGGGAGCACAGCAGGACATGCCCAAGGCAAAATACTTCATTAAACAGGCGGCAGCAGAAAACAAGCTTGAGATAACACTCGGTCAATTGGCAGAACAAAAAGCGCAACACCCGCAAGTGCGACAATTTGCGCAAAAAATCAGCCAAACGCATCAACAGGCGAATCAAAGCCTTCAGCAACTCGCTCAACAGAAGGGGGTGCAACTGGACCTCCAACAGTTCCAGCAAGTGGCAAGGGCGAGCGGCCAGCAGTTTGACCAGGCTTACCTCAGCTACATCACCCAGCAAGGACGTCAAAACCTCCAAATGTTGGAACAAATCGCCAATCAACATCAGGACCAGCAAATCCAGCAGTTTGCGCGTCAACAACTGCCTGAAATGCGGCAGCAGCTCCAGCAGGCTCAACGGGCGCAGACCCAGATTCAAGCGTCCGGACAAATCCAGGAACCAGCCGGAACTGAGCAACAGTATCAGCAGCACCAGCAACAGTACACACCTGGTTTCCAGAGCGAGCGCCAGCAACGGCAAAGCGGCACAGAAATCCGCGAACAGGCGGGAGCTCCGGGCGGACAACAACAAGTGCAGCAGCAAGTGCAACAACTCCAGCAACAGGTACAGCAGTTGCAACAGCAGGTTCAACAGCTCCAGGCCAGCCAACAACCCGGCCAGCAATGGCAGGATCAGCAGTGGCAATCTCAGCAAGATCTGCCTGAAGCACGTGAGTTCGTAAAAGGCGCCGCTGCCAACATCAAGCTGGGAATGGCACTGAGCCAGTTAGCCGCCGAAAAAGCGCAAAGCCAGCCCGTGCGACAACTCGCTCAACAGCAGCAGCAATCGCTGCAACAAACCAGTCAGCAATTGCGTCAACTGGCTCAACAACAAGGGGTCCAGGTGGACACTCAGCAGTTACAACAACTGAGCGATGCCAGCGGCCGCCAGTTTGACCAGGCGTATATCCGTTTCATCACGGAAGAACATCGTCAAGCCGTCCAGACTCTTGAACGCATTGCCAATCAGCATCAGGACCAGCAAATCCAGCAGTTTGCCCGCCAGCAACTCCCTGAACTGCGCGAGCATCTGCAACAAGCCCAACGGCTACAAACTCAAATCCAGGCTGGCGGCGCCATCCAGGAACCCGCTGGCGCTGAACAAGAACGCGATCAGCAAAAAGATTGATTGAGCATCATTGGTATTCCTTGTGAGGTCGCATCACGGGCCGGCGCAAATTGCGCCGGCCTTTTTTTAGGGTTGCGCAACGCTCGTAGCACGGACTTTTAGTCTGCTGTATCGCGGATTTTCAATCCGCTGCACGTTAAAAACGCCGAACACGCTCGGTAATCCGAACGTTCAGCGGATTGAAAATCCGCGCTACATTTTTTACGTCCTGGATTTCTTCCGCTGGTTCTTCGCTGTTTGCGGTGGAATAGCCATGCGCCTTTCCGAAGGTAAAGTTTATTGTTCCAATTCGAAACCGCATTTTGGACTGCGCTGGCAGAGCGCAGCGGCGACAGCGCTTTCGGGCGCATTAAGCACCAGGAAATTGAAAACTCCGCATTGAGCGTCCGAAAGCGGTGTCGCGCTTCGCTTGCCACCGCAGTCCAAATTCGTCTCCTCCTCGACCCAAGGTTAAAAAATGGGCTATTCTCACGTGTTCCTCCGGAACAGGAATTCACCGATCGAAGACTTTTCCAAATCCTATTCCACCGAAATGCGAAGAACCCATCCGATCCTGGCATCGTTCTCTGCGACAAGGGGTTCTGCGGCTTCCGCAATGGCGTGATTCCCCGGAACAAGGTGCTCTGCGGGATCCACAATGAAGCTGGTTCCGGGAACACAGCACCTTGCGGGAACCGCAGCA